>CACYGL010000016.1 GCA_902773995.1 uncultured Coriobacteriaceae bacterium | reverse complement strand
GCTGAAGGGCCTGACCCCGGTCGAGTTCCGGGAACAGGCCCTTCGGGAGGCCGCCTAGCGGTTATGATTTATCGCGTCCAAGTTTTGGGGCGCAGTTCATTGTCCGGGCGGGCCTTTTGTGTGCGGCGGGGACGCCTGTATTGCCGGCGGCTGCCACAAGGCCATCTCGAGCAAACCTGCGGCTTAATTGCCGTGGCGATGGCAGCCGCAATCCCCATCCCGAGCAAATCTGCGGCTTAATAGCAGTGCCGAGAATAGCTACAAGCCTGCTACCTGCGGTTCTTCTCGGCAGCCACTTTCTTGGGGTGCTATTAACCCGCAGGTTTGCTTGGCGGCGCTTGGCCCGGAGTGCTTGCTGCCTTGGCTGGGGGGTAAAACCTGCAGTTTTCGATCGGTTAAAGCGCTCTAACCGATCGGAATCTGCAAGCCGAGAATCTGCAAGGTTGTTCGGCGGCGTCCGAATGCGTGCTCCGTGCCCCCCTCCATTACCAAAGTGTTACGTAACGTTGCATCGTTGTTTTCGTGCCGTCTCGTCGTGAAAACTATCCGCCCACGGGAGCCATCCAGCCGCTCGCGGGATTTAGGATTGCGCTCAACAAACCCAACGCTAGCCAGAGCGGAGGGGGAGGGGCGCCGGCGCGCAGGGAAGCCGCCCGGCCTGCTCCAGCGTCGGAAGGGGGACGACCGTGGCGGACATGATAGAGATCAAGCACCTCAACAAGTACTTTGGCGACCTCCACGTACTCAAGGACGTGAGCCTCAACGTCCGTGAAGGCGAGAAGCTCGTGGTCATTGGCCCCTCCGGCTCGGGCAAGTCCACGCTCATCCGCTGCGTCACGCACGTACACCTCGATGGTCTTCCAGCAGTTCAACCTCTATCCCAACATGACCGTGCTGGGCAACCTCACCCTCGCGCCCATCAAGCTCCAGAAGAAGAGCCGCGAAGAGGCGAGAAAGACCGCCATGGAGAACCTCGAGCGCGTCGGTCTTGCCCAGAAGGCCGACGAGTACCCGCAGAACCTCTCCGGCGGCCAGCAGCAGCGCGTGGCCATCGCACGTGCGCTCTGCACCAAGCAGCCCATCATGCTGCTCGACGAGCCTACCTCCGCCCTCGATCCCGAGATGGTCCAGGAGGTACTCAACGTGATGGTCGAGCTTGCGCAGGAGAACATCACGATGGTCTGCGTGACCCACGAGATGGGCTTCGCCCGCCAGGTTGCCGACGAGGTCGTCTTCATGGATGACGGCCAGATTCTCGAGAAAGGTACGCCTGACCACTTCTTCGAGCACCCCGAGAACCCCCGCTGCAGGGAGTTTCTCAGCAAGATCCTTCGGTAGGCGGCCGGTGCGGTGGCCGCCCCGGCTGTGCCGGCAGCCCCGCCGCGCCGCGTCCGACAAACGCCCCACAACACGGCGTCACCCAGCCTCGGCTGGAAGCAATACACGCCCAAACGAGAGGAGAGCACCATGTCCACGCTATCCCGCAGGTCGTTCATCACCGCATCCCTTGGTTCCGCAGCGCTTCTCTCGCTTGGCCTTGTTGGCTGCGCGGATGACTCCGACGACGCCGGCACCACCACCTCGACCGCATCGTCTTCCGGCAGCGAGGAGAACTCCGTCACCAGCGACCCGGGCGTCCAGTCCATCGTCGACCGCGGCTCCCTCAAGTGCGGCATCAAGACCGACGTCCCCGGCTTTGGCTACGATGACCCCTCGGCAGGCACCTACACCGGCCTTGAGGTTGACCTCTGCTACGCCATTGCCGGAAAGATCTTCGACATGACGGCAGACGAGGCCAAGTCTGGCAAGAAGGTTGACTTCACCGGCGTCACCGCCAAGACCCGTGGGCCCATGCTCGATTCCGGCGAGCTTGACGTGGTTGCCGCCACCTACACGATCACCGACGAGCGCAAGGAGTCCTGGAACTTCTCGGACCCGTACTACACGGACTCCATTGGCATGCTGGTGCTCAAGAGCTCCGGCATGAAGACGCTGGATGACCTGGACGGCAAGATCATCGGCATCGCGCAGGGCGCGACCACAAAGGACACCCTCACCCAGATGCTCAAGGACCAGGGCAAGGAGAACCTCAACGTGACCTTCCAGGAGTTCCCCGACTACCCCACGCTCTCCGCAGCCCTCTCGTCCAACACGATCGACGTCTTCTCGGTTGACCGCTCCATCCTGCGCGGCTACATGGACGACACGAATGAGCTGCTCTGCCCCGACATCATCTTTGGCACCCAGGAGTACGGCATCGCAACCAACAAGAACGCGACCGAGCTCACCAAGCTGGTCAACGACCTTGTCGACGAGTTCAAGGACAACGGCGAGCTCGACAAGCTCCTGGAGGCCTACGGGCTCCAGAGCGCGTAGCGCAGCCGGCACGGAGAAGGTAACGAGGAGGGGATCGGGATGAACGGGCTATTCAGCGCAAGGAGGTGGTCGGTGACGCTGGCCGACTCCGCGGCGCTGTGGCAGGGGTTCTTCTTTACCCTGCAGGTGTCGCTTGCCGGCCTGGCGGTGGCGCTGGTGGTGGGGACCATCTTTGGCACCTTCTCGACCACCCGCTCGCGCATCCTGCGCGGCATTGCGCGCGTGTACGTGGAGATCTACCAGAACACGCCCGTTGTGGTGCAGGTGTTCTTCATGTACACGGCCGGCCCTCAGGTGATCAAGGCCATCACGGGCGCGCAGACCATCACGAGAATTGCCCCGTTCGTGCTAGGCGTCGTTGGTGTGGGTCTCTACCACGCGGCGTACGTGGCAGAGGTCATCCGCACCGGCATCGAGGCCATCCCCCGTGGCCAGATGGAGGCCGCGCAGTCACAGGGCTTCTCGCGCGTGCAGGCATACCGCTACATCATCCTGCCGCAGACGCTCCGCATCATCCTGCCGCCCCTTGCCAACCAGGCGCTCAACCTGGTGAAGAACACCTCCGTGCTTGCCCTCATCGCCGGTGGCGACCTCATGTACTACCTGCAGGGCTACATCCTGTGCTGCGTGATGTACTTCATCATCTGCTTCCCGCTTGCCATGCTCGTGAGCTGGCTCGAGCGCCGTGCCAAGGAGCCTGGCGGCAGGGCGGGCGGCGCGCGCGGCGAGAAGGACGCGGGCGGCGCTGGGGCCGCGCCAGGAACGACCAAGGGGGAGGTGGCGTAGCCCATGGAGATCTTTACCGCCGACAACGTCACCTTCATGCTGCAGGGGCTTGTCAACACCATCGTCATCGCCGCGGCATCCATTGTCCTCTCCATCCTGGTGGGCACGGTTCTCGCCCTGGTGAAGACCTACTGCACGGGCAAGCTGCGTCCGCTCGCGTGGCTTGTGAGCGCCTACATCGAGCTCTTCCGCTGCACGCCCAACCTGCTGTGGATTCTCATCTTTCGCTTCACGCTCAAGGGAAGCGGGGTGGCCATCTCTATTGCGGTCTTCACGACGTTCACCTCGGCGGTCATGGCCGAGATCGTGCGCGGTGGCCTCAACGCCATCCCGCGCGGGCAGTTTGAGGCCGCGCGCAGCCAGGGCTTTGGCTTCTTTGGCATGATGTGGCACATCGTCTTGCCGCAGGCCTTCCGCCATATTGTCCCGGCGCTCTTTAGCCAGTGCACTACGGTCATCAAGGACACGTCCTACCTGCGCGGCATCGACGTCCACGAGTTCATGCGCAACTCGGCGGTGGTCATGGGCCAGGCAGTTACTCTGCCACAGATCCTCCTGCTCTACGGGTTTGTGTTCCTCACGTACTTTGTCCTCAACTTCTGCATCTCGCTTGCCGTCCGCGCCTACCAGCGGCGACTCGTGGCGGCTTAGGAGGGGAGCAACGCAATGGCTGAGACACGCGACGCAACGGCGGCTGCGGCGGCGACGGCGGCGGCGCCAGAGGACTGCCCCGTGGTGGTCTCCATCTCTCGCGACTACGGCGCCGAGGGTCACGAGGTGGGCAAGCTTCTCTCGGTAAAGCTGGGGATTCCCCTGTACGACAACGAGCTTCTCGTGCGCGCTGCCTTGAAGACCGGCTTTACGGAGGACCAGCTGGCAGCATATGACGAGAAGGTCCAGGGACGCCCGCTGGCGCTTCTGCCCTATGTGCCGCTGGGAAAGGACATCGACTCCGACAAGCTGTTCACGGCCATGCGCCAGGTGATCTTGGACCTGGGACTCACGCGCAGCTGCATCATAGAGGGGCGTCTTTCAGACTACATCCTGCGGGGCAACCCTAACCTCATAAAGGTGCTGGTGACGGCTCCCATGGCCGATCGCGTGAGGATCGTGAGAGAGAAGCGCGGGCTCTCCGAGCGAGAGGGGCGCCGCCTGGTGCACCGCAAGCAGCGCGAGCGCGAGGAGTTCTACGCGCGCTACTCCGGAGGTAGGTGGGGCCTCCATACCGGGAAGGACCTGGTGGTGAACCGGGCGGAGTTTGGGCGCGAGGGCTGTGCGGAAATCATCGCCCGCGCGTACGAGGTCAAGCTGGGTCAGGCGCAGGGCCGCTGACTGCGGGGCGCGAGGCAGGTGGTGGCGCCAGCAAAAACTGCGGTTTAGTTGCAGTGCCGAGAAGGGCCGCAGGCCATCTACCTGCGGTTTTTCTCGGCAGCTCCTCTTGCAAACTGCAACTAAGCCGCAGTTTTCCCGGCGGCTGCCATAAGGCGCCGGATTTCGCCGTTTAGAAAAAAACCGAACGGTTAGGAGGGCCTAACCGTTCGGAATCCGCGGCATCCGATTATGTGCCGCGGGTCCTCGCCGTTTAGGGGGTTCTAACCGTTCGGAAAATCCCTAAACGGCGAAATGGCGCGGCATCTGGCCGAGAGGCGTCAATGAGACAAAGGGACTGTCCCTTTGTCTCATTCGTCGCGGTTCAGGCGGGCAGCGTCCTCGTTCACATCGGTGGGCTCGAGAAGGTCGGCCAGGGTCTTGCTGTCGAGATACGCCGAGGTCACGCGACCAAGGTCGCGCCACACTCCCACGGTGGTGCAGGTGTCCATCTGCGAGCAGAACGTGTCGTTGGTACACTGCAGGCAGGCTACAGGCGCAAGCGACCCCTCTGCCGCGCGCAAGAGCTCGCCCAGCGTGTACTCCTCGGGCTTGCGCGTAAGGCGATAGCCACCGCCCTTGCCGCGCTGGCTCTCCACGTAGCCCGCCTTGTGCATGAGGGAGATGACCTGCTCAAGGTACTTGCGCGAGATGTTCTGCCGCTTCGAGACGTCGCCCAGGGACACCCATCCGTCGTGGGATGCGAGGTCGGCCATCGCGCGCAGGGCGTACATGCCCTTTGTCGAGAACATCCCGGCCATGGCTAGGCTCCCTTCTCGTCCTTGTCCGCGGCGGCGCGCGCCTCGAGCATCTCCTTGAGCGTGCGCCACGCAAGCTCGGCGCACTTCACGCGTGCCGGCATGTGCGAGATGTCCTTGAGCATCTCGGCGTCCTCAAGGGGCTCGAGCTCGGCCTCATCGGTGACCTCGCCGCGCACCATGCGCTCGAAGAGGTCGCACAGGTGAATGGCCTCCTCGGGGGTCCGGCCCACCATGAGGTCGCTCATGATGTCGGCCGAGGCCTGACTGATGGCGCAGCCACGGCCCGTAAACGCGGCCTCGTCGATGGTGCCGTCATCTGCCAGCCGCACGGAGAACTTCAGCTCGTCGCCGCAGGAGGGGTTCACGCCCTCGTGCGTGCAGGTGGGGTTCTCCATCTGGTACTTGTAGTCGGGATGGGCCACGTGGTCCATGAACTCGGCGTTGTAGAGGCTAGTCACGTCCATGGAAGACCTCCCAGACCTTCGCGAGACCGTCGACAAGGGCGTCGATGTCGGACTTGTCGTTGTAGAAGGCAATGCTCGCGCGGCAGGTGGCGCCGTTCTCCACGCCCAGGTAGGCGAGAAGCGGCTGCGCGCAGTGGTGGCCGGCGCGGATGCACACGTTGTTCATGTCGAGTATCGACGCCACGTCGTGCGGGTGAATGCCGCGCACGTTGAAGGCAACCGATCCCACGTGGCGCTCGCCCTCGGCGGGGCCGATAACGTCCACGTAGGGGAGGGCGGCCAGTGAGTCCGTGAGGTAGCGGGCAAGCAGGCGCTCGCGAACCTCAAGCGCGCCGAAGCCCTTCTCGTCCAGGTAGTCCAGGCAGGCGCCAAAGGCATACGCGCCAGCGGCGTCCTGCGTGCCAGCCTCGAACTTCTGCGGCACGGGCGCCCAGACGGCGTCGGTCTCGGTCACGGAGTCGATCATCTCGCCGCCGGTGAGGAAGGGCGGCATAGCGTCGAGCACCTCGGGCTTGCCCCAAAGGACGCCAATCCCCATGGGGCCACCCATCTTGTGCGCCGAGAAGGCGAGAAGGTCGCAGCCAAGCTCACGCACGTTCACGCGGACATGCGGCACGGACTGCGCGCCGTCGACCACCATGTAGGCGCCCATCTCGTGCGCCCGCCTGGCAATCATGGGGATGTCGTTCTCCACGCCCAGGACGTTGGAGACCTGCGTCACCGAGACGATCTTGGCGCGCGGGCCCACCTTTGCGGCGACCTCCTCGGGCGTGATGCGGTAGTTCTCGTCCATGCGCAGGTAGACCAGGTTGGCGCCGGTCTCGCGGCAGATCTGCTGCCACGGGATGAGGTTCGAGTGGTGCTCCATGATGGAGATGACCACGTCGTCGCCGGGCTTGAGCACGGAGCGTCCCAGCGTGCGGGCCACAAGGTTGAGAGACTCGCTGGCGTTTCTCGTAAAGACAACCTGGCTGCCGCAGGGCTTGCCCGCCTCGTCCACGGCGCCCAGGAAGGCCGCAATCTTGTCGCGCGTCTGCGCGATGGCCTCGGTTGCCTCGACGGAGAGACGGTAGAGGCCGCGAAGCGGGTTGGCGTTCATGGTCTCGTAGAAGTGGCGCTGCGCGTCAAGGACAACGGCCGGGCGCTGTGCGGTGGCGGCGCTGTCGAGAAACGCGAGGTCAGGATTAGCCGAGAGAAGCGGGTAGTCGCCCCTGTAGGGGTTCTGCTCGATGGTTGAAAGCTCGTCTTGTGTCAGCATGGGCTTACCTTATGCCTCCTCGTCCTCCGCGAGCTGCACGCTCGCGTCGAAGTCGTGCGCCACCTCGGCGCCCAGCACGCGCTCGGCCTGGCGCACGGCAACGTCATGCGCGTGTGCCTCGGGTGCGTTGATGATGGCGTCCTCGAAGAGGGCGCGCACGAAGAGCGCCTCTGCGTCCTTGCGGGAGAGGCCGCGGTCGGCGAGGTAGTCCATCTGCTCGGGGCCGACGGTGCCGATGGTGGCGCCGTGGTTGCCCTGGACGTCGTCCTCGTCGCAGAGGATGACGGGGACGGTCTTGTTGACCACGTCGTCGCCAAAGACCAGCACGCTCTCCGCCTCGTCGCCTTTGGAGCCGCGGGCGCCGTGGACCAGGTCGATGGTGGCGCGCAGGGCCTTCTCGGCCGCGTCATCAAGGATGCCGTTCTCGCGCACGTGTGCGATGGTGTTCTTGCCGCGCTGGCGCACCACGTGGTTCACGTCCAGGTGGTCCTTGCCATCGGCGAAGTAGCGCAGTCCCACGTTGGCGCGGGCACGGTCGCCGGAGAGGGAGACCGCCGTGCCAAAGGCCACGGTACCGCCGCCGAGCGCGTACTGGCGAACCTCAACGTGGGCGTCGTCGTCTGCGTCCACGCCCACGCTCTCGAGGTGCTGCTGAGAAGAGCCAATGCCAACGACCTCGGTGATCGTGACGTTTGCGCCCTCCTCGGCAATCACGCGCAGGAGCGAGGCGGAGGTGGTTGCGGCTGCGTTGGTGCCGCCCGCGGCGACAACGATGGAGACCGTGGCGCCCGCACGCACCATGACGCCGGTGTCCGCGACCTCGCCCTTGTCGGTGTCGACGGCCACCACGATGGGCTCCTCGCGCACGGTGTGCGCAGGAATCTCAACGTAGCGCGCGTCGGCGGCCTGCGAGGTCACCCAGCTGGTGACCTTCTCGAGATCTTGGGCACCGTGAGCGTGATGTCATTGGCGCGCAGGCGGTTCCAGGTCTGCGCGGGGGGCTCGTTCACGCGGTCGAGCACGACGGTGGCGTTCTCGTCTGCCATTAGCCGATCGCCCCTTCCATCTCGAGCTTGATGAGGTTGTTCATCTCGACGGCGTACTCCATGGGGAGTTCCTTCGAGACTGGGTTGGCAAAGCCGTTCACCACGAGCGTGCGGGCCTCCTGCTCGGAGCAGCCACGGCTCATGAGGTAGAGGATCGTGTCGTCCGAGATGCGCCCGATGGTGGCCTCGTGGCCAACCGACGCGGTGGGGTTGCGCACGTCCATCGCGGGGATGGTGTCGGAGCGGCTGATGTTGTCGAGCATGAGCGACTGGCAGCTCACGGTGCAGCGCGCGTTGTCCGCGTGGCGACCCACGACGACCGAGCTCCTGAAGGTGTTGATGCCGCCGTCCTTGGAGATGGACTTGGTGCTCACCGAGGCGGTGGTGTCGCGGCCGTTCAGGATGACCTTGCAGCCGGTGTCGAGGTCCTGCGTGGCGCCGGAGAAGGTGATGCCCGTGAACTCGCAGCTCGAGCGGTCGCCGGCGAGGATCGTGGTGGGGTAGAGGTAGGAGACGTGGCTGCCAAAGCTGCCCGAGACCCACTCCATCTTGGCGTCGGCGCCCACGGTCGCGCGCTTGGTGTTGAGGTTGTACATGTTCTTGGACCAGTTCTCGATCGTGGAGTAGCGCAGGCGCGCGCCGTCCTTCACGAAGAGCTCCACGGCGCCGGCGTGGAGGTTGGCCTCGTAGTACTTGGGCGCCGAGCAGCCCTCGATGAAGTGCAGGTTGGCACCGGGCTCAACGATGATGAGCGTGTGTTCAAACTGGCCCGCACCCTGGGCGTTGAGGCGGAAGTAGCTCTGCAGCGGGTAGTCGAGGCTGACGCCAGCGGGCACGTAGACAAACGAGCCGCCCGACCACACGGCGTAGTGGAGCGCCGCAAACTTGTGGTCGGTCATGGGGATGAGGGTGCCAAAGTACTCGTGCACCACGGGCTCCCACTTGGGGTCGTGGAGCGCGTCCTCGATCGTGGTGTAGACCACGCCCTGCTTGGCGACCTCCTCGCGCATGTTGTGGTAGACGATCTCCGAGTCGTACTGGGCGCCCACGCCGGCGAGGCTCTCGCGCTCCGCCTCGGGGATGCCCAGGCGCTCGAAGGTGTCCTTGATGTCTGCCGGCACGTCGTCCCAGCTTGAGGCCTGCTTGGTCTTGGGCGAGACGTACGTGGAGATGTGGTCCAGGTCAAGGCCTGCGATCGATGGGCCCCAGTTGGTGGCCATGGGGCGGCGGTGGTACTCGTCGAGCGCCTTCAGGCGCAGGTCGAGCATCCACTGGGGCTCGTCCTTCTTGGCCGAGATTGCGCGCACGATGTCCGGCGTGAGGCCGTCGGCGTAGCGCTCGTATCCCTCCTCGGACTTGGTGAAGTCGTAGAGGGAGCGGTCGACGTCTGCGACCTGCGTCCTCTCCTTTGTCACCTTGCATCACCCTCGCCCGCGGCCTGGCTCTCGAAGCGCTCGAAGCCGTTCTTGTCGATGTCGTCGATGAGGCTTGCGGGGCCCTCGGCAACCAGGTGGCCCTTGACCATCACGTGCGTGCGATCCACGGTGAGGCGCTCGAGAATGCGCGTGTTGTGCGTGATCATGATGAGCGCGCCGCCCACGGTCTCGCGGTAGCGCTGGATGCCGTGCGAGACGGTGGCCAGCGCGTCGACGTCGAGGCCGGAGTCCGTCTCGTCGAGAATTGCCAGCTTGGGCTGGAGAAGCAGCAGCTGGAGCATCTCGATCTTCTTCTTCTCGCCGCCCGAGAAGCCCACGTTGAGCTCACGCATGAGGAAGCTCTGGTCGAGGTTGAGCTCGTCGGCGATGGCGCCCACGCGGCGACGGAACTCGCGCGCGGTGCACTTGAGCTCGGGGCGCATCTGCGAGATGGAGCGCAGGAAGCTGTAGAGAGGCACGCCGGGGACCTCGACGGGGGCCTGGTAGGACAGGAAGACGCCCGCGAGCGAGCGCTTGTCGGGCGAGAGCTCGGTGATGTCCTGACCGTCGAAGGTGATGGTGCCCGAGGTGACCTTGTAGGTGGGGTCGCCCATGATCACGTGGCCGAGCGTCGACTTGCCGGCGCCGTTGGGGCCCATGAGGACGTGGGTCTCGCCTGCGCCAACCTTGAGGTTGACGTCGTGGAGGATGGGCTTGTCCTCCGTACCTGCGGAGATGCCGCTCACGTCGAGAAGCGTGTCTGCCATGCTGTTCTCCTAGCTCGAATGCGCCTGCGGCTGTCTGGCTGCCGACGCAGGTTTCCTCTCCGTGCGTGTGTCGGCGAACCGGCGCGCGCGTTGCTGGTCGCGGGGTGGCGTTGGGCTGCCTGCGGGGTTCCTTGGACTGCCTGCGGGGGACGATTTGTCTGCCCGCGAGGGCGCCGTGGGTTGCTCGCGAGGGTGCCTTGGGCCACCTGTGGGGGGTGTCCCGCGCGACCTAACCCGAGGGTACCCCTTGCGACCTAATTCATACTAGTTTGTAGGAAATAGAAGGCAAGGGTGAGGTACGGGTTTCTCGGCGGTTTCACAAACTCCTACGGCTAAGGGGGCATTTTGGTGGAGTTGGCGGCGTCGGGGCGCGACGGCGCGCGACTGACGGCGCTTCTCGGCACGCGTGACGCCCGAGGGCTACTTTTGGTCGCCGACGCTGCGGAAACTCGCCTTCCGGCGAGAAAACGGCGCCGGAAGACCCCTTTCGTACGTGATTGCTTCGGTAGTGCGCCCTCCGGCGCCAGAATCTCGCCCGAGCGGAGATTTTCGTCCGGCCCTTCTCGGCGGCGTTGCCGGCCCTTTCTTCAATGCCGCGCCATTTCGCCGGTTAGGATTTTTCCGAACGGTTAAGGCCTTCTAACCGGCGGGAATGCGCGGCATTGCGGGAGGTGTCGCGGATTCCGAACGTTTAGACTCCCCTAAACGTTCGGATTTTTCCTAACCGGCGAAATGGCGCGGCATCTTGGCGACATCGTTGCCGCACACTTTGCGCTAGGGTAGTCATCCGGGAAGGGCGTGCGCGCTGCTGCGGCGGCCGTGCGCACGTCGCAAGCGCAAGGGGAGAGGTGCCACCGCATGGGACGCAAGGCGACGAGTGACGTGCTCGAGAGGTTCGTGAGGTACTGCGAGGTTCCCTCGCAGTCGGACCCGCGCACCGCGCAAACGGTGCCCTCGACCCCGGCCCAGTTCGACATGGCGCGCGTCGTTGCCACTGACCTGCGCAATCTTGGCGCCCAAGACGTCACGCTCGACGAGCACGCCTACGTCACGGCCCACTGGCCCGCAAGCTCCGGTGCCGAGAAGTGCCCTGTGCTCGCGTTCTGCTGCCACCTCGATACCGCGTGGCAGACCTACGGCAGCCCGGTCCACCCGCAGGTCAAGCGCTACGAGGGCGGACGTCTTGTCCTGGGTCGCGGCCGCGACGGCGCCGAGGTCGCCCTCGACCCCGCCACAAACCCTGAGCTCAAAGACCTCGTTGGCGAGAACCTTGTGACCTCGGACGGCACGTCTCTTCTCGGCGGAGACGACAAGGCCGCCGTGGCGATGGTCGTCTCGCTTCTCGCACGCCTTGCCGAGAAGCCCTCCATCCCGCATCCGGCGCTCGCGCTGGCATTTGTCCCTGACGAGGAGATCGGCCACGGTGCGGCGCTGCTCGACCTTGACGCGCTGGGTGCCGCCTATGGCTACACCATCGATGCCGGCCCCCTGGGCGAGTTCTGCTACGAGACGTTCAACGCCGCCGAGGCGACCATCCGCGCCAACGGGCGCTCGGTCCACACTGGCACCGCGAAGGACGTGATGGTCAACGCCTCCGAGACGCTGCTCCGCGTGCACCAGCTCATTCCGCCCCAGGACCGCCCGGAGTTCACGCAGGACCGCGAGGGCTTCTTCTACCTGGAGCGCATTGAGGGCGACTGCGAGGATGCCCGCGCGGACTACATCATTCGCGACCACGACCGCGACCGCTTTGAGGCGAGAAAGGACCTGCTCCGCTCGGCCGTGGCACAGGTGAACGAGGAGTACGCCCTGCGCCCGTCCGCGGTGGCCGGCCAGCCTGTGCTCTCCATCGAGATTCGCGACCAGTACCGTAATATGGCCGAGGTCATTACCCGCTCCGAGAACGCGCACCTCATCGAGTCCGCGCGTCGCGCGTATGCGGCCTGCGGCGTTACCATGCGGACGGTCCCCATGCGTGGCGGCACCGACGGCGCGCAACTCTCCTTCCGCGGTCTGCCGTGTGCGAACCTCTCGGCCTGCTACCACAACGCTCACGGCGTGACCGAGTTCGTGCCGGTGCGCGAGCTGGAGACCATGGTTGACGTGCTCCAGGCGCTCGTGGGCATCTACGCGGAGAACTAATACCCCACCCCCGCCCTTGCGCGGCGAGCCGCCGCGCGCGTAACATCGTGCGAACGTTTGTTAACCAAGGAGGTACTCATGGCAGGGATCGCAGGGGGACAGCTCGCAAAGTAGCGACGCATCGTCCGCCCCAAGACGGGGCAACGTCCTTCTCGCCGTCAAACCCTTGGAGATCCCATGCCTTCCCATTCTCGTCTCGGTCTGCGCCTGCTCTTTACTCCCACGCATCGCCTCGTCCTAGCAAACTTCCTGCTCGTTTTGGGCTTTACCGCCACGTACTTCGTGGGACTCATCGGCTGCGCCACCTACCAGCTCGGCGCTGGCGCCATTGAGGTATCTGCCCTGGTCATACTGCTCAACGTTGCCCTGGTGGTGGGCGGCGCCCTCGCGGGCGTGGTCACGGACCGCGTGGGCCCGCGCCTTACCCTTGCGACCTCGCTCGTGGGCTTTGCGCTTATCGGCATCTTTGCCCTGCTCATGCCCCTGAGCTATCCCATGCTTGCCGTGGTCTCGACGCTCGAGGGTCTGGCCGACGGCTTCTGCGGCACCACCGTGAGCGCCTACCCACGCTTCCTCACCAGCAGCCCGCGCGAGCTCAAGCGCATGAACAGCCTGTGCGGAACCGCCGTCTCGGTGGCGGTCATCGTAGGTCCGCTCGTCGGCGGCTTCGTGACCACGCTTTCCACCAACCAGGCCTGCTTTGTCGCCATTCCCGTGGCGTCGCTTCTCGCCGCCGCGCTTGTCTGGGCAACGCCGGAGGCGCCGGGCACCGTAGCAAGCCGGCGCGCAGGTCACGCAAGCGACGAGAAGCCCGCCGCCAACGAGGGCTTTTGGCATCAGCTTGTAGAGGGCTTTCGCGTGACCTTCTCGCACAGGACCCTGCGCACGCTCTTTCTTCTCTACTTCCTGGGCTTTTTTGCCTACGGCGCCTTCGACTCGCTCGAGTCGCTCTTCTACCGCGACGTGTTGCAGGTGAGTGGCGATTGGATGGGCTGGCTCTCCGCCTGCGCCGGCGTGGGTGCGACGGTGGGGTCGCTGCTGGTGTTGCGTGTCTCCACCAAGCGGCTCACGCTGGGGACGCTTTCTGCCCTGCTGCTGGTGACCGGCGTGGGCTCCATGATCTATGTGGGCACGGCGAACGTGACCATCGCAGTGGTAGGGCAGCTTGTGACGGGCCTTGGCTTTGGTGCCATGCGACCCGTGAAGGACACGATCCTGCAGCGCAGCTGCGATGTCTCGTATGTGGGGCGCGTGACAGCGGTCATGAACGCGGGCACCAATAGCGCGGGGACCCTGCCGCTGCTTGTGGCGCCTCTGGTGGCAAACGTGTTGGGGGTGCAGGGGACTCTCTTTGCTGCATCTACGGTGGTGGCGGTTCTCGCAGTCGCGTTTCTCCTGCTTACGCGCCATGACGGCGAGAAGGACGCGCGTGGTGCCGCCGCCAGCCAGGCGCCTGGCGAGAATCGCTAACGCCATTAATAAGTGTAGACCCTATGTAAGTCCGAGCCCCTTCTCGCTAATGCCGTTAATTATCCCGTATGAGCGGGGTAGCATCTCTAACTGTTTAACGGCACTAGCAATCAATCGAGAGGAGCAGAGCATGTCCAACGCCGAAAAGACGGACTGGGACGGCTTAGTCCAGCAGCTCATGACCTCGGTCCACGGCCTTAGGGCCGGTCACGGGGCGCACTCCAAGGACATGGAGATGCGTGGCGAGATAATCGCCCTGCACGCGCTCCACCACCAGCCCGAGGGCATGACCCCAACGGCTTTGGCGCGTGCGTGCCAGGTGTCGACCGCGCGCATCACCAAGACGATTGACCAGCTCGAGGGTCGTGGCCTGGTGGAGCGGCACGCCAGTCCCCATGACCGCCGCAGCGTGATCGTGCGCCTCACCAATAAGGGCGAGGCCGAGGTCCAGCATCGCTTTGAGGTGGTCAACGGCTACGTGGCGGGCATCCTTCGTGAGCTGGGCGAACATGACGCGCGCGAGCTGGTGCGCATCTCGGGGCATCTGGCCAAGATTGTCACCGCCCGCGCGCAGGGCGTGGATGGCTCGCGGGCAGGCTGCCCGCTGGAGGGGGATGGTACGCATGAGGCTCGCTAAGCTCCTTCATGGGCACGTGGGTGAGGTCGTGGCGGTGTTTGCGCTGCTTCTGGTGCAGGCGCTCTGCGAGCTGTCGCTGCCACGCTACATGTCCGACATCGTGAACGTGGGCGTGGTGGGCGCTGAGGCGGGCAACTCCGCCTACCTGGGGCATATGGCGCTCGTGATGTTTGGCTTCTGCCTGGGGTCACTCGTCGCGGCGGTGCTCTCGGGGCTCATCGCGTCCCGCGTGGCGGCTGCCGTTGCGCGCGACCTGCGCCGCGATGTCTATGCAAAGGTGATGTCCTTCTCGCCTGCGGAGGTCAACCGGTTCTCGCAGTCGTCGCTCATCACGCGCTGCACCAACGACGTGCAGCAGATCCAGAACATGATCGTGATCATGCTGCGCATGGTGATGTTTGCGCCGGTCATGGGCATCGTTGCCGTGGTGCAGGTGATGACCATGGGAGGCGGCCTCACGTGGATCGTGGGTGCGGCGCTTCTCGCCGTGCTGGGCATTGTGGCGGTGCTCTTCACGCTCACCATGCCGCGCTTCAAGGTCATGCAGTCGCTGGTAGACCGCGTGAACCTCCTCGCGCGAGAGATGCTCGACGGCATCATGACCATCCGCGCCTTTGGCCGTCAGGGCCACGAGCTCAAGCGCTTTGATGCGGCGTCCGGTGACCTTCGCGACGCGCAGCTCTTCGTGAACCGCGCCATGACTCTCATGATGCCGCTCATGATGCTCGTGATGAACGTGGCCACGGTTGCCATCGTGTGGTTTGGCTCGCGCGGGGTGGCCGCCGGCGCCATGCAGGCGGGCGACATGATGGCCTTTATCAGCTACGCCATGATGATCGTGATGAGCTTCCTCATTGTCTCGATGGTGGCTGTGATTCTGCCGCGCGCCGAGGTCTCCGTTGGTCGCGTGCAGGAGGTGCTCGACGTCACGCCGGCCGTGGCGGAGCCAGAGCAGCCCGTCTCGCCGACGGCAGACGCGCCGCGCGGCAAGCTGGTCTTTGACCACGTGGGTTTCCACTACCCGGACGCCGAGGGCGATGTGGTGAGCGACGTGAGCTTTGCCACTACGCCCGGCAAGGTGACGGCCATCGTGGGCTCCACGGGCTCGGGCAAGTCGACGCTCGTGCAGCTGGTGCCGCGCCTCTACGACCCCACGGCGGGCACCATCACGCTCGACGGCGTGGACACGCGCAAGATGTCCCTCGCCGACCTGCGCTCGCGCGTGGGCTACGTGCCCCAGCAGGGCTTTCTCTTCTCGGGCACCATTGCCAGCAATGTGGCCTTTGGCACAGATGACGCCAGCGAGAAGGACCTGCTCCACGCCATCGACGTGGCGCAGGCCATGGAGCTTGTGACAGAGAAGGAAGACGGCCTCCAGACGACAATCGCCCAGGGTGGCACCAACGTCTCCGGCGGGCAGCGCCAGCGCCTGGCCATTGCACGTGCGCTTGCCACACACCCCGAGGTCCTGGTGCTGGACGATTCCTTCTCGGCGCTTGACTACGCCACGGACGCGCGGCTGCGCCAGGCGCTTGCCCGCGAGCAGGCGGACACCGCGGTCCTGGTGGTGGCACAGCGCATTGCCACCGTTATGGGGGCCGACCAGATTATCGTGCTCGACGAGGGCCGCGTGGTGGGGCAGGGCACGCACAAGGAGCTCCTGCGCAGCTGCCCCGAGTACCTGGAGATTGCAAAGAGCCAGCTCAGCGCCAAGGAGCTTGGTCTTGCGGGGGAGGAGTAGGAATGGCTGGGAAAACGCAGCAGCCCCAGAAGGCGCCGAGCTCGCACGGGCCGGGCAGCCGCATGGCGCCAGGCGAGAAGGCCAAGGACTTCAAGGGCACCATTCGAAAGCTCATGCACTACATGGGGCCGTATCGCGTGGGACTTGTGGCGGCGGTGGTTCTCGCCATGGCGTCGGTGGTGTTCTCGGTGGTGGGACCCAAGGTCCTGGGCAACGCAACCACCGAGGTCATCCGTGGCGTGCAGGCCGCGGCGGCCGGCACGGGCGGCATAGACTTTGGCCTCATCGGACAGATCTTGGTGACCCTTCTCGTGATCTACCTGGCAAGCGCCGCGGCATCTGGCCTCCAGAGCTGGATCATGACGGGCGTCACGCAGAAGGTCGTCTACCGCATGCGCGGCCAGATTGCCGACAAGATTTCCAAGGTGCCCCTTTCGTACTTTGACGGCAAGTCCATCTCGAAGGGCGACGTGCTCTCGCGCATGACCAACGACGTTGACACCCTGAGCCAGTCGCTCAACCAGGGCCTCATCCAGCTGGTGACCTCCATCACGCAGGTGGTGGGCGTGGCCATCATGATGCTCACCATCTCGGTGCCGCTGGCGGGCGTGACCTTTGTGACGCTGCCGGTATCGGCGCTTGTCCTGGGCGTGCTCATCCGCCGCTCGCAGAAGTACTTCCGCCTGCAGCAGGAGCAGCTCGGCGCGGTGAACGGGCGCGTTGAGGAGGACTTCTCGGGCCAGGTGGTGATTCAGGCGTTCAACCGCGGGGACCACGCCGTGGAGCGCTTTGAGGAGGAGAACGACCAGCTCTACGAGAGCGCATGGAAGAGTCAGTTCCTCTCGGGCCTCATGCAGCCGCTCATGAACCTCGTGGGCAACATGGGCTACGTGGGCGTGGTTGTGGTTGGCGCGGGCCTTGCCGTGACGGGCGCCATCCAGCCGGGCGACATCCAGTCCTTCATCCAGTACGTCAAGAACTTTACGCAGCCCATCTCGCAGCTGGCAACGGTATCAAACGTGCTGCAGCAGATGGCTGCCTGCGCCGAGCGTGTCTTTGAGTTCCTGGAGGCGCCGGAGGAGGAAGAGACAGCGGCGCTCGACCCCACCACAGGTACGCCGGCCGAGGCGATTGGCCACGCCACGGGTGCCGTGGACTTTGACCACGTCTCCTTTGGCTACCTGCCGGGGCAGACGATTATCCATGACTTCTCGGCAGACGTCGAGCCTGGCCGCACGGTGGCTATCGTGGGGCCCACCGGCGCCGGCAAGACCACGCTCATGAAGCTCCTGCTGCGCTTCTACGATGTGGACGCAGGCGCGCTTTCTGTGGACGGCCACGATGTGCGCAGCGTTGGACGAGAGGACCTTCGCCAGAACTTCTCGATGGTCCTTCAGGACGCGTGGCTCTTCAAGGGCAGCATCCGCGAGAACATCCGCTTTGGGCGCCTTGACGCCACCGACGAGGAGGTGGAGGCCGCCGCGCACTATGCGCACTGCGAGCACTTCATCAAGACGCTGCCGGGCGGCTACGACTTCGAGCTGGACGAGGGCGCAACCAACATCTCCCAGGGGCAGCGCCAGCTCTTGACCATTGCCCGCGCGGTTCTCGCCGACAGGCCCATCCTCATCCTGGATGAGGCCACCTCGAACGTGGACACGCGCACCGAGTGGCGCATCCAGCGCGCGATGGACAAGCTCATGGCAGGGCGTACGAGCTTTGTGATTGCGCACCGTCTCTCGACCATCAAGAACGCGGACACCATCCTGGTGCTGCGCGACGGCGACGTTGTGGAGAAGGGCACGCACGATGAGCTTCTCGCCGCGGGCGGCTTCTACGCGCAACTGTACCAGTCGCAGTTCGAGGAGGTTGCGTAGGAGGCGTGCTAGGCGCGGGCGGCTAGGTGCCGAGCTCTTCTCGAACGTAAGCCCTAAATTCGGGAAGAGCAAAGCGCACCACGCCGCGCGCGACCTGCTCGATGACCCCCTCTGCGAGCAGCCTGCTGCGGTACTTCGACGCGTATCGGCTTTCTACGCCCATGCGCTTGGCTATATCTGAAATGCGGCTCTCGCGCTCGTCCTCGAGCATTGCCTCGACGAACCGCAGGTCAATCTCGGAGAGCTCCCGGAGTGTAGGCGCAAGGATGCGCGACCGAAAGTCATCCTGCGCATCTCGAATTCCGCGCTGCGCACTGCCCGCAGATATGACGTCGTCCGGGCTGGTTGCCTGCCAGCATCTGAACCCCACGAGCTGGAGCATGTAGGGAAAGCCCCCGATTGCGTGGACGCACGCCTCGAGCGCGTCGTCTGTGACGTCTTTTCCGCTTTGGCAGCCGTCTGCCTGAAGGCTTCCCTTACGTCGGCGTCGGGAATGGTCCCCAGGGTATGCTGCTGCGCTCTTCTCAGGAAGGAGACGCTCTTGTCGTTGATAAGGGCGCTGATGTTGTGGGGGAGACCTGCCATTACCAGGGCAACGCGACGCTGCTCGCGTACGAATAGTTGATAGACGGCTGCGAGGGTGACCATCTCATCGAGCGTTGCAACCACTTCATCAACTGTGATGAGAAGGCCGTAGCCAGCATCCTCGATTGCGCTAACGAGCTTGCCCATGCGGGTACGCCAGTTCTCAGAAGGGGCGGATGCAACTTCCCAGCTGGCGCTAACGGGCCCAACGCCAATGCTCGCGAGACGAAGGGACTTCGCCTTCCCCTCGCCCAAGACGTTGTCGCAGGCGAGAAGCGTCTGCTCGTATATGTCCTCGAGCATGCCGGGAATAGCAACGGCGTGAACCGCAATCCAGCCCTGCTCGGAGGCCTCTTTACCAAGATATGTGAGAAGCGCGGTCTTCCCGGATCCTCGCGGACCAACAAGAATGCTGGACAGGTTTGGATTTCCCCTGCCCTGGACAAAGGCGTCGAACAATTCTCGTCTGATTGACTGACGACCAGCCATCACGAGGGGGACGCTGCCAAATTCTGGGGTGAATGGGTTGATTGGAGGCGTCGTGGGAGCCTTTCGCCTTGTTCGCCTATTTTCGCCTTATTCGCCTTTGTGAGCAAGCTGTATTGGTCTCTTGCGAGAGCTGACCATTAACGCTGGCTCGTGTGCTTCGCGTATGTGTGTGGGCCGGGCGTCTTGGGTTTGACAGCGATCCGACCAGAGACAGGGGGGCGGGGAGAGGGACTGGGTCCCTCTCCCCGCGGGAGGAAGGTGGGTCTTGTCGGGGGTGCGCCGGTGGCGGCTGCTCGCGCTAGCGGCGGCGACGGCTGGGGCGACGGTTGCGCTCGCCACCGTCGCCGACGATGACGATGAGGCTCAGTACGCACACGATGGCGATGAAGGCGATGTGCTCGAGGACGTTCATGGTGACTCCTTCCGACGCGACGCTTGGTCGTTGCTTTTCGTTGACCCTATACTCCCGCGAGCGGCTGTTTGGTGCCATCGACCAGGCTTACGGCTGTCTTACGGCTTTGTAAGCTGGGGTCTCTCGGCAGAGTGGGGTCCTTCTCGCGCGAACAAGTTGCGGCCTGGCCCGCAAGCGATACACATTCGTCGTCCAAATGTGTATCGACCTGCGCGGGATACAGATTCGGGTGCGAATGTGTATCGAGCTGGGCCGAGTGCGCTACACATTCGTTGCCCGAATGTGTATCGACCTGCGCGGGATACAGGTTCGGGTGCGAATGTGTATCGGCCAGGCGGCGCCCTCGTGTTGCGCCTTGGTAATGTGACGCCGCAGGTCGGCGCCTAGTCCCGTAGAATGGACGGCGTGACACAGCTCCAGACAGGAGGATCCATGGCACTCAGCAGGGAAGACGTGCAGGGCATCGCGGACTACGCGCGCATAGCCCTCACGGACGAGGAGCTCGATGAGATGACCGCCTACATGAACGAGGCAGTCGACCTTCTCGAGCCCATCCGCCAGTACGACCTCGACGGGGTCGACCCCACCTTCCACCCCATCGGCGACCTCTCCAACGTGATGGGCGAGGACATCATCGACGATTCCGTCCGCGCGCTGCCCATCGACGTGGCACTCAAGAACGCGGGCTCCACGCGCGACCGCTACTTCCGCGTGCCCTCGATCCTGGGCACCGACGAGGACGAGGGAGGCATCGCCTAATGGCAAACATCGACCAGCTCTCCGCCGCGCGCATCGCCGCTGGCGTGGCCACGGGCGAGTTCAGCGCAACCGAGGTGGCCAAGGCCTCCCTCGATGCCATCGAAGTACGTGACGAGAAGGTCCAAGCATTCCTGCAGGTCTCGTCCGACCTTGCCCTTGCTGCCGCCGCCGAGACGGACCGCCGCCGCGCTGCGGGCGAGAAGCTCGGCCCTCTGGCCGGCGTGCCCGTGGCCTTCAAGGACAACATGCACCTGGTGGGCACGCGCACCACCTGCGCCTCTAAGATGCTCGAGAACTACGAGTCAACCTTCACCGCAACGTGCGTGCAGCGCATGCTCGACGCGGGCGCCACGCCCATGGGCAAGGCCAACATGGACGAGTTTGCGTTTGGCTCGTCCACCGAGTCCTCGGCCTTCCACCGCACGAACAACCCTTGGGACACCGAGCGCGTGCCCGGCGGCTCCTCGGGCGGCTCGGCTGCGGCCGTCGCCGCCGGCGAGGTCACCATCTCGCTGGGCTCCGACACGGGTGGCTCCATCCGCCAGCCGGCGAGCCTCTGCGGCGTGGTGGGCATGAAGCCCACGTACGGCGCCGTGAGTCGCTACGGCGTGGTTGCCTTTGGCTCCTCGCTCGACCAGGTTGGCCCCTTTGGCCGTAGCGTGGAGGACGTGGCCCTTGCCATGAACGCCCTTACCGCCGCCGGCCGCGACCCGTATGACTCCACGAGCCAGCCCTGCGCCGTCGACTTCCTCGAGCACCTCGAGGATTCCGTCGAGGGTATGCGCGTGGGCGTGGTGCCCGCGCTCATGGAGGCCGCCGGCCTCACGGCGGAGGTCCGTACGGCCGTGGAGGGCGCGGCGAAGGCCCTTGAGAACGCCGGCGCCGAGCTGGTTGAGGTCGACCTCCCCAACATCAAGTCCGCAATTGCCGCATACTACGTGATCGCGCCGTGCGAGGCCTTCTCCAACCTCGCCCGCTTTGACGGCGTGCGCTACGGCTACCAGGAGGAGGGATGCCTCTCGCTTGCCGAGCAAACGTCCAAGAGCCGCGCGCACGGCTTTGGCGAGGAGGCGAAACGCCGCCAGATGCTGGGGGCGTACCTGCTCTCCAGCGGCGTCTACGACAAGTACTACTACCCGGCGCAGCAGGTGCGCACCCTCATCACCCAGGACTATAAGCGCGCCTACGAGCAGTGCGACGTCATTCTCATGCCCGCCTCGCCGCGCACAGCGTTCAAGTTTGGCGAGATGAGCGATCCCACGCAGATGTATGCATCGGACATGTTCACCATCTCCAACAACATCGCCGGAAATGGCGGCATTTCGGTGCCGCTTGGCCTGGGGGCAGAGTCGCACCTGCCCGTCTCGGTGCAGCTGCAGGGCCCGGCCTTCTCGGACCGCAAGCTCCTGCGCTTTGCTCGCGCCGTCGAGAAGTCCTTCTCCGCGCGTGGTGCCGTTGCGCCCGAGTTTGCCGGGAAGGGGGGTGAGCTCTAATGAAGAAGCTCGCCGAGGTCCTGAAGGACTGGGAGGCCGTCATTGGCCTTGAGGTCCACACCGAGCTCACCACGCTCGAGACCAAGATGTTCTGCAACTGCAAGAACACGCACGACGACCCGCCCAACACCAACGTTTGCCCCGTATGCCTGGGCATGCCGGGTGCACTGCCGGTGCCCAACCGCGCGGCCATCCAGTCCATCGTGATGGCAGGCCTGGCCACAAACTGCCAGATCATGCGCCACTCGATGTTCTATCGGAAGCACTACTTCTATCCCGACATGGCCAAGAACTTCCAGACCACGCAGGGGCCGGTGGCCTTCTGTATGCATGGGCATCTTGACCTGGAGGTTTCCGGCGAGGGCGCGGCCGAGCGCCCGGCCTGGGAAGACGTAGCCGGCGACGGCGAGACGCCCATCTCGCGCGAGAAGGACGGCTCCTACGTGGCGCCCATCCGCATCCTGCGCATCCACATGGAGGAGGACGCCGCCAAGATGGTGCACGTGGGCGGCGAGGAGGGCCGCATCACCGCGGCCACCGAGAGCCTCATTGACTACAACCGCTGCGGCACGCCGCTGATTGAGCTGGTCACCGAGCCCGACCTGCGCACGCCCGAGGAGGCCCGCCTCTTCATGGAGAAGCTGCAGCAGACGTTCAAGACGCTTGGCATCTCCGACTGCTCGCTGGAGAACGGCTCCATGCGCTGCGATGGCAACATCAGCCTGCGCCGCCGCGGCGAGACACGCCTGGGCACCAAGACCGAAATGAAGAACATCAACTCGTTCAAGAGCCTGCACGACGCGCTTGAGTACGAGATCTGCCGCCAGGCCGAGGTGCTCGAGGAGGGTGGCATCATCTACCAGGAGACGCGTCACTGGGAGCCCAGCCGTCGTCGCACCGTGGTGATGCGCGTGAAGGAGACGGCGGACGACTACCGCTTGTTCCCCGACCCTGACCTGGCGCCATTCGACCTCACCGACGACTTCATCGAGGAGGCGCGCGAGAAGATCCCGGAGCTGCCGGACGCCAAGCGCGACCGCTACATGCACGACTACGGCCTGAAGCGCGCCGACGCCGCCCAGCTTGCGGGCGACCCTGCGGTTGCGGCCTTCTTCGAGGAGGCGCTCGAGGGCGCGCCGGCGAAGGCCGTTGCCACCATCGCCAATGTGATGGTGAACCTGGCGCCGAGCTTCGACGCGCTGACGCCCGCGCAGGTGAGGAGCATCTCTGGGCTTCTCGCTGAGGACGCCATCACGTTTGCGCAGGCACGCGAGGTCCTTGAGGCCGTCAACGGCACTGACAAGGACCCGGAGCGCGTGGTGGACGAGCGCGGCATGCGCCAGGTGACGGATACGGCGGCGCTCGAGCCCATTGTGGACGAGGTTCTCGCACGCTGCACCGATCAGGTCCAGCAGTACTACGACGGCAACAAGAAGGTCGTGGGCTACCTGGTGGGTCAGTGCATGAAGGCGAGCCGCGGCACCGGCAACCCCAAGCTGTTCAACAAGCTGCTCACTGCGCGCCTCGAGGGGTAGAGCTGCAGCGCGTGATCTTTCGACGGTTGTGTGTCGCGCGTGTCGCGTGTTGCGCGTCGCCGGAAGGCCCCTTTTGGTGCGAATTGCAACACTGGGCGCCCTCCGGCGACAAAACGTCGCCGGAACAGCGATTTTGATGCGAATTACAACATAACGCGCCTTCCGGCGACATTTTGCCGCCCGAGGGCACGTTCCCGCAGCAATTACGTACAAAGATGCCGCTCCGGCGCCAAATTCTCGCCGGAGCGGCATTTCTCGCAGAGAAGGTCGTAGCACCTCTCGTCGCGCCTCTCGCCCGTGGGCGCCACGCAGCGCGATGCCGCGCTACTCCTCGTCCTGCGCCAGCGGGGAGTCGCATTCGTTGCGCATGCGCTCGATCCTTCTCAGCAGGCTGTCCTTCTTTGGATAGGAGTGAGACTGCGCGATGTCGTTGCTCTCGCTTGGATAGAAGCGGAAGAAGTAGTTGCCCGAGAGGGTCTGGAAGATGCGGTACTTAGGCGCGGGCAGGGACTGCCAGTCGAGCGACGTGGTGTCCTCGACGACCGCGTCCTTAGCCGTCTTACGAATGCGCTCGATGCCATCAAGGCAATCGTCCTTGGATGGGAAGACCATGGACGTGGCGACGATGTGGCCGTTGCTTGCACACAGGTTGAAGAGGTACTTCCCGTCGTTCTCATTGAGTACGTACTGCCCCATACAAATCACCCCAAACGCTCGCGGCGGATACTGCTTTCGGCCGATTGGGCCTTCCATACGGTATACATTCCACCCCTTTGGGGCAGGCAGAGCCACCAAGATGGCGAGTGGTTGGTTTTGGGACGGAATCGGCAAGGGTGTCGCAGCCGAATGGTAAGGCGTCCCATCCCGATGTTTCGTTTCCATTGCGTTTCGCATTCGCCGACGTACGGGGGCGAGAAGAACTGTACGCCGTATAAATATCCCAGTGCAACACTAGGAATTAATCGAGACCCAAGGCTGACTTTATTCCAGGATTAACCGAAATCTGGGAATTCATCGAGACCCGGCAAGTAACCAAGACCCCCGAGGGGAGGCGCAGGAGTTGGAGAACCTCGCATACACGAGCACGCTCACTGCCCGCGCCTGTTGCACGCAGACTGGCTGTCGCCGTTAGACACTCTTTGGGACCAGCACGTTGGCTGGTGCCCGCCTTCCAATCCATAACACACAACACATGCCGCAAGCTCTGGGCCATGCCCAAGAGCCATCTGTGCCTGTCGCATTTGCGCAGGTAACCATGGGTGTACCCGCAGGGGCCGCCCGGATAGGAGAGGAACCATGTCTACCGAGAACACCCAGCACGCAGAGAACCGCTCCGGCGATGCACCCGCAGCTGCCGCTCCTGCAGTCACCGCGCCCGCGGCCGCTGCGCACGCGCATCGTGGCGCGCAGCACCTCTCGACGCGCCTCATCCATGCAGGAACTACCACCGACCCGGCCACGGGCTCGGTGAACGTTCCCATCTACCAGACGTCGACGTACCGGCAGGTGGAGGTTGGCCGGACCGTCTCTGGATGGGAGTACTCCAGGACGGGCAACCCTACGCGCGCGGCGCTCGAGAGCCTCATCGCAGACCTCGAGGGCGGCGTTGCCGGCTTTGCCTTTGGCAGCGGCATGGCGGCGATAACCGCGGTCCTCTCGCTGCTCAACCAGGGCGACGAAGTCATCATCCCCACCAACGTGTATGGCGGCACGTACCGCGTGCTTGATAAGGTCTTCAATCACTTTGGCATCACGTATCGCATGGTCGACACCACCCAGCCCTACGAGTTCGAGCACGCCATTGGCCCTCGCACCAGGGCGGTGCTTGTCGAGAGCCCCGCAAACCCGCTCATGAGCGTCACCGACCTCGCGGCGATCGCAGACGTGGCACGCGAGCATAACGTGCTTTCCATTGTCGACAACACCTTCATGACGCCGTGGCTGCAGCGCCCGCTCGAGCTGGGGGCGGACATCGTCCTGCACTCGGCGACCAAGTACCTGGGCGGCCACTCAGACGTTGTCGCCGGTCTGGTGGTTGTGTCTACCAACGAGCTGGCGGAGCGTCTCGCCTTCATCCAGAACTCCACGGGAGGCGTCCTCGGGCCGCAAGACTCGTTCCTTCTCGTGCGCGGCATCAAGACGCTGGGCGTGCGCATGGATCGGCATGTGGAGAACGCCCAGTACATTGCCGAGGCGCTTGCGAGAAACCCCGAGGTCTCGGCCGTGCACTACCCTGGCCTCCCGGACGACCCAGGCTACGAGGTCCAGCGCCGCCAGGCGTCGGGTGCCGGGGCGATGATCTCGTTCGAGCTTGCGCCGTGCCACGACTACCGGGCGTTCTTCCGCTCGACGCGCCTGGTCGCGCTGGCCGAGAGCCTTGGCGGCGTTGAGTCTCTCGTCTGCCACCCGGCAACGATGACCCATGCGGCGATTCCCGCGGAGGTGCGCGAGAAGGTCGGCATCACCGACGGCCTTATTCGCCTCTCCGTTGGCATTGAGGACAAGGTCGACATTCTCGCAGACGTCGAGGGTGCCATCACGGCAAGCAGGGAGGCCTAGCCATGCGTCACTACTATGACTCTGCCGAGGAACTCGTGGGGAATACGCCGCTGCTCAAGCTCAACAACGTGGGCGCGCCCGAGGGCGTGGACATCTTTGCCAAGCTGGAGCTGTGGAACCCCGCGGGTTCTGTGAAGGACCGCACCGGCCTCTACATGGTGCGCGCTGCGGAGGAGAAGGGCCTGCTCAAGCCCGGTTCTACCATCGTCGAGGGTACGGCGGGCAACATGGGGCTGGGCATCGCCTTTGCGGCTATCGGCCGCGGCTATAACGTGGTCTTCGTGGTGCCGGAGAAGTTCTCCGAGGAGAAGCAGACGCTCATGCGTGCCCTGGGGGCGCGCATCGTGAACACGCCGCGCGAGGACGGCATGCTTGGGGCGGCGGCCAAGGCAGAGGAGCTTCTCGGCCAGATTCCCAACTCGATCGCGCTTCGCCAGTTCGAGAACGCGGCCAACCCGCAGGCGCACTACGAGACTACCGGTCCGGAGATCTGGCGCGACCTGGATGGCAACGTTGACTACTTTATTGCGGGGGCTGGCTCTGGTGGCACGTACACGGGCGTGGCGCGCTACCTCAAGGAGCAGAACCCTGGGATTGTGGGCGTCCTTGCGGACCCAGTGGGCTCAACTATGGGCGGTGGCGAGCACGGAGACTACGATATCGAGGGAATCGGTAACGACTTTGTGGCCAAGACCATGGACATGTCGCTGGTGGACCAGGTCATTAAGGTGACGGATGACGAGGCCTTCTCGGCGTCGCGCCTTATCGCGCGGGCAGAGGGCATCTTTGCGGGATCGTCCTCGGGCGCGGCGCTCTCCGCGAGCCTTACGCTTGCAGGCCGACTTGCCGAGAAGGGCGAGCGCGCCACTATCGTGACGGTCTTTCCCGACCGCGGCGACCGGTACTTCTCGAAGGGCCTGTACGCGTAGGAGTCCGGAGCTGACGTCGACCCCGGCGGCTAGTTGGCCACCTTGTGGTGCGGCACCATCGTGCTGCGGTCGATGGCCTTGAACTGGTAGCCCAGCGCCTGGTAGTGCTCGATGATCTTGGGCAGGGCCTCGACGGTGGTGTCCTTGGTTGCGGCGTCGTGGCAGAGCAGGATGATGTTGGGGTAGTCG
The DNA here is from genome assembly GCA_902773995.1 of uncultured Coriobacteriaceae bacterium. Taxonomy (GTDB): domain Bacteria; phylum Actinomycetota; class Coriobacteriia; order Coriobacteriales; family Atopobiaceae; genus Tractidigestivibacter. The sequence goes on along the minus strand of CACYGL010000016.1, from coordinate 2,818 downwards.
TCGTAGGCGCAGGAGTTCTCGACGATCTGCTCGGTGGTGCAGACCGCGCCGTCGCCGCTTGAGGCGTTCCAGTCGTAGTACTGGTAGCCGCGCGCCTGCACGTCGTTCACAAGTGCGTCCATGATGCCCGAGCAGTACTTCTCCGAGATGGTGTTTGACGAGCCGCCGGGGAAGCGCACGAGGTAGGGGACGTAGCCAATCTGGTCTTGAACCACCTGGGCAATCTGGTCGAGGTCGTCGAAGTAGGCATCCTCAGATGCGTAGACCTTGGCGTAGTCGTGGGTGTAGGAGTGGAGGCCGATGGTGTTGCCATCGTCATAGGCTTTCTTGATCATGTCGTAGTAGTCGGGGTCGTGCCCCACCACGAAGAACGTCGCCTTGGCGCCGTACTGGTCGAGAATGTCGAGCACGCGCTGGGTGTTCTTGGAGGGGCCGTCATCAAAGGTGAGGTAGACGGTCTTCTCTCCGTTGTTCTTGAAGCTCCAGTCCGTCTGGGCGTTTGGGTCAAGGGCAAGCTCCGCCGCACGGGGGTCGGATGCGGCGGCAGGTGTGGCTGAGCTGGCGCTGCCATTTGAGGTCGAGCCGGACCCGCCCAGCGCTTGGACGGCTGCGAGCCCCAGGAAGGCGGCGAGCAGAACGCCCGCGACCAGGACGAGAGCAGATTTTCCGCGCGGGATGCCCTGCACATGGCCGCTGCTGCCGTCTTGACGTGGCGTTCCGTTACGTTTGAAGTGCTCTGGCATGTGCGCATCCCCCCCGAATTGCCGCAAAGCGGCGACGGCGTCGCTCTGCTTCCCGCAGCGTCGTCGCACCACCATCGTAGGCTGAAAACAACCAAATGCCATGCGCAGATGTAAGCCGCATGAAACTATCTGATGATTTGACCTGCGAAACGGAAGGCTGGTCCACTCTTTTGCAGGGAGGTTGTTCGAGGTAACCGTTTCCGGCTGCTGCAAGGTGGACGGATGGCCCTCTCAGCAAACCTGCGGGTTAATAGCACTTTGCTGCGTACGTCGCAGAGCAAATCCGCAGGTAGTCGGCTTGTGGCTATTTTCGGGACTGCTATTAAGCCGCAGGTTTACGGGAGGGGGCGAGAGGGACGAGAGAGGAGCGCGAGAAGAGAGGCAAGCGAGAACTGCGGGCGCGGGAAGGTCCGGCGAGAAGGACCCGCGCCAACCGCAACAAGAAAAGCGCCCGGGCCAGCGACTGACCCGGGCGCCTGCAGACGTTGCGGCTACGTAACCCCGCGACCTACCGCTCGGCCGCCTTGCGACCGGCGTCGAACGCGGCGAGGTTAGCCTCCACGGTCTTGGGCGGCACGCGGCGGCTAATGGCGTCGCGCCACTCGTCCACGGCAAAGGGGAGCGCCGTCGAGAGCGCGCCCACCAGCACCACGTTGGTCGAGCGGGGGCTTCCCACCCCGCGCGCAATCTCGCCGGCGTCAATGCGCACGGCGCCAATCTCGTCCAGGCGCGCGCCCACCCTGCGGGGCATCTGGGCGTTGCCAATGTTCACGGGCACGGGGACGATGGTCTCGTCGTTCACAAAGAGACGACCGCCCTCCTTCAGGAACTGCTGGTTGCGCAGGGCCTCGATGGCCTCAAACGCCACAAGGACGTCGGCCGTGCCCGGGTCGCACACCATGGAGTCCACGTGCTCGCCCATGCGAATGATGGTCGAGACGGACCCGCCTCGCTGGCTCATGCCGTGGATCTCGGAGACCTTCACGTCCAGGCCCGCCTCCGAGGCGGTCATGGCGAGGATGTTGCCGGCAAGGATCGTGCCCTGTCCGCCAACGCCCACGAGAAGGACGGTCATGGTGTGGTCAAGATGCACGCGCTCGCCCATGTGGACGGTCGAGCTGGCCGCGGATGCTGTTGCGTGTGGCATGTGTGTCTACCTCCCTTGCTCTGGGCCGGGCTACTCGGACTTGATGCACCCAAACGGGCACACCTGCTCGCACTGGCCGCAGCCCACGCACTGCGTGGGGTCGATGATGGCGTAGTTGGTCTCGTCCTTGCCCAGCGCCGGACAGCCAATTTGGATGCAGGTGCCGCAGCGTCGGCAGTCGCGAATGACGGGCGCGGGCTTGTGCGTGCGGTCAACCAGTCGGCACGGCGAGCGGAAGATGACCACCGAGAGCAGATCCTCGTGCGAGACGGCCTCCTTGAGCGCGGCGCGCACGGCCTTCAAGTCCTGCGCGTCGGCCTCGATGACCTCGTCCACGCCGATGGCACGGCAGAGCGCGGGCAGATCGAGCGGGCGCCCAGCCGGACGGTCGAGAACCGAGGGCTTCTCGTCCGCGTCCACCAGCGGGCTGATGCGTGCGCCCTGCTCGGAGAGGGTAAGGCCGTTCACGGGGTTGCCCTGCGTGCCGGTCATGGCCGTGGTGCGGTTGTCCAGGATGAGCAGCGTGCCCTTGCCCCCGTTGTAGGCGGTGCCGAGAAGCGACGTGATGCCGGAGTGCGCAAAGGTGGAGTCACCAATGACGCCAATCACGGGGCGCTTGGTGCGCTCGGGGATGCCGGCGAGTTCCATACCGTGGCTCATGCTGAGGGAGGCGCCCATGTCGATCACCGAGTCGACGGCGCGGAAGGGCGCGACGGCACCCAGCGTGTAGCAGCCAATGTCGCCGGTCACGATGGCCTTCATGCGGCGCAGCTCGTTGAAGACCAGGCGGTGCGGGCAGCCGGCGCAGAACGCGGGCGGGCGAGGAGGAAGGTCCTTCGCGGCCTCGAGGTGCGCGGGCGTGGCCACGCCAAAGCTCCGCTGGATGTCGGCGGGGAAGATCTCGCCGGAGCGGGGGAGCGGCGCCGCG
>CACYGL010000015.1 GCA_902773995.1 uncultured Coriobacteriaceae bacterium | reverse complement strand
TCGAGGTGCGCGGGCGTGGCCACGCCAAAGCTCCGCTGGATGTCGGCGGGGAAGATCTCGCCGGAGCGGGGGAGCGGCGCCGCGGGCGGCTCGGAGAGCTTGATGCCCAGTGCGGCCACGTGGTCGCGGAAGTAGCGGCAGGACTCCTCCACCACGTAGACCTTCTCCACCGAGGCCGCAAAGCTCGCGAGGAGCTTAGGAGGCAGCGGCCAGGTGAGACCCAGCTTGAGCGTGGACGCGTTGGGCAGCGCCTCGCGCACGTGGTTGTAGAGGGCTCCGGCAACGATGATGCCAACCTTGGTGTCGCGCATCTCGACGCGGTTGAGGTCGCTCGTCTCGGCAAACTCCACCAGGGCGTCCTCGCGCTCGTTGGTCACGCGGGTGCGCGCCACGGCGTAGGCCGGCATCATGACGTACTTGCTAGGCTGGCTCTGGTAGTCGCGCGGCGCGGCGGCCTCAAGGTCGCGCTCGTGGGAGCACTCGACCATGGTCCTCGTGTGGGCGATGCGCATGGTCTCGTGGAGAATGACCGGCGCGTCGAAGCGCTCGGAGATGTCGAACGCCTTGCGCGTGAAGTCGTAGGCCTCCTGGGAGTCAGACGGGTCCAGGCACGGCACGCGAGCAAACGCTGCGTAGTTCCTCGTGTCCTGCTCGTTCTGGGAGCTGTACATGGAGGGGTCGTCGGCAACGAGAAGCACCAGGCCGGCGTTAACGCCCGTGTTGGTGACGCTCATAAACGGGTCTGCCGCAACGTTGAGGCCAACGTGCTTCATGGTAACCAGCGTGCGCACAGGGCGACCTTCTCGTTGGGCGACCACTCGCAGTAGACGTCACCGTGCTGCACGAGGTTCTCGAGGGTCTCGGTGGAGGGGGTGCCGGGGTATCCCGTTCCCACGTCCACGCCGGCCGACCACGCCCCCTCGGCGATGGCCTCGTTGCCCGACAGTAGCTGCTTTCCCATGCGCTCTCCTCTCCCGGCGGACTGCCCGCCTGTGTTTCCTCTCCGGTGGGCCGTCTAGGCCTTGTTCTCCTGGTCTACCAGGTGCGCCGCCCCGTACCTCTCGCGCAGGAGCGGCTTCTCGATCTTGCCCGTGGGGTTTCTCGGCACCTCGGCAAAAATCACCTTGCGCGGCCGCTTGTAGCGGGGGAGCGCCAGGCAGAACTCGTTGATGTCGTCCTCGGTGGTGTCCTCGCAGCCGGGCTTGAGCTCGATGATCGCCGCGGGTATCTCGCCCAGGCGCTCGTCGGGCAGGCCGATGACGGCCACGTCCTGAATGGCGGGGTTGGAGGCGAGAAAGTCCTCGATCTGCACGGGGTAGAGGTTCTCGCCACCCATCACGATGACGTCCTTCTTGCGGTCGACCAGCCAGTAGAAGCCGTCCTCGTCCTGGCGCGCCATGTCGCCGGTGTGGAGCCACCCGTCGATGAGGGTCTCGGCCGTGGCCGCGGGGTCCTTGTAGTAGCACTCCATGAGGCCCGGGCCCTTGACGCACAGCTCGCCCACGTTGCCGCGCGCGACCTCCTCGCCCTTCTCGTCCACGATCTTGCACTCCCAGCGGTAGCCGGGAACGCCAATGGCACCCACGTGGTCAACGTTCTCCACGCCCAGGTGGACGCAGCCGGGACCGCAGGACTCCGAGAGGCCGTAGTTGGTGTCGTACTGCTGGTTGGGGAAGACCTTGAGCCAGCGGCGCACCAGGCTCTTGGGCACGGGCTGGGCGCCAATGTGCATGAGGCGCCACTGGTCGAGGTGATAGTCGGCCAGCGTGACCGTGCCCTGCTCGATGGCGAGAAGGATGTCCTGCGCCCAGGGGACGAGCAGCCACACGATGGTGCAGCGCTCGTTGGAGACGGTCTCGAGGATGGTCTTGGGGCTCACGCCGCGCAGGAGCACGCCGCGCCCGCCCACGGCGAGCGACCCCATCCAGTGCATGATGGCGCCGGTGTGGTAGAGCGGCGGGATGCAGAGAAAGACGTCGTCATGCGTCTGGCCGTGGTGCTTCTGCTCCATGATTGCGGCCTGGGTGAGGCTCTGGTGGTGGTGCAGGATGGCCTTGGGGAAGCCGGTGGTGCCCGAGCTAAAGTAGACCGCCGCGTCCTCGTCCTCCGAGAGCGGAATCATGGGGTCTGCCGAGGAGCACAGGCCAACAAGCTCCTGGTAGGGCTCGGCCCAGGTGGGGCAGTCGTCGCCCACGTAGAAGAGGAGGCGGCCCTTCTGGATCTGGGGCACGATCTCCTCGACGCGGCCGGTGAACTCGGGGCCAAAGACCAGGATGTCAGCGTCGGACTTCTCGACGCAGTAGCGGATCTCGTCGGCGGAGTAGCGGAAGTTGAGGGGTACCACGGTGGCGCCGCTCTTGAGCACGCCAAAGTAGATGGGGAGCCACTCGATGCAGTTGTAGAGAAGGACGGCGACCTTGTCATCCTTGCGGATGCCGCGCGAGAGCAGCAGGTTGGCAAAGCGGTTGGCCTTCTCGTCAAAGACCTGCCAGGTCATCTCGCGGCGGAACGGCTCATCGTCCGTGGTCTCGACGAGCTCGTACTCGCGCCAGGTGATGTGTCGGTTCTCGCGCCGTTGGGGGTTCACCTCCACGAGGGCGACCTCATTGGGGTAGAGCTCGGCGTTCTTGCGCAGCATGTCGACGATGGTCACGTTGCCTCCAAATGACCTGGTGGACTTGCGGGTGTGCCTGGGATGCCGCGGGCGCGCGCCAGCAGCCTTTTTATTCTAGTCGGGTGGGCGGCAACGGGGGTGGGGGAGATTGGCCCGTCGGCGAGAATGTCCCGCTGCAGCGGTGCCAGAGGGTCGGTTTCCGCAGCAAGTGCGTACGAAGTCGCCGCTGTGGCGTCAATTCGGCGCCACAGGGCACGTTCCCGCAGCAACCCCGTACGAAACCGCCGCTGTGGCGTCAACCTGGCGCCACAAGGCGACTTTTGGCAGCAAGTGCGTACGTAGCTCTCGCTGTGGCGCCGTTTTGGCGCCGGAGGGACCGTTCCCGCAGCAATCCCGCACCGTAACCCCCCACCGTGGCGTCAATTCGGCGCCGCGGGGCGCGCTCCGGCGTCCTTCTCGCCCTTTGTAAACGCTTCTGTAGGCTTTCTCGATGCGGGTTGATTTTTTTCAAATCTTGGTCAAAATATTTGACCGTCCATACAAAGGTGCGAAAAATCGGTGGAAGGCAGTTCGACCACCGCCACTGGGCGAAAGGAACAACTATGCAGTCGAAAATCGCACACGCCGCTGAGCGCAAGGCATTCAGCATCGCAATCGACCAGGCCATCAAGGGCGTCAGGAGCGATCACCCCGAGGAGGCCATCAACAAGTTCCTGGACATGGGCGGCAAGCTCCTCGCTGACACCGCGCCCGACATGGCAAACTCCCTGCGCAAGGCATTCTACCCTGGTTCCAAGTGGGAGAAGACCGCCGTCCTGAACGGCGCCTACGAGTCCGCGTTCCGCGGCCTGCGCGAGACCACCCAGTCCGCCGAGAAGTACCAGTGCAACGTGCCCTGGATCATCATCTTCGACCCCACGAGCGCCTGCAACAAGCACTGCATCGGCTGCTGGGCCGCCGACTACGGCAACTCCCTCAACCTCTCCTTCGATGACATGGATCGCCTGGTCACCGAGGCCAAAGCGCTGGGCACGCACTTCTTCATGATGACCGGCGGCGAGCCCCTGGTGCGCAAGAAGGACGTCGTCCGCCTTGCCGAGAAGCACGACGACTGCATCTTTGGCCTCTTCACCAACGGCTCGCTCATCGACCAGAAGCTCTGCGACGACTGCAAGCGCCTGGGCAACATCGTGTTCTCGATGTCGCTCGAGGGCTTCAAGACCGCCAACGACGGTCGCCGCGGTGACGGCTCGTTCGACGAGGTCGTTCGCGCCATGGACCTCATGACCGAGAACGGCGTGCCCTTCGGCATCTCCACCTGCTACACGCGCAACAACGTCGAGGACGTCACCTCCGACGAGTACTACGACTTCATCATTGAGCACGGCGCGCTGTGGCAGTGGTACTTCCACTACATGCCCGTGGGCGAGGGCGCCAACGCCGACCTCATGCCCACCATCGAGCAGCGCGAGTACATGATCGACCGCATCCGCAAGATCCGCGACTACGAGGGCGGCAAGCCCATCATGGCCATGGACTTCCAGAACGACGGCGAGTTCGTCGGCGGCTGCATCGCTGGCGGTCGCGTGTTCTGCCACGTGAACGCCCGTGGCGACGTCGAGCCCTGCGTCTTCATCCACTACTCCAACGCCAACATTCACGAGAAGAGCTGGCTGGAGTGCCTGCAGCAGCCCATCTTCCAGGAGTACCGCGCCAACTGGCCCTGGAACGACAACATGCTGCGCCCCTGCCCCATGCTCGAGAACCCGCAGGTTCTGCCCAAGATGGTTCACGAGGCAGAAGCCAAGTCCACGGAGTACACCTCGCCGGAGGACGTCGACCACCTGTGCGCCCGCACGGCCAAGTACGCCGAGAAGTGGGCGCCCGAGGGCGACCGCATCTGGGTCGAGGAGCACCCGATGGACGTCGACAAGAAGGCCAAGATGCTTGCCGAGAAGGACGCCGAGCTTGACTCGCAGGTTGAGGAGAAGCTTGCGGAGGAGGAGAAGGAGGCCGTTGGCGCAGCCAAGTAGGCGCTGATTGGTTCTCTCGCGTGAAAGCGCTTGTCGCCCCGTCGCTGGAGCCGGATGGCTTTGGTGGCGGGGCGTTTGCATGTCTCGGTTGGCGACGACTGGGGGCGTGGGATTTTGTTGCCCGGCAATGGAATCCCGTTGCCCGGCAATGGAATCCCGCGGCACGTGCCGTGCTGCCGTATGCTCTTCTCAGCAAACAAGCGCACGAGAAGGGAAGGGACACCGTGATAAAGCTCGCGCTCTCGGACCTCGACAACACCTTGATTCCCTACGGCCAGGGTCGCGCGTCGGACGCGGCCATTGCCGCCGTGCGCGCCGTGAACGCCGCGCCGGGCGTGCTTGCCGGCCCCATCTCCGGCCGGACCGTTGCCATGATGTCGTGGATGTTCGAGGCGGACGCGGCGGACTGCTTCCAGACCGGCGTCTTTGTGAACGGGCAAGTCGTGCGCCTGCGTGGCCGCGTGATCTACCAGGAGGCACCCGCGCGCAAAACCCTTGAGCGCCTTGTCTCCTACCTGCGCGAACGCGAGGGCGAGAGGACCGCCCTCACCTCTTATGACAACGACCGCGAGAATAGCGACGTCGTTGTGGGCATCACGGACGATGAGCTGGCGCGGCACCCCAAGGCCTTCCATGCATTCCACCGCACGGCCGCGCACATTCCGGCCGGCACGTACGTGAAGAACAACATCCACAGCGACCACTCTCGCGCCCACATGGAGGCCCTCCGTCAGGACTTGGTCCGCGACTTCCCCGAGTTCGACTTCGTTTTTCCCAGCGCCAGCGCATCCACGCTGGACATCCTGCCTGCAGGTGTCTCCAAGATGAGTGGCCTCACAATCCTCATGGACCAGCTGGGCATAGGCCTTAACGAGGTCTGCGTCTTTGGAGACTCCGAGAACGACCTGGCCATCATCGAGGGCGTGCCCAACTCCGTCGCCGTCTCGAACGCGGCGCCCGAGGTCGCGAAAGCGGCGCGCTGGCACATTGGCGCGGTGACCGAGGACGCGGTTGCCGGCGCCCTTCTCGACATCGCTACCGCAGCCAAGACGGGCGCTATGCCCGCGTTCATGCGCGAGGAGAGCGAGAACCCCTGCGACGCCGGTGCGTCGCCCACGTGCGTTAGCTCCGCCCCCATGGGGTAGGAAGACAAGTGGCGCGCGCAACAGCACGCCTGCCGAGAACCACGAGGAGATGCATGCATATGGAGTTCCAGGAGCTCAAGGACTGCAGGTTCGATGGCTCGGGCCACTTCAAGCTCGATGACTACCCCACGGACGTCCACGTGGAGAAGAAGCTCAGGCCCAACTTCGAGGCCCTCACCGAGGCAAACATCCAGCGCATGGCCGAGCTCCAGGACAGGCTCTACGCCGAGGGCCGCGAGGGCGTTGTGATAATCCTGCAGGCCATGGACGCGGCTGGCAAGGACTCCACCATCAAGCACGTGATGAGCGGCATCAACCCGCAGGGTGTCTCGGTGGCAAGCTTCAAGCAGCCCTCCTCGGAGGAGCTCGCGCACGACTTCCTCTGGCGCGCCGTCACCAGCCTGCCCCGCCGCGGCTGCATTGGCCTCTTCAACCGCAGCTACTACGAGGACGTGCTGGTAGTGCGCGTGCATGACCTCCAGAAGACCTACCGCATGCCCAGGCGCGTGCTCGATACCCCCAAGGACGACTTCTTCGAGCAGCGCTACCGCCAGATCCGCGACTTTGAGCGCTACCTCTGGGAAAACGGCTACCGCGTGGTCAAGATATTCCTCAACGTGAGCAGCGCCGAGCAGCGCAGGCGCTTCCTCGACCGGATTGATGACGAGTCCAAGAACTGGAAGTTCTCCTCGTCCGACGTGACCGAGCGCCAGCTGTGGCCCAAGTACATGGCCGCCTACGAGCACTGCATCGACCGCACCGCCACCAAGGAGGCGCCTTGGTACGTTGTCCCGGCAGACCAGAAGTTCTACGCGCGCTGGCTTGTCTCGGAGGCAATCGTCCACACGCTCGAGGCGTGCGACCCGCACTACCCGGAGCTTCCCGCCGAGCAGCGCGACGACCTGGAGGCCGCGCGCCAAGGCCTGCTCGCCGAGACGGGCGGCCACGATGACCGCTCCGAGCGCGACGCAACTGAGCGCGAGAACGACTAACATAACCTAGGGTATGCGACGCAACGAGAAGGGACGCGCATGTGGGTTCTAGCTGCGGTGGGTTCGGCGGTCTTTGCGGGCATCACATCGATTCTTGCCAAGTGCGGCATCCGCCATACCGACTCTGACGTGGCCACAGCGGTACGCACCATAGTCGTCCTGGCGTTTGCGTGGCTCATGGCGGGCGTGGTTGGCTCCATCCCCACCATCAGCCAGATAACGCCCAACTCGCTGCTCTTCCTGGCGCTCTCGGGTCTCGCCACTGGCGCGAGCTGGATCTGCTACTTCAAGGCACTCTCGATGGGCGACGTCAACAAGGTCGTGCCCATCGACAAGTGCTCCACGGTGCTCACGGTGCTTCTCGCCATCGTGCTCTTTGGCGAGACCCAGAACCTTGCCGTGAAGTTTGTGGGCTGCGTGGGCATCCTTGTGGGCACCCTCATGATGATCGAGCGCAAGCAGCAGGACCACGACGTCCAGGGCCGCTCGTGGATGTGGTACGCCATCGGCTCCGCGGTCTTTGCCGCACTCACGTCGATTCTGGCAAAGGTGGGCATCGAGGGCGTGGAGTCAAACCTCGCGACCGCCATCCGCACCTGCTTTGTGCTGGTCATGGCATGGGTGGTTGTGGCCATGCGTGGCAAGCTGGGCGAGGTACGTGGCATCGACCGGCACGAGCTTCTCTTCATCTGCCTTTCCGGCGTTGCCACGGGAGCCTCATGGCTCTGCTACTACTACGCCATCCAAACGGGTGTGGTCTCGGTGGTGGTGCCCATCGACAAGCTGTCCATCGTGGTGGCCATGGCCTTCTCGGCGGCGGTCTTCAAGGAAACCTACACCAAGCGCTCGCTCACGGGCCTGGCCATCATCGTGGCGTCCACGCTCCTGATGGCGGTCTTTAGGTAGGGGCGGCGGCGGACCGACCTACTCGGCCTTCACGGCGTTGGACGTGTCTGCGATGGTTCGCACGATCTCGTCTGCCTCGGCGGTGTCCCTAACCTGGCGCCGTCTTCAAGGGCTATCCCGCAGTAAGGGCAGGTACGTGTCATGGTGTTGTCTCTCTTTCTCTTTGACCCGCTGACAGCGCCATTGTTCGTCCGATTTTTTAAAACTTGTTGCGCAATTAATCGCGGCCGGGCGGCCCGGCGCGCATCCCCTACCATGGTTGGTGCTTTGGCTGGCGGCAGGGGCTCGCCGGCCGCCTGTTGCAGGAGGTGTGTTGCTCTTGGACGAGAAGACTGCCAGCGAGAACCCCGTGGCGCGCCGCGTGCCGCCGGTGACCCAGGAGATGCGCGAGAAGTACCACCGGCTGGTGGACTACCTGCGTGAGCAGGGAAGCGTCGTCGTGGCGTTCTCGGGTGGGGTCGACTCCACGCTGCTCCTGCATGCCGCGCACGAGGCGCTGGGCGAGAAGTGCCTGGCGGTCACCGCGCGCTCGGAGTCGTTCCCGCAGCGCGAGCGCCACGAGGCGGACTCCTTCTGCGAGCGCGAGGGCATCGCACACGTGCTCGTGGACTCGGAGGAGCTGGGCATTCCCGGCTTTGACCACAACCCCAAGGACCGCTGCTACCTCTGCAAGAGCGAGCTCTTCCGGCGAATTGGCCGCGTCGCGCGCGAGAGGGGCATGGCGCACGTCGCCGAGGGCTCCAACGTGGACGACGAGGGCGACTACCGCCCTGGCCTGCGCGCCGTTACCGAGCAGGGCGTGCTCAGCCCGCTTCGCCACGTGGGCCTGCGCAAGGCGGAGATTCGGGCGCTCTCCCACGAGCTGGGGCTTCCCACCTGGGACAAGCAGTCGTTTGCGTGCCTGTCGTCGCGCTTTGTGTACGGCGAGCTCATCTCGCGGGAGCGCCTGGCCATGGTGGACCGCGCGGAGCAGGAGCTTCTCGACCTGGGCCTCACGCAGGTGCGCGTGCGTGTCCACGGCGAGAAGGACCCCATTGCCCGCATCGAGGTGCTGCCCGAGGAGTTTGGGCTGCTCGTCGCACATGCCGCGCAGGCCGCCGCGGACCTTCGCGCGCTGGGCTTCTCGTACGTGACCATGGACCTGGCGGGCTACCACACGGGCTCAATGAACCAGTCGCTGGGGGAGGCGCGCGCATGAGCGAGAGTGGCGCCGGCTATGATGACCTGGGCTTTGCCAAGCTGGATACCAATCGCGAGAAGCGCACCGGCTTTCCCGAGGTGGTGTTCTGCGAGGGCAAGCCCGACGCCTACCTGCCCAAGATCTTCCAGCACCTTGTTGCCGCGGATGGTCGGGCCCTGGGGACGCGCGCGAGCGAGCACCAGGCGCGTCTTGTGAAAGAGGAGCTGCCCCAGGCCAGCTACGACCCGGTCTCGCGTATTCTGAGCGTTGCGCCGGAGGTGCCGGCGCCGCTGGTTGGGCACGTTGCCGTGGTGTGCGCCGGCACGGCGGACACGCCGGTGGCCGAGGAGGCGGCGCGTGTGGCAGAGTTCTTTGGCACCCGCGTGACACGTCACTACGACGTGGGCGTGGCCGGCCTCCACAGGCTGCTCGACCAGATGGACCGCGCGGATGGCATCCGTGCGGCCAACTGCGTGGTGGCGGTTGCCGGCATGGAGGGCGCGCTTGCGAGCGTGGTGGGCGGGCTCGTCTCGGCGCCTGTGATTGCGGTGCCCACCTCGGTTGGGTACGGGGCGTCGTTCAACGGTATGGCGGCGCTTCTCAGCATGCTCAACTCCTGCGCAAACGGGGTGGCCACGGTCAACATTGACAACGGGTTTGGTGCGGCGTACCTGGCCACGCAGATTAACCGCCTTGCGGTGGGAGGGAGTGCCTCGTGAGCACGCTTTTCTGGGACTGCCAGACCGGCATCAGCGGCGACATGGCCGTGGCGTCGCTGCTGGACCTCGGTGCCAGCGAGGAGGCCGTGCGGGCTGCGCTGGCTCCGCTCGCGGGCGAGGGCTTTGAGCTGCGCATTGGTCGCGTGGAGAAGGCCGGTCTCGACTGCTGCGACTTTGATGTGGTGCTGGACGAGGAGTACGACGGTCACGACCACGACATGGCGTATCTGTACGACCCCGAGTGGACGCCGGGCGGGGAGAGCGTCGCTAGCGGTGCCGCGTGCCCGTGCGTGCGCGGCGACGGTGCGTCGCACACGCACGGGCACCATCACCGCAGCTACGCACAGGTGCGGGAGGTGCTCGCGTCGCTCGACCTTGCGCCCCGCGCGCGGTCTCTTTCCGAGAAGGCCTTCCGCCTGCTTGCCCAGGCAGAGTCCAAAGCGCACGGCGTGCCCGTGGACGAGGTGCACTTCCACGAGGTGGGGGCCATCGACGCCATCGTGGACGTTGTGGCGGCGGCCGTCTGCCTGGATAGCCTGGGGGTCGAGAAGGTCATCGTGCCGCGCGTGGTCGACGGCACGGGCATGGTGCGCTGCCAGCATGGTGTGATTCCCGTGCCGGTGCCTGCCGTGGTAAACATCGCGGCGGCGACGGGACTGCCGCTGAGCGTTGGTGCGCGCCAGGGCGAGTTGGTCACGCCTACGGGCGCGGCCCTTGCTGCTGCGGCCATGACCTCGACCTCGTTGCCGGATCACTTCTCGGTGAAGGCGTGTGGCATGGGCGCCGGCAAGCGTGACTACGATCCGCCCAGCATTTTGCGCGCGCTGCTCATCGAGGAGGGCGAGGCGCCGGCTGGTGCCCCCGCTCCCGGAAGCGCCACGGCGCCTGCAGGTATCTCCACTTCCGCAGCCCCCGCTCCTGGCGACTGGATCTGGAAGCTCGAGTGCAACATAGACGACAGCACGGGCGAGATGCTCGGCGCGGTTCTCGATGACCTCATGGCGGCGGGCGCGCGCGATGCTCACTTCCTGCCGGTCTTCATGAAGAAGAACCGGCCCGCCTACGAGCTGGCCATCATTTGCGACGACGCCCACCGCGAGGCGCTCGAGCGCATCGTGTTTGCCGAGACCACGACCATCGGCATCCGCCGGCAGCGCATGGAGCGCAGCGTGATGGACGTCTCGTGGCGCGACGTCGAGACGAGCTACGGCATCGTGCGCGTGAAGGTCTGCGAGCGGGACGGGCTTCTCCGCGCCTACCCGGAGTACGAGTCGGTGCGCGCGGTGGCGCGCGCTGCGGGAACCGACTTCCGCACGGTGTACCTGGCCGCGGCGACATCTCTCTAGGGGGAGCGGCTGCTGGTGGCCGTCGTCTCCGGGCTTTCCAGGGGGCGCGTCCAAGAGCCTGTCCAAAACCTGCGGCTTAATAGCACTTCGGAAAATGGCTGCAGCGCGTTTACCTGCGGTTCTTCTCGGCAGAACTCTTCTCGAACTGCTATTAAGCCGCAGGTTTCGATGGCGTTGGCGCCCGGACGTTTTCTTGGACCGGCTACACCACAGCCGTTGCCTCGCCGCTAGTACTTGTTGTAGATGTGCTCCGCCGAGCCGCGCAGCCCGTCCACGCAGAGCGCGCTGCCGTCGTCGAGCACCACCGTCCCGCTGAACGTTCCAAATACCTGGTGCTGCCGGCTCACGATCACGCCAGCAAGGTCAATGTCGTCCGTGCGGTCGATCTGCGGGTCGAAGGCCAGGTCAAGCCTGCCCTCGTCGTCGGTCACATGCCAGGGCGAGAGGTACGCGTAGCCGTTCTCGCCAACAGGGATGCCAAAGTCAACGCGCCCCAGCTTGTGCGCCACGCCGTCCACAAAGGCCATGTTCTCGCTGGCAGCGCGCGTGTTACCAAAGCCGTATCCCAGGTTGAGGCCCACCACGTGCCCACCCTGACGTCCCTGCGCGGCCGCCCAGTACCAGGTGTTCTCGTACGTCCACACGCCGCGTCCCCAGTCGAGAAGGCCAAACGAGTCATCCCGCGAGAACTCGTGGAAGAGCGCGCCACGCCTAAAGCCACCCCACGCGCGCATGCCCACGATCTTGCGGTTGTAGTAGAACGCGTGGGGGTTCTCGTCCCACGGCGTGCAGATGACCATCGAGTCGCGCGGCTGCTGGTCGAGAAGGGCCTCGACTTCAAGGTCCTCGCCCTCGTCAAAGTCGCGCATGGCAAACGAGAGACGTCGCGCGTCTCCCACGTGACGCCACTCCACGCGGCAGCGCGCGTTCTTCCAGCAGATATCGCCCACGTCCGAGCTGGCGGGCAGGCCCATCGTGCCCAGCGGCAGGGAGACCGTCTCGGACGTGGTCTTGAAGGTGCGCGCCGAGAAGTCCATGACCGAGGCCGAGACAAGCCCCAGGTAACCCAGGTCGCTAAAGGTGAGCGCCACGGCATAGCGCTCGTCGTTTATGAGGTAGTAGTCCCAATCCTTGATGCGCCACGGCGGCGCCTGAATGTCCGCGTGATCGTAGGCGAAGGGCGGGCGCGTAGCCCAGCCGGGCTCGCGAAGACGGCCCTCCTCGTCAAGAAGCCTGCCGGTTCCGGTGATGCGATGCTCGGACATGGCAACCCCTCTCCACGAGACCTCTCCGTGGATTCAGCATCAACCGTCCGAATGGAGTTGTGGGCGCCACTTCGGCAGGCGGAATTGAGTTGCCCGGTAATTGAGTTGCAGGCGGAATTGATTTACCCGGCAACGGGATTCCGTTACCTGGTAATGGAATCCCGTTGCCTGGTAACTCAATCCCGCGGAGTATGCTCCTCAACTCTCGCCCGTTCAGTTTTCGAACGCGTTTCAGGCGTGTGTATGTTGGGCAGCAAGCTGGCCCCGTTTTTCTTGACGAAACACACCCAGCATAGACTTCCATCGGTACGGAGGGGTTCCCGCCGCAGCAAGGCGGCGGGCGCCCGCATGGCACGCCCGCCCGCGCGGGCGCTTGGAGAGGGGAATACATGGCATCCAACCAGGTGGCCAAGGACACCAGCACCGGTCAGGGCCTGTACCGGGAGGAGTTCGAGCACGACGCCTGCGGCATCGGCGCGATTGCTCACCTCAAGGGCCAGAAGTCACACCAGCTGCTCGACGACGCGCTCACGCTCCTCGTGAACCTCGAGCACCGCGGCGGCAAGGGCCTGGAGAGAAACACCGGCGACGGCGCCGGCATCCTGTTCCAGATCCCGCACCGCTTCTTCCGCAAGGAGGCTCAGAAGTACGGCCACCTGCTCCCCGACGAGGGCGAGTACGGCGTGGCCATGGTCTTCTTCCCGCAGGACGCGGAGGGCGCGCAGGTGGCACGCCGCGTCTTCGAGGAGGGCTGCGCCGAGCAGGGCGTGCCCCTGCTCTTCTGGCGAGAGGTGCCCATCGACCCGCATGACCTGGGCGAGACCGCCCTTGCCTGCATGCCCACCATCTACCAGGCGTTCCTTGGGCGTCCGGCAGACGTACCGGCGGGCGACGAGTTCGAGCGCAAGCTCTATGTGTGCCGCCGTTCCATCGAGAAGGCCGCGGCCGCGCACCACGGGCTCGAGGGCAAGATCTTCTACGTGTGCTCCATGAGCTCGCGCACCATCGTGTACAAGGGTATGCTCGTCGCCACCCAGATGCGCAACTTCTACCTGGACCTGAACGACGCCGCTGCTGAGTCTGCGCTGGCCCTCGTGCACTCCCGCTACTCCACCAACACCACGCCCAGCTGGGAGCGCGCGCACCCCAACCGCTACATCGTCCACAACGGCGAGATCAACACCCTGCGCGGCAACGTCAACTGGATCCGCGCCCGCGAGTCCGAGTTCTACTCGCCCGTGCTTGGCGCGGACCTCGGCCGTGTGATGCCCGTCATCAACCGCGAGGGCTCAGACTCCGCCATCCTCGACAACGTCCTCGAGTTCCTCACCATGAACGGCAGGCCCCTTTCGCGCGCCGTCACGATGCTGCTCCCCGAGCCGTGGGACAAGAACAAGCAGCTCTCCGACGCTCGCCGCGCCTACGACTGCTACCAGTCCATGCTCACCGAGAGCTGGGACGGCCCCGCCGCCATCGCCTTCTCCGACGGCCGCATCACCGGCGCCGCGCTGGACAGGAACGGCCTGCGCCCCGCTCGCTACTACGTCACGCACGACGACCGCATGATTCTTGCCTCCGAGGCGGGCGCGCTCACCGTCGAGCCTGACGAGATCCTGCAGACAGGCTCGCTCGGCCCCGGCCAGATGTTCGTCGTCGACCCCTCCCAGGGCCGCATCATCTGGGATGACGAGGTCAAGGCCCACTTTGCCGCGCAGAAGCCCTTCCGCGACTGGATCGACGAGGAGACCCTCTCGGTGGCAGACCTCGCCAAGGGCGAGAAGAGCCCCTTCGAGGCCATCGACGCCGAGGTGTCTCTCACCCAGCGCCTGGCCCGCCACGGCTACCACTTCGACGACGTCGAGGAGGCCGTGCGCCCCATGGCCAACACGGGCAAGCCGCCCCTGGCCTCGATGGGCTCCGACGTTCCTCTTGCCGTGCTCTCCGGCCACCCGCGCTCGTTCTTTGACTACTTCAACCAGCTCTTTGCGCAGGTCACCAACCCGCCCATCGACGCGCTGCGCGAGAGCTTCGTGACGTCTTCTGTGCTCTACCTGGGCAACCACGGCAACATGCTCGAGGACTCCCGCAAGAACTGCCAGCTCCTGCGCCTTGACGACCCCATCCTCACCAAGGACGAGTTCCAGCGCATCGCCTCGCTTGACCGTCAGGGCTTCCACGTCGCGTGCTTCTCGGCCACCTATCCGCGCGAGGCGGGGGAGGGCGCGCTCAAGGCGGCGCTCGAGTCCCTGTGCGCGGGCGTCGAGAAGGCCGTGCGCGCCGGCGCCAACGTGGTGGTCATCTCCGACCGCGCGGGCGAGGGTCAGGTTCCCATCCCGTCGCTGCTCTCGGTCTCGGCCGTCCACAACCACATGATCCGCACCGGCATCCGCATGAAGGCAGACATCGTGGTGGAGTGCGGTGACGCCATCACCCCGCACGACTACGCCACGCTCGTGGGCTACTCCGCCTCGGGCATCTACCCCTACATGGCGCACGAGTGCATCCGCGCCCTGGCGGAGCGCGGCTCTCTGGGCGTGAGCGCCGAGGAGGGCATTGCCAACTACGACCGCGCGGTCAACGCAGGCATCATCTCGGTCATGTCCAAGATGGGCATCTCCACGATGCAGGGCTACCACTCCGCGCAGATCTTCGAGATTGTTGGCTTTGACCAGGGCTTTGTTGACCGCTGCTTCACGGGTACCGTCTCGCGCGTGGGCGGCCTCGACGAGGACGGCGTAGAGCGCGAGTGCAACGAGCGCTATGACGAGGCACTGGCCCTGCTCAAGACCCCCGCACCCACGCAGCTGGCAAGCTCCGGCATCACCAAGTGGCGCCCGCTTGGCGGCGAGGAACACATCATCACCCCGCAGGTCATCTATCTGCTGCATCGTGCCGTGCGCGAGAACAGCCCCGAGCTCTTCTCGGAGTACTCCAAGGCGCTCCACCCCAAGGGACGCGCCATCATGCTGCGCGACCTCCTCGAGTTTGTGCCGCTGGCCTCGGGACCCGTGCCCCTGGACGAGGTCGAGAGCGCCGACTCCATCGTGAAGCGCTTCGAGACCAGCGCCATGAGCTTTGGCGCCATCTCCGACGAGGCGCACCGTGCGCTTGCCATTGCCATGAACCGCATCGGCGCCAAGTCCAACACGGGCGAGGGCGGCGAGAACCCCGACCGCGAGACCACGCTCGCCAACGGCGACTCGGCAAACTCCAAGGTCAAGCAGGTTGCCTCTGCGCGCTTTGGCGTGACGAGCCGCTACCTGGTCTCCGGCGAGGAGATCCAGATCAAGATGGCCCAGGGCGCCAAGCCCGGCGAGGGCGGGCACCTGCCCGGCACCAAGGTCTGGCCGTGGATCGCCAAGGTCCGCAACTCCACGCCTGGCGTGGGGCTTGTCTCGCCCCCGCCGCACCACGACATCTACTCCATCGAGGACCTGGCCGAGCTCATCTTTGACCTCAAGAACGCCAACCCCAAGGCCACGGTCTCGGTGAAGCTCGTCTCCGAGGCGGGCGTGGGCACCATTGCCACGGGCGTTGCCAAGGGTGGCGCGAACAAGATCTTGATCTCGAGCGCCAACGGCGGCACCGGCGCCGCACCGCGCGACTCCATCTACCACACGGGCCTGCCGCTGGAGCTTGGCCTTGCAGAGACCCAGCAGACGCTGCTCAAGAACGGCCTGCGCTCGCGCGTGGAGCTGGAGGCGGACGGCAAGCTCATGGATGGCCGCGACGTGGCCGTGGCCGCGCTTCTCGGCGCCGAGGTCTTTGACTTTGGCACGGCCGCGCTGCTCTCGCTTGGCTGCCTCATGCAGCGCGACTGCCAGACGGACACCTGCCCCATGGGCATCGCCACGCAGAACTGCGAGCTGCGCAAGCGCTTCCACGGCAAGCCCGAGCACGTGGTCAACTTCATGTACCTGGTGGCAGAGGAGCTGCGCCACATCATGGCCGAGCTGGGCTTCCGCACGGTCCAGGAGATGGTCGGCCACCCCGAGTGCCTGCGCCAGGTGGAGGTCCCGGGCAACTGGAAGGCCAATACCATCGACCTCTCACCCGTCCTCGCAAGCGTGACCAACGAGTTTGGCAAGAGCGTTCCCGGTGCCGCCGCCCGTCACTTCCTGCCCGAGATGGGCCCGGCAGACGAGCTCTCGAGCACGCTGGACGCCACGCTCTTTGTGCCCTACACCGAGACCGCGCGCCGCACGCTCACGCCAGTGCACTTTCACGCTGACATTGCCAACGTGAACCGCTGCGTGGGCACCATGCTCGGCTCCGAGGTCACCCGCACGCACCCGGAGGGCCTCCCCGAGGGCTCCATCACCATCGACTGCGTTGGCTCCGGCGGCCAGAGCTTCGGCGCCTTCCTTCCGGCCGGCATCACCATCAACGTGATTGGTGACGCCAACGACTACTTTGGCAAGGGCCTCTCGGGCGGCATCCTCACGGTTGCCCCCGCACCCAGCGCCACATACAAGTTCGACGAGAACGTCTCCATTGGCAACGTGGCCTTCTACGGTGCCACGGGCGGCAAGGGCTTCATCAACGGCCTGGCCGGCCAACGCTTTGGCGTGCGCAACTCCGGCGCCACCATCGTGTGCGAGGGCGTGGGCAACCACGGCTGCGAGTACATGACAGGCGGCATGGCCCTCATCCTGGGCGAGGTTGGCATCAACTTTGCCGCGGGCATGAGCGGCGGCGTGGCCTTCGTCTACGACGAGTACGGCACGCTGCCTAGCCGCTGCAACACCGACATGGTCGAACTCAAGCGGCCAACCGAGCGCGACTTCCAGACCATTCGCGTCCTCATCGAGGAGCACGCGAGAAGGACCAAGAGCCCGCGTGGCATCAAGATGCTCTACATGTTCGACGACATCAAGGACAAGTTCGTGAAGGTCATCCCGCACGAGTACGAGGTTGCCCTCGAGCTCACCGAGGCCGCCGAGGCCGCGGGCAAGACCCACGACGAGGCGATCGAGATCGCCTTCGAGACCATGAGGAACGGGAGGTAGGCCATGGGCAAGGTCGGAGCTTACATCGACCTCGGAAGGGTCGCCCACGGCGAGAGGCCCGCAGCCGAGACGCTCAAGGACTTTGGCGAGTTTGCCGTGCCGCTGGACGAGAAGGGCCAGCGCTCGCAGGCCAGTCGCTGCATGTACTGTGGCGTGGCGTTCTGCCAGACGGGCTTCTCGTTTGGCAAGGCGCGCAGCTCGGGATGCCCGCTGCACAACCTGATCCCCGAGTGGAACGACCTCATGTGGCGCGGCATGTGGACCGACGCCGCTGAGCGCCTGGCGCTCACCAACCCGCTCCCCGAGTTCACGAGCCGCGTGTGCCCCGCTCCCTGCGAGGCCGCGTGCAACCTGGGCCTTGAGGACGAGCCCACCACCATCAAGGACGACGAGCGTGCCATCTCCGATCACGAGTGGGCTGCGGGCGGCCCCGCGCCGCTTGCGCCTGCCGCTGAGGACGCACCCCGCGTCGCCGTGGTTGGGTCCGGCCCCGCCGGCCTGGCTACATCGTGGGAGCTCGCGCGCCGCGGCGCGCGCGTGACGCTCTTCGAGCGCCATGACCGTGCGGGCGGCCTGCTCATGTATGGCATCCCCAACATGAAGCTTCCCAAGGAGGTCGTTAAGCGCAGGCTCGACCTCATGGAGAAGAGCGGCATCGAGATTCGCTGCGGTGCCGACGCCACCTCGCCCGAGGTTGCGGCTGAGCTTGCGGGCTTCGACGCCGTGGTTGTGGCTGCAGGCGCAGCTCAGGCGCGCGGCCTGCGCGTCCCCGGTGCGGACAACCCTAACGTGGTCTTTGCTGTGGACTACCTTACGGCGCAGACTAAGGCCCTGCTCGACGGTCATGCGGAAACGCCGGCGGTGAGCGCCAAAGGCAAGGACGTGGTGGTTATCGGCGGTGGCGACACCGGCACCGACTGCGTTGCAACGGCGCTGCGCCAGCACGCAAAGAGCGTCCACCAGCTGGAGTTCCTGCCGGCCCCGCCCGAGGTCCGCGCTGCCTCCAACCAGTGGCCCGAGTGGCCCAACGTCAAGAAGACCGACTACGGCCAGGTGGAGGCAGAGCTGGTGCAGGGCGCAGATCCGCGCACTTGGGCGACAAACACCCTCGAGGTGCTTGAGGACGAGAACGGCGGCGTCCGTGGCCTGCGCGTGGTCTCTCTCGACTGGTCGCATGGCAAGCCCGAGCCCATCGAGGGCTCCGAGCGCGAGATTCCCGCGCAGCTCGTTCTTCTCGCCATGGGCTTCACCGGCCCCGAGGCCTCGATCTACGAGGCGCTTGGCGTAGAGACCGAGGAGGTGCGCGGCGGCGTGAGGCCCAAGCTCGCCGCTTCCGGTTTGCACCGCACCGTGAGCGAGGGCAAGGTTCCCGTCTTTGCCGCCGGCGACGCGCGCTCCGGCTCCTCGCTCGTGGTTGCCGCCATCTCCGACGGCCTTGCCTGCGCAGGCGAGGTTGCCAGCGAGTTGGGGCTCTAGGACGCGACTCTCGGCCGGTCTCCACGGGGACCGGCCGAGCGGCTTTTTGCGCTAGTCGCCCAACGCGCTTCTCGCTATTCTTTCCACCCGCTTCTGCCCTGTCTCGTTCCCGATTGGAGGAAAGGCCATGCCACGCGCCTCGTCCGCACCGCTCAGGATGACCGAGATGCGAGAGAGGCATCTCTCGCTCAAAAGGGGAGGGACCCGGCGGGCGGATGCTGCCGGGCGGGACGGACTGCTCTGGTCGCAGGATTCGCAGGACGAGCCGGACAAGCTCATGTGGCTCGAGGATGGCGTCGAGAAGGACGCGCCTGAGCTTGACGAGCCCACGAGGACGTGGCTCGAGGAATCCTCCGAGTGGACGGGGTCCATAGGCGCCGGCGCCGCCTCTGGCACCGACGACGAGGGGGCGGAGCCCATCCCACCCGATACCCTCGTCTGGCTGTAGCCCCTCCGCGAGGCAAAGGAAGTTCCCCCTTCCTCTTCTCCCTTCTCCCTCTCTCCCCCCTTTCCTCTCCTCCTCCCTCCTTCTTTATCGGTATCTGTGAATCTCACTCAAATTTACCTGGGCAAATGCCGAGAAGATTCACGGATACCGATAAAGAACGGGGCGTCGTAGCCAGGGGCTGCGACCATCCCCCGGGACACATGTGAAGTCGTCTCCATATCTTGAGATACTACCTTGACCTGAATCTGGGTTTAGGTATGAGAATCATGTCAACGGGCATCGGGTCCAGTTTGGCTCTGGACCATCGATGCCAAGTTCATTCTCAGGTCAAGAACAACCCAGAAAGAAGAGGTGGTGTCATGCCACGTGCGTTGGTTGCGTATTTCAGCGTGACGAGCACTACGGAGGGAGTTGCCCGGCGTCTCGCAGAGGCTGCAGGGGCCGACCTCATCGAGATTGTCCCCGAAGTGCCGTATTCCAGCCAGGACATCAATTGGAACGACCCATCCAGCAGGTCGTCGGTTGAGATGAGAGACGATTCCTGCCGTCCTGCCATGGTTAAGCCCGCTGCGGATGTCTCCGCGTACGACGTGCTGTTCGTGGGTTTCCCCATCTGGTGGTACGTCGAGCCGCGCATGGTCGACGCGTTCCTCGAGTCCTGTGACCTTGCGGGTAAGACCGTTGTTCCCTTTGCGACAAGCGGGGGAAGCGGCATCGCCAGGGCAGTCGGGCGGATGCGCGACATTGCGCCCGATGCCCATGTGGTAGACGGTCGCTTGCTGCGTCCTGCGTCCACAAGGCAAGAGCTTTCCGCGTGGCTGGGGACACTTGGCCTCTAGCGCGTTCGCAGTCGGCGACTTACATCAGCAACCCAAGACGAGAGATAACCCACGACGAGAGGAACCTTCATGCTCGGAGACTTCACCTACGAGAACCCCTGCCGCCTCCACTTTGGCCCAAACGCTCTAGACGAGCTCCCCGGCGAGCTTGCCAAGTTCGGCCCCAAAGTGCTTCTCACCTATGGCGGCGGCTCCATCAAGCGCAGCGGCCTGTACGACAAGGTGATTGCCGCGCTCGAGGCCGCCGGAAAGACCGTGGTCGAGGTGCCAGGCGTCATGTCCAACCCCACGGCAGACAAGCTGCGCGAGGGCGCTAGGGTCGCGCGCGAGAACGACGTCGACCTGATTCTCGCCGTGGGCGGCGGCTCCACCATCGACTATGCCAAGGGCGTGTCCGTCTCAGCTTGGACGGAGGGAGACCCCTGGGAGCACCTGTACCTCAACATGGAGCAGCCCACCGGCAAGATAATCCCCGTGGGCGACGTCCTCACCATGAGCGGCACGGGCTCCGAGATGAACGCCGGCTCCGTGATCACCAACCACGAGGAGGGCCTCAAGATCGGCCACGTCTTCGGCAGCGACGTGATGCCCAAGTTCGCCATTGTGAACCCCGAGCTCACGTTCACCGTGCCCGACTACCAGATGCGCGCCGGCATCTTCGACGCGTTCAACCACATCCAGGAGCAGTACTTCTCGGGCACCGACGACAACACGAGCGACTACATCGCCGAGGGCCTCATGCGCAGCCTCGTGCACGCCAGCCGCATCGCCGTGAAGGATCCCACCAACTACGAGGCGCGCTCCAACATCAGCTGGGTGTGCACGTGGGCGCTCAACACGCTCATCGCCTGCGGCAAGTCCACCGACTGGGAGGTCCACATGCTGGGTCAGGCCATCGGTGCCGTCACGGACGCCACGCACGGCATGACCCTCTCGGCCGTGGCACTGCCGTACTACCGCCTGGTCATGCCGTATGGGGTCGAGAAGTTCGCCCGCTTCGCGACGAGCGTGTTCGACGTCCCCGCGGACGGCAAGACGGACGAACAGCTCGCCGAGGCGGGTCTCGAGGCCCTGAGCGCCTGGATGGACGAGATTGGCGTCGTACGCCACGCGAGCGAGCTGGGACTCACCGAGGAGAACATCCCGGCGGCAGTCAAGGCGACCATCATCCTGGATGGCGGCTACCACAAGCTCACGACCGACGAGGTCGAGCAGATCTTCCGCGAGAGCTTGTAGCCACTCCGTGGTCTGCCTTCTTTAGCGGTATTTGTGAATCTCGCCATTAAATACCTGGGCAAACGCCGAGAAGATTCACAGATACCGATAAAGAACGAGGGATGGGGGATGCGGGGGCCGGGGCCTACATCGGGCGGCCGTCGTAGTTCACGCCGCCGGCCATTGCGTCGAAGCGCCTCCTGTCCCCGCGGACAAACGCCTCTGCCATCTGCGGGTATGCTTCCAACGCCTCCTCGAAGAGGTCGGCAAAGCTTGCGTGGCTCCTCTCGCCCGTGAAGGGGTTGGCCCACTCGCGACGCTCCAGGTTGGCGGAGGCGCACTCGTCGGACGTGGTCACGCGGTGTGCGAAGGACTCGGCCATGGAATGCGGGCGCGCAAGGCGCTCGACGGCACCAATGAGCCGCGTCTTTCCCGAACCCGCCGGCTCGATTCGCCGATACACCCACTGGTAGTCGCTTACGGCAGCGCCGTACTCCTCCGGGCCAACGTTGAGGCCAAAGACGGCAAAAGCCACCTGCGAGAAGATCGTTCCTCCCACGCGGTCGATTCGCGCGGTATGCATGAGGTCCGAGGCGGGGTGGTGCTCGAGAACGGTCGCGTGGCGCTTCTCCCACAAGATCCAGGAGTCGATGTCGCTCTCGATGATCGCGTGCAGCTCGTGCGGGGCGTCCGCGAGGCCGGGCTGCTCAAGCAGGGCATACTGCTGAGCGTAGATAAACGGGTGGGCCGTGCGGTCCAGCGCGTAGTGGCCGAGAAGACCCAGTGCAAACGCCCTGCCAATTCGCTCGTCCTCGACGGGCAGGTGCCCGACGGACGAGCGAATGTCGCCAAACGCCCTGGTGACGTGGCTGTTGTGCATGTCTCGCGCAAGGTGGCGGCATGCAGAGACGCGCGCGGGGATGGTCGAGAAGCGCACGAAGAAGGGATCGGGGCCCTCGTTGCCCAGCAGGAAGGCGAGAAGCTCCTCCTCGCCGTCGATGAGCCCCTTGGGAAGTCGCTGCGCAGCGTCCTCGCCAAAGATGTGATGCGTTATCAGAGAGGGCATGCTCGCGCTCCTCGGAAATGGTGTGCTGGGGCCGCTTCGGCCGGCCCAGGGACGGATGGGTACTAAGCTTTTAGGATAGTCTAACTTGTGCGTTTTGGGGAGTGGCTTGGCGGATACCCTGCATCGCAATTGCTTGGGTAACATTGATTGCTTGCCTGTCGCCTGCTCCAAGGAGTTGCTTTGAGCCTGCTTGAGATTGTTCTTCTCGGCCTTGCCCTTTCTGCGGACGCATTCTCGGTCACCATCTCCAACACCTTTGCCTACAGAGACGAGCGCGTGTCGAGACTTGCCCTCATGCCGGTCTTCTTCGGCGCATTCCAGGCTCTCATGCCTGTTGCCGGCTACTGCCTGGGCAGCGTCGCCGCCGACCTCATCGAGAGCTACGCAGGCATCGTAACCCTGGTCATTCTGGGGATCATTGGCGGCAACATGGTGCGGGAGGGCGTGGCGTCCATCCGCGCGTGCCGCAACTGCGAGCCGGCTCCAGCCAAGGGCAGGCTCACCCTCTGGACGCTCTTCGTGCAGGCCATCGCTACCGCCATCGATGCCTTTGCCGTTGGCGTGTCCCTGCGTGCCCAGGCTGTGGACCTCGTCTTCTCCGTGTGCGCGATCGGCTTTACCACCGCCATCTGCTGCGTGGTTGCGCTGGCGCTGGGACGCCGGCTCGGCACGCTCCTTGGTGACCGCGCCGAGATCATCGGCGGCTGCGTGCTTATCGGCATAGGCATCAAGGCGCTGCTGGGTTAGCCTGACCAGGACCTCGGGTTGCGGCTTGGGATTGCCGTGGAGGCTCGGTATCGTCCTGCATTTCTCGGACGGTTAAGGCTGCCTAACCGTCGAAATACCGCAACTAGATAGTTGTTCCGCGCTTATCGGACGGTTAGCCACCCTTAAATGTCCGGTATTTCCCTAAACTGCGAGAAGTCGCGACATTCCAGCCTGAGGCGTCTGCCAGCTTGAATCCGCCCGACATCCGGAAGCCGCGTGCCGGCCAGCCCCCACACCAGGCTCTCGCAACTACTTATGAACCGTTCGGGGGACACTTGCCGTTCCATTCCATAAAAGTGCCGCTCAGAGGTATTGCCCCCTCCCGCTAGTCGATTGCTTGAAAACAAAGCGTCTATATGGTGTAAAGATTCATAAAGGAACCGGGCTATATTGCCCGGCGCAAAGGGAGAGCCGCGGCCTGTCTGCGGCGCGAAGTAACGGGCCTTGGGAGGGCTCGTTGGATTGGGGTGTCCCATGAAGAACGTATCTCGTAGGGAGTTTCTTGGCACGACTGCTGTCGCAGCAGCAGGCCTTGGTCTTGCCGCGTGCGGTGGATCAGACACGTCGGGCTCCAGCTCCAGCGGCACCGACACCAGCTCGAGCTCCGGCTCGGACGACCTGTCCCGCATCGCGAGCGACGACGTGATCGAGGCCGCTAAGAAGGACGGTAAGCTCGTGGTCTACGGTTCCTGCGAGGAGCAGCACGTGGCCGCCTGCGCCCAGCACTTCCAGGAGCTCTTTGGCATTGAGACCTCCTATCAGCGTCTCTCCACGGGCGAGGTCGAGTCAAAGGTGGAAGAGGAGAACGGCAACCCCTCCGCAGACGTCTGGTTTGGCGGAACTACCGATCCCTACAACGTTGCCGTGACCAAGGGCATCCTCGAGCCCTACGAGGCAAAGAACGCCTCGCACCTCATCTCGGACAAGTTCCGTGACGCCGATGGCAACTGGTACGGCATCTACAAGGGCATCCTCGGCTTCTTCTACAACAAGGACGAGCTCGAGCGCAAGGGCCTCGACGCCCCGCAGGACTGGCCCGATCTTCTCGACGAGAAGTACAAGGACCTCATCTGGATGTCCAACTACAACACGGCCGGCACGGCTAAGCTCATCCTCAACACCGTCATCCAGAAGTACGGCCACGACGACGGCATCAAGTACCTGGTAGACCTGGACAAGAACGTGCAGGTCTACACCAAGAGTGGCTCTGGCCCGTCCAAGAACGTGGGCACCGGCGAGTGCACCATCGGCATTGGCTTCCTGCACGACGCCATCTACCAGATCGTCGACAACGGCTACCAGAACATCGGCCTTGTGATCCCGTCCTCCGGTGCCTCCTACGAGGTTGGCGCCACGGCCATCTTCAAGGGCTGCAAGCACGAGAACGCCGCCAAGCTCTGGATCGAGTACGCTCTCTCGCCGCAGTGCGTCGAGCGTGCCCAGGAGGTTGGCGCCTACCAGTTCCTGGTCATCGATGACGCAAAGCAGCCGGCGGTTGTCGAGGAGTACGGCCTCGATCCCAACAACGTCATGGACTACGACTTCGAGGACGCCAAGGAGAACACCGAGCAGTACGTCTCTGACATCATGAACGCCCTCGGTGGCGGCGACGACCGCTTCCAGACCGAGTAGCACCCTGCCTTCCGCCCCGGGGCGTCGCATGCCTCGGGGCGGAGTGCGTCAAGCGAGAGGAGAGATGCCATGGCACGAGGTCAGAGTGCTCGGCTGGACCAGAAGAAGTTGCTGGCAGATCCAATACTGGTCACCACGATCATCGTCCTGATCGTGTTCTTGACCCTATTCATCCTATATCCGCTGGCAATCCTGCTCGTCGATGCCGTGGTAGGGGAGAGCGGCCCCACGCTTTCCGTGTTACAGCGCGTGCTGGCGATGCCGTCCTTCGAGACGGCCATCAGTAACACGCTGGTCCTGGGGCTCTTCGTAGGCATAGTGGCCACGCTCATCGGCCTGCTCTTTGCCTACGTCGAGGTGTACGTCAACCTCAAGTCGCGCTTCATGAGCGGGCTCTTCAAGCTCGTCTCCATGCTCCCCGTGGTCTCTCCGCCGTTTGTGCTGTCGCTTTCGGTAATCCTGCTTTTTGGCAAGGCGGGCCTCATCACCCGCACGCTTCTGGGAATCTATGACAACAACGTCTACGGCTTCTGGGGCATTGCCCTCGTGCAGACGCTCACGTTCTTCCCCGTGTGCTACATGATGTTCAGGGGACTGCTGAGAAACATCGACCCTTCCCTTGAGGAGGCTGCGCGCGACATGGGCGCCTCTCGCTGGAAGGTCTTCACCAGCGTCACACTGCCGCTCATCCTGCCGGGCATGGGCAACGCGTTTCTCGTCTCCTTCATGGAGTCCATCGCCGATTTTGCGAACCCCATGATCATCGGTGGCTCCTACGACACGCTTGCCACGTCCATCTACCTGCAGATCACCGGCGCCTACGACAAGCAGGGCGCATCCGCCATGTCGTGCGTGCTTCTCGGCATCACGCTCATCATGTTCATCGTCCAGAAGTACGTGCTCGAGCGCAAGAGTACGGCAACCCTCACGGGCAAGGCCGCGCGCGGCCGCATGCTCATCACCGACAACTCCGTGCGCATTCCGCTCTCCGTCCTCTGCGGTGCCGTCGCCATCTTCGTCGTGGCGCTTTACATCTGCGTCCCGTTCGGCGCCCTGTTCAAGACGTGGGGCTATGACTACTCGCTCACGCCCAAGTGGTTCATCCAGGTCTTTACCCTCCACCACGGCTTCGAGGCCTTTGCCGACTCGTTTGGCCTGTCGCTCATTGCGGCACCGCTTACGGCCCTCCTCTCTATGGTCATCGCGTACCTTGTCGTCAAGAGGCGCTTCGCCGGACGCGGCTTCATCGAGTTCGTCTCCATGCTCGCCATGGCAGTCCCTGGCACCGTCCTCGGCGTCGGCTTCATCCGCGGCTTCTCCAGCGGCGTCTTCCACACGGGCTTCATGCAGGGTCTCTACGGCACTGCCGCCATTCTCGTCATCGTGTTCATCGTGAGGTCGCTTCCCACCGGTACCCGCTCCGGCATCTCGGCGCTGCGCCAGATCGACAAGTCCATCGAGGAGTCTGCCTACGACATGGGTGCCAACAGCTTCCAGGTCTTCATGACCGTCACGCTGCCGCTCATCAAGGACTCGTTCCTCTCGGGCCTTGTCACCGCGTTCGTGCGCTCCATCACGGCAATCTCGGCCGTCATCCTGCTGGTCACACCGCAGACCCTCATGATCACCGTCCAGATCAACGAGTACGCCGAGAAGGGCGCCTATGGCATTGCCTGCGCCTTTGCCACGATCCTCATCATCATCACCTACGCGCGCCAAGAGCGAGGAGGAGTAACCCATGGCCAAGGAGAAGAAGGGTGTGCGTCTCGAGCACATCTCCAAGATCTACCAGGATCCCAAGACCAAGAAGGATTTCTACGCCGTTCACGATGCCAACTTGGAGATTGCGCCTGGCGAGTTTGTGACGCTGCTGGGGCCCTCCGGCTGCGGAAAGACCACCATCCTGCGCATGATCGCTGGCTTCGAGAGCCCGGATGAGGGACAGATCTACCTGGGCGGAGAGCCCATCAACGACCTCACGCCCAACAAGCGCGACACGGCCATGGTCTTCCAGAGCTATGCCCTGCTCCCGCACTACAACATCTTCGACAACGTGGCCTATGGCCTCAAGATTCGCAAGCTCCCGGCTGAGGAGATTCGCGAGAAGGTCACGCGCATCCTGGGCATGGTGGGTCTGGAGGGCATGGAGGACCGCATGACCAACCAGCTCTCAGGTGGTCAGCAGCAGCGCGTCGCCCTGGCGCGCGCCCTGGTCATCGAGCCCTCCGTCCTGCTCTTCGACGAGCCGCTCTCGAACCTTGACGCCAAGCTGCGTGTGGAGATGCGCACCGAGGTGCGTCGCATCCAGCAGGAGGCGGGCATCACGGCCGTCTACGTCACGCACGACCAGTCCGAGGCCATGGCCATCGCCGACAGGATTATTGTCATGAAGCGCGGCGTCATCGACCAGGTGGGCGATCCGCACGCCGTCTACTACCGCCCCGTCGACGAGTTTGTTGCCGACTTCATCGGCGAGTCCAACTTCCTTCGCGGCAAGCTTGCCGAGAAGGACGGCGACGCCGGCATCGTGGCCGTCGAGGGACACAACGTCGAAGTAGATGGCGTTCGCGGCCACAGCGTGGGTGACGACGTGACGTTGGTGCTCCGTCCCGAGGCGGCAACCCTGGCGGACGAGGGCGTTTTGCACTGCAAGGTCAAGCTCTCGCGCTTTATGGGCAGCTACCAGAACTACCAGGTCATGGTTGGTGACACCCTCGTCAAGATTCAGGACTTCAACCCCAAGACCCACAAGATCTACGAGGTGGGCGACGAGGCCTTCGTAAGCTTCACACGAGGCGACGTTCACGCACTGTGAGACAAAGGGAAACTCCCTTTGTCTCATTCGGCGGGCGTCTTCCTGCGCCATGGGCGGGGGAGGCGCCCGTTCTTGGTATTGGTGGGCATCGTCGATGGGTATGAGCAAAGTGTGTTAGCTTGTCCGCGGGTCTGGAGGCATGTCATGGAGCAGAAGTTTGCGAGCACCAAGTTGGGAACAATCGTCTCCGGCGTCGCGCTGGCGGCAATGGGCATCATTCTTTTCACCAACCCGCAGTCGGCCATGCTTACGATCACCGTCATGCTTGGGTGGGTGCTGGTCATCATGGGCATCGTCTCTTTGGCGAGCGCCCTTACGCGCTGGAGCGTGATCCTCTCGACGGTCGACCTCTATGCCGGCATTGTTGAGCTGCTCTTTGGCGTCCTTCTGGTGAACATCCCCGGCTTCTTTGTGACGTGGATCTTCATTCTGCTGGGCATCTTCATTCTGGTCTCTGGACTCAACTCGCTGTATGGCGCAAACGCCCTTCAGGCGCTGGGTATGCCGAGCGCGGGTTCCGCAAAGGCGGGCGCCATTCTCGCCATTGTGCTGGGCGTGCTGGTGCTGTTCGCACCGGGTCTCTTTGCCGACACGGCCATGGTCATCTGCGGCATTGCGCTGGTCTACTGCGGCATCGTGCGAATTGTTGACGGCGTGCGCATGCCAAGCGAGCATCGCGCATAAGGAAGTTTGAAAGCTACGAGAGAAGAAGCGCCCCGTCTCGGCTGAGACGGGGCGCTTTCATACTGGTCTGGGTGCCTGTTGCTTACACGTAGAACAGCATCTTGTTGTAGCTCGGGACGGGCCAGTAGTCGTGGCCGCAGACCTTCTCCATGTCGTCGACGGCAGCGCGCAGCGCGGTCATTGCGGGGATGACGACGTCGCGGTAGCAGTCATCGGCTGCCTGCGGATCCTCAAGGCCCTTGGCCTGGGCGTTCTTGGCCTCAAGGTCATCCACGGCGTCGGAGATGGCGTTGATGCCGTCGGTGAGGACGCTCACCATCTTCTTCTCGGCCTTGGCGTCAATGCCCAGCTCGGCCTTGGTCGCGACGCTCGTGGCGATGTCGCCGGAGTAGTCGAAGAGGGCCGGCAGGTACATGTGGCGTGTCATGTAGACCATGGTGTTGGCCTCGATGTTGAGCAGCTTCGCGTACTGCTCGGCCTTGGCCACGTAGCGGGCATGGACCTCGGTCTCGCTCAGGACGCCGTACTTCTCGAAGAACTTGATGTTCTCGGGCTTGACAAGCGCGGGAAGGGCATCCGGCGTGGTCTTGAGGTTGGGCAGGCCACGACGAGCTGCCTCGGCCTCCCACTCCTCGGAGTAGCCGTTGCCGTCGAAGAGGATGCGCTGGTGGTCACGGAAGGTGTGGCGCACGAAGCGCATTGCGACGGTGGTGAAGTCCTCGTCGGCGCGGTCGGCGACGTAGTCCACGAAGCGCTCGCACTGCTCGGCGACGGCGGTGTTGAGGATGACGTTGGGGTCGGAGAGGTTCTGCTGGCTGCCGCACATGCGGAACTCGAACTTGTTGCCGGTGAAGGCGAACGGAGAGGTGCGGTTACGGTCGGTGTTGTCGCGCAGGACCTCGGGCAGCTGCGGGACGCCAAGGTCGATGGCCTCGCGGTCGTGGGCCTCGGGCTGCTCCTTCTTCACGAGCGCCTCGACGATCGGGGTGAGGGCGTCGCCCAGGAAGATGGAGATAATCGCCGGGGGCGCCTCGTTGGCGCCGAGGCGGTGGTCGTTACCGGCAGAGGCAACGGACATGCGCAGCAGGTCGGCGTGGTCGTCGACAGCGGCAACCAGGCAGGCGAGGAAGACCAGGAACTGCAGGTTGTCCTGCGGATCGTCGCCCGGCTCGAGGAGGTTCTTGTCATCAGCGCACAGTGACCAGTTGTTGTGCTTGCCGGAGCCGTTCACGTAGTCGAAGGGCTTCTCGTGCTGCAGGCACACCAGGCCGTGGTGAGAAGCGATGAGCTTCATCTTCTCCATGGTGAGGAGGTTGTCATCGATGGCGAGCGAGCCCTTCTCGAAGATGGGGGCAAGCTCGTGCTGGCTCGGGGCGACCTCGTTGTGCTTGGTCTTTGCGGGAATGCCGAGCTTCCAGAGCTCGTCATCGAGCTCCTTCATGAACTCGTTGACAGTGGGGCGAATGGCGCCGAAGTAGTGCTCCTCGAGCTCCTGGCCCTTAGCGGGCTCGCAGCCAAAGAGGGTACGGCCGGTAAGGATGAGGTCGGGGCGTGCCTGGTAGTCCTCCTCCTTGATGAGGAAGTACTCCTGCTCCGGGCCGATGGTGGTGTAGACGCGGTGCGGCTTCTGGCCGAAGAGCGCCAGCAGGCGCTTGGCCTGCTTCTCGAGGGCGACCTCGGAGCGAAGCAGCGGGGTCTTCTTGTCGAGCGCCTCGCCGGTGTAGCTGATGAAAGCAGTGGGGATGCAGAGGACCTCGTCCTTGATGAAGGCGGGGCTGGTGGGATCCCACACGGTGTAGCCACGGGCCTCGAAGGTGGCGCGCAGGCCGCCGGAGGGGAAGCTCGAGGCGTCGGGCTCGCCCTGGACTAGCTCCTTGCCGGAGAAGGTCATGAGCACGGAGCCGTCGCCCTTGGG
Source organism: uncultured Coriobacteriaceae bacterium (assembly GCA_902773995.1). GTDB lineage: Bacteria > Actinomycetota > Coriobacteriia > Coriobacteriales > Atopobiaceae > Tractidigestivibacter. Next base: position 4,709 of record CACYGL010000015.1, on the reverse strand, counting down.
GGAGATGAAGCTGTCGTGCTTCTCGGACGTGATGCCCGTCAGCGGCTGGAACCAGTGGGTGTAGTGCGTGGCGCCCTTCTCGAGTGCCCATTCCTTCATGGCGTGGGCGACCTCGTTGGCGATGTCGATGTCGAGAGGCGCGCCCTCCTTGATGATGCATGTCCTTGTCGGTGAACAGCAGGCTCCCGTATTCCTCTGAGACCTTGTCTGTTGCCATACTGCCTCTTCTCCTGTCCCTGAACTTTCCCGGAGGCACCGCGGCGAGGATTGCTGCTTGCCTGGCGCCCTTGTACGCACACCACTGTACCGTGGCTTTGTTTCCCAAAGCTGGAAGAGCTTGTTTCTACGCAATTTCGAAGAAAGGAAGGTTGAGGGACGGGGAAGGTCCAAATGGCGGGGATTTGCGTGCGGTGATGCCCCAACGGACGGCTGTTGAACTCTAGTGGTGCGCCGAACTGACCTTCGTTACACAAAATCGCGCGTTTTTGCGCCGAACTGGTCTTCGTGACACGTGGTTTCACGGGTAGGCCAAGTAGCGATTACTACATGTAGATTGATGCATGCAAATTCATACAATATGTAGTGTTAATTGAATTGCGATACTCGGAGGTCTGCCGAAAATACGTGTAACGAAGGCCAGTTCGGCGCACGGAATCGAAATTTTGTGCAAAGTAGGGCAGTTCGATGCATGATGACCCGTCCATCGTTCACCGAGCGCCCCCTGGCCTGCCGTTTGACCTCCCAGCGCCTGCGAAGCTGTGGGCACCTCTCGCTCATCGTGCAGCGGTAGCCAATTCCGTCTGGCTCCTCGGTAGAATAGGTTGGTCAACACGAGAGGGGACAGACTCATGCCAGAATCCACCACCGCGGTCACGATTACCACGTCCGCCGCGCGCCGAACCATAGCCGTCATCGATGGCAACTCGCTCATGCATCGCGCGTACCACGCCATCATGCAGCCCATGACCGCGCCGGACGGACGCTCGACCAACGCCCTCTTTGGGTTCTTCAACATGTTCATCAAGATGGTCGAGACCTTCCGCCCCGACGGCGTCATCTGCGCCTTCGACAAGGGCAAGCCCAAGGTGCGCATGGAGAAGCTCCCCCAGTACAAGGCGCAGCGCCCGCCCATGGACGAGGCCCTCCATGAGCAGTTCCCCATGGTGAAGGACCTGCTCCGCGTGCTTGACGTGCCGGTCTGCGAGCTCGAGGGTTGGGAGGGCGACGACATCCTGGGCACCCTTGCCCGCCGCGGGGAGGCAGCAGGTTACGAAATGCTGCTCTTCACCGGCGACCGCGACATGTACCAGCTAGCAACCGAACACGTAAAGATCGTCTCTACCAAGAAGGGCGTCTCCGAGGTCCAGATTATGACTCCCGAGAGCGTCGACGACCTCTACCACGGCATCACGCCCAACCTGGTGCCAGACTTCTACGGCCTCAAAGGCGACACCTCGGACAACATCCCGGGCGTGCCTGGCATTGGCCCCAAGAAGGCGGCCGCGCTCATCGTGAAGTACGGCAACCTCGACGAGGTCATTGCCCATGCGGACGAGGTCAAGGGCAAGATGGGCGAGAACCTCCGCGCGCACGTGGACGACGCCCTGCTCTCTCGCGAGATCGCGACCATCCGCACCGATGCCCCTATCGACATCGAGCTCTCCGACGCCAAGTTCCCCACCTTCGACCCCACCGAGGTCACCAAGGCCTTCTCGGCACTGGGCTTCACGGGTCTCACGGGCAGGCTTGCCCGCCTTGGCGGAGACGCCCCGCGCGTGACAGTCGCAGGCGAGCGGAACCCCGCGGCGGATGCTGCGGCCGCTGCGGCCCCCGCTGCACCGGCTACTGTCCTCGTGCCCAAGCCGCTCGAGGATGACGCCGCGACCGCCGCGCTCGAGGACGCCGCCAGGGCTGGAACTTGGCTTGGCTGTGCCGTCGAGGAGGACCCGTCCGCAGGCACGCTGTTCTCGCAGGGCTACACGCTGTGGGTCTCCGTTGCCGACGATGTGCTTCTGCGCTTTGCCGGCGATGCGGCGAACGCCGCGCTGAGGCTGGCGTTTGCGGAGGGCCACGTGGCGGCGGGCGACGTCAAGGCGCTCTTCCATCGCCTCTCGCCGGTAGACTCGTCGCTCCCCGAGACCATGGCAGCTGGAAGCGTTGTCCCAGACCGCATCTTCGATGTGGGTGTTGCCGCCTACCTGCTGGAATCCGACCGCTCCTCCTTTGAGGTGCGCGGCCTTGCCGAGCAGTTCCTCTCGTCTGCACTTCCGGAGGAGGACGCGGCCCCCGCTGCCGCCGTCGAGGCTGTTGCCTCGCGCCTGTTGGTGCCGGTGCTTGCGCAGCGCCTTGCCAATGACGGTTCCGCGGACGTCATGAACAAGATTGAGATGCCGCTCTTGCCGGTGCTCGCGCAGATGGAGCGCGTGGGGCTCTCCGTTGACCCCGCAATTCTCGCGCGCCAGTCTGCTGAGCTTGGCGCCGAGATAGACCAGATGGCCTCGGACATCCACGCCATGGCAGGGGAGGACTTCAACATAGATTCCCCGCAGCAGCTCTCGCACATCCTCTTTGACGTGCGCAAGCTGCCCACGTTTGGTATGAAGCGCACCAAGCGGGGCTTCTACTCGACAAACGCCAAGGTCCTTGCCGACCTCGCCCAAACCGACGAGCTGGTTGCCAAGGTGCTGGAGTACCGCGAGCGCGCCAAGATCAAGTCGACCTACCTCGACGCGCTGCCGGCCCTCATCAGGGGGGACCACCGCATTCACACCACGTTCAACCAGACGGTGGCGGCAACGGGGCGCCTGTCGAGCTCTGATCCCAACTTGCAGAACATCCCCACCCGCTCTGAGCTGGGGCATCGCGTACGCACCGCCTTCACGGTGCCCGAGGGCTCCGTCTTTCTCGCCTGCGACTACTCGCAGATCGAGCTGAGGCTGCTTGCGCACCTCTCCGGTGACGAGCACCTGATTGCGGCGTTCAACGAGGGTGCAGACTTCCACGCCGCAACCGCTGCGCGCGTCTTTGGCGTTCCCGTCGAGGAGGTCACGCCTCAGCTGCGCAGCCGCGCCAAGGCCGTTAACTTTGGCATTGTCTACGGGCAGCAGGCGTACGGCCTTGCCACCTCGCTCAAGATTCCGCGCGCCGAGGCGCAGCAGATGATCGACCGCTACTTCGAGGCATATCCCGGCGTTCGCGCCTACCTTGACCAGTCTGTTGCCTTTGCGCACGAGCACGGCTACGCCATCACCATGTACGGCCGCAAGCGCCACATCCGTGAGTTCCAGCAGAGGAACAAGCAGCTGGTGGCCTTTGGCGAGCGCACGGCGATGAACCATCCCATGCAGGGCACGGCGGCAGACATCATCAAGATTGCCATGGTTCGCGTCGAGAAGCGCCTGGCCGATGAGGGCCTCAAGTCCAAGCTTGTGCTGCAGATACACGACGAGTTGGACCTCGAGGTGCCTGTTGACGAGATCGACGCAGCGTCCGCGCTGGTCAAGGAGACCATGGAGGGCGTTGCGCAGCTAAAGGTGCCGCTCATCGCCGAGGTTTCCTCCGGCGCCACGTGGGCAGACGCTAAGTAGGGGGTAGCGTGGTACAGAGACAGACGCGGATGCGCGTGGTGGCATACTCTGACGGCTCTTCCAGGGGAAATCCCGGCCCGGGCGGCTTTGGTACCGTGCTTCTCTACACCGATCCTGCAGGTCAGACGCACAAGCGCGAGCTCTCACAGGGGTATCGGCGCACGACGAACAACCGCATGGAGCTCATGGGGGCAATCGCCGCGCTGGAGGCGCTCACCAGGCCATGCAGCGTTGAGTTGCACTCCGACTCCCAGTACGTGGTGAAGGCCTTCAACGATCACTGGATCGACGGGTGGATTCGTCGCGGCTGGAAGACCTCGCAGAAGCAGCCGGTGAAGAACGTCGACCTGTGGAACCGGCTGCTTGCGGCCATGGCTCCGCACGACGTGAGCTTTGTGTGGGTGAAGGGCCACGCTGGCCACGACCTCAACGAGCGCTGCGACGAGCTTGCCACCACGGCGGCGGATGGGGATGCGCTCGTGGACGACGAGGGCTTCTCGGACGCCGACGTGTAGGCGCGAGGCCGGGCGGCCTGTATGGCGACGGGGCGTGACTCGCGTGACGCCGGGGGACCGGTTTTAGCGGACATTTCGTCTAAAAACCCTGTTCCGGCGGCGTTTTGCCGCCGGAAGGCCGGTTTTAGCAGCAAGTGCGTACGAGATTTCGGCTTAGGCGCCAATTCCTCGCCGGAAGGCCGGTTATCGCAGCTACGGCGTACAAAAGCTAGCCTCCAGTGCCGCTTTGGCGCCAGAGGCACGCTGCCGACGCAGTTGTTCAAGCGCCTCCATCGGACTCTAGCTCCTTTTCTTAAAACCGTTTACCGTGACCTGTCCAAATGCGGATGACGTTTAAGAAAAGGAGCTAAACTCCGCAACGATGGGAGTAAAAGAGCCGACGGGGGTGCCTACGTCCTTCTCAGTGGTATAGTTGCCCTTGGTTAACTAATGGTTGCGCAGACGTACGCCCAGAAGCAACGCTCTGCGCCAGGAGGAGGCACCCCGTGAAGCCAATCGACATCATTCTTATCCTCACCGTTGTCGTGATTCTCGCCATTGCCATCCGCCGCTTTGTCGGCACGGCAACGGGCACGCGCGATTGCTGCAGCGGCGCCAAGAAGTCCAC
>CACYGL010000014.1 GCA_902773995.1 uncultured Coriobacteriaceae bacterium | reverse complement strand
TGACCGATCGGTCGTGCCTGCATCGCAGGCCGATGGACATGGAAAGCCTCCCATCTCTCGGACTTCTATTTCCATGTCCAAGAAATGGGAGGCAGTTCAGAGAGACAGCGCCGGGCCTTCTTTTATGCGCGGTCATCCCACAGACCTTCGGATAGCAGGGACATCGAAGACGAGAGGAGATGGCAGGCACGCATATTTGCAGCGATGTTGTGAGAACGATTCCATTTCACAGGAAGAGACGGGTTCACACAAGGTAGGGCGAGAAATTCTCGCCAGCCAAGGACCCAGACCACAAGGAGATTTTCAATGTCATCTTCGCCTGCAACGCTAACTGCCTCGGCGGTCGCCGAGACGCCAAAGAGGGACTCCGTCCTCGAGGTGATGGCTGCCTCGATGGTGGGCACCGCAATCGAGTTCTACGATAACTACTGCTATTCGATCGCCGCTGCGAGCTACTTTGGCCTCGTCTTCTTCACCGACGTCGCAAAGCAGAACCCCTTCCTCGCCACGCTATTCTCGTTTGTTACCTTTGCCGTGTCGTTTCTTGCCCGTCCGTTTGGCTCGCTGCTCTTCGGTCACTTTGGCGACAAGCTAGGGCGCAAGAAGACGCTGGTAGTTGCCCTCATGATGATGGGCATCTCCACCTTCGTGGTAGGCGTGCTCCCTGGCTACGACGTGCTTGGGCCACTGGCGGTCGTCCTGCTGTGCGTGTGCCGTGCGTGCCAGGGCCTAGGTCTCGCGGGCGAGTGGTCGGGCGCCGCGCTTGTCGCCACGGAGAACGCGCCTGCAAATAAGCGCGCGCTGTGGGGCTCCTTCCCCAACCTGGGTGCACCTCTCGGCTTCTTCTTCGCCTACGGCGTCAACCTTCTGCTCGAGAGCAACTTCTCCCAGGAGACCATGGTTGCCTGGGGCTGGCGCATCCCGTTCCTGCTCTCCGCAGTCCTCGTGGTGGTTGGCCTTGTCGTTCGCGAGCGCATGAGCGAGACCCCCGTCTTCCAAAAGGCCGTCAAGGAGGACCGCGTGGTCAAGAGCCCGCTCCACGAGCTCACCAAGTACTGGAAGCAGGTTGTTCTCGGCACCTGCGCCATGGGCATCACGTACACCCTGTTCTACCTGCTGGGCACCTGGTCTCTCTCGTACGGCGTGAAGACCCTGGGCTTCTCGCAGACCTCGTACCTCAAGCTTGAGCTTGCCGCGGTCGCGTTCTTTGCCGTGTTCATCGTCGTTGGCTGCGTCGAGGCCGACAAGCTTGGCCGTCGCCCGGTCCTCATCTTCACCACGCTCCTTACGGTTGTCTTTAGCCTCTTTGCGCCGCAGCTTCTCGCGACGCAGAACGCGGCGAACGTGTATCTGTTCCTGGCTGTTGGCTTCTGCCTGATGGGCGGTCTGTTTGGGCCGTGCGGCGCCTACCTGCCCGAGCTCTTCCCGGCAAACGTGCGCTACTCCGGCTCCGGCCTGGCGTACAACCTCTCGTCGATACTCGGCGGCGCATTTGCCCCCACCATCGCTACGGCGCTGGTCCTTTCCTTTGGGATCCAGGGCGTGGGTTGGTACCTCCTCGCAATGTCCGTGGTTGCCTTCGTGGCGCTGCTGCTCATCAAGGAGAGCAAGGACATGCAGTTCGAGAAGTAGTGCAGACGCTCTTCTTGCGATTGCGACGACCCGTCGTTGGGCACTCGGCCCGGCGGCGGGTTGTTTCTTTCGAGAGGCGGAGCAGAGAAATGCCGTGGGCGAGAGGGGCGGTGGTCCCACTCGGCAACGCCCGGGGTGAGAAGGACGACCGCCCTTCTCGTCATGCCGCGCGATTTCGCCGGTTAGGGAATTTCCGAACGTTTAGGGACCTCTAAACGTTCGGAATCCGCGGCATCACGGGAGATGCCGCGGAATCTCGCCGGTTAGGGCCACCTAACCGTCTGAAATGCGCGGCATGTCGCAGCACGCGCTCGCGGGGAGGGGCGGCCGAGAAGTACCGACGCTCCACCAATCTCACCGGAATGTGCTCAACGCCTCGCACATTCCCGTCCGAATGGGCTAGCCACGAACGTCTCGCATCAAATCTACCAGCGCTTTCGTCTCACCAGTTAAGAAAGGCTGACTTTTCGGGCAATCATCGGCGAGTTAGCCATATACTACTTCTGAGTTAGCTATGCACAACTCGTGCGGTCATCGGCGCAATCGACTCGGGGAGCGTCGCTCCCGTCCGCCGAGGCATGCCGCGGAGAGCTGAGAAGGGAGTCACGATGTCGACCATGGAGGCTGATGCCGTAATGACAGGCAGCAATCCCGCCAGCCGGGCGGGCGCGCGCGTGGAGGCAACCACCACCGGGAGGGGCGCCCAGCTCCCCCTGGCGATGGTGAGCGAAGGCGAGACGATCCGCGTCCTTAAGGTGCGCGGCGGCGCCACGCTGCGCCAGCACCTCTCTGAGATGGGCTTCGTCGAGGGCGCCGAAGTCAAGGTCGTCTCGCGCGTGAACGGCGACGTGGTGGTAAGCGTCAAGGGCTCCACCTTTGGCATCGGCCGCGACATGGCCATGCGCATCGTCACGTACTAACGCCGACGCCGGTGCCGACGCTGCCGGCCCGCAACCGCAACCGTTTATCAGTCGCTGCAGACTGCGCGCAACCACACGCGCGGTGTGCGGCATGAAGAAAGGGAGAGCATGGCAAGTCTAAAGGACGTGCGCGTGGGGGAGACCTGCACGGTCTCAAAGCTCAGTGGCACGGGCGCCATCAAGCGTCGAATCATGGACATGGGCATCACCAAGGGCACGTACATCTACGTGCGCAAGGTTGCGCCCCTGGGCGACCCCATCGAGGTCACCGTGCGCGGCTACGAGCTTTCGCTGCGCAAGGACGAGGCCTCCTGCGTCGAGGTCACGGACGTGGCGAAGGCAGCTGCTCAGGGTGTCGCGTAGCAGGCAGCGTTGGGAGTACCGGGGGCACAGGCCCCAATGTTTTGGCCCTAAAAGTTAGCCAAAACTAACAATTAGCACCATGCGGGTAACAGTTAGCCGAGAGAAACTCACCGCCTTGGAAGGTGGCTTGAACGCCGAAGGATGGACCAACCGCCGGAAGGCAACTCTGAAGGCACACCGCAACCCGCACACACTACCACGCTGTTCAACGAGCTCACCGGCTCGAACGGCTACGTGGGCAACTGGCCGGGCGTCACCGTGGAGAAGAAGGAGGCCGTCTGGAAGAAGGACGCCGACGTCCTCTTTACCGACCTCCCCGGCATCTACTCGCTCTCCCCCTATTCCCCGGAGGAGGTCGTCTCGCGCGACTTTATCATCTCCGGTCGCCCGAGCGCCATCATCGACCTCGTGGACGTCACCAACATCGAGCGCAACCTCTACCTCACCACGCAGATCCTCGAGACCGGCCGCCCCGTGGTCGTGGGTCTCAACATGTGCGACCTGCTCGAGCAGCGTGGCGAGAAGATCGACTCCAAGCGCCTCTCCAAGATGCTCGGCGTGCCCGTGGTTGAGGTCTCGGCGCTTCGCTCCAAGAACCTCGATACGCTGGTGGGCACCGCCGTCGACTCGGGCCGTGCCAACAAGGTGGCCAAGGGCGTGAAGTGCTTCTCGCCCGAGGTCGAGGACGCGCTCCAGACCATCGCCAACACCATTTCCGGCTCCTGCGTGCCCGACCTTCTCCGCTGGTACTCCATCAAGGTCTTCGAGCGCGACTCCGCCGCCATCGAGTCCCTTGGGCTCTCCAAGCAGCAGCTTGCCAGCATGGAGAAGGTCATCGAGGCCATCGAGCAGGACCGCGACGACGACTCCGAGTCCATCATCACCTCCGAGCGCTACGAGTGGATCGCCACGGTCATGGACGCATGCGTGGTCAAGGCGCCGGGCAAGCTCACCGTCTCCGAGAAGATCGACCGCGTGGTTACCAACCGCGTGCTTGGCCTGCCCATCTTCATTGCCATCATGATTGGCGTGTACTGGGTTGCCCTTGTCGCCGTTGGCACGCCTGCCACGGACTGGGTGAACGACAACCTCTTCTCCGATGGCTTCTTTGTGAGCGGCAACGGCCAGGCGGCCTTCGACGAGGCTGACAAGGCCTGGCAGGACGCCCACTATACCAACCAGGTCTCCGGCTTCATTGCCGCGGCCGAGGAGGCCGGCGTCGACACCGACGGCGTCCAGGACGCTATCGACGCCGACCCGCAGACCGCAGACGACGAGGCGACCATCGCTGACTTCGAGGATGCCGCCAAGGAGGCCGGTGTCGTTGCGACCGACGTCCCCGTGACCGACTCCGACGGTAACTTCCTCGACACCGAGGGCAACGTCATCACCACGCTCGACGCGGACGGCAACCCCGTCCTGGAGGCGGGCCAGGAGCTCGACGTGCTTCCCACGGTCACCGAGGCGGACTTCGAGACCGCGCTCGACAACCCCGAGCCCGACCAGCACGACTACGACGGCTTTGTCGACTCCATCCCCAACGCCGTGACTGGCTGGCTCACTGACGCCGGCGCCTCCGACGTGGTGATCTCGCTCGTGGTTGACGGCATCATCGGCGGCGTTGGCGCGGTTCTCGGCTTCATCCCGCAGATCTTCGTCCTCTTTGTCATGCTCTGCTTCCTGGAGGACTGCGGCTACATGAGCCGCGTGGCCTTCGTCATGGACCGCGTCTTCCGTCGCTTTGGCCTCTCCGGCAAGTCCTTCATCCCCATGATCGTGTCCTCCGGCTGCGGCGTTCCGGGCGTGCTCGCCACCAAGACCATCGAGAACGAGCGCGACCGTCGCATGACCGCCATGCTCACCACCATGATTCCCTGCTCCGCCAAGCTCCCCATCATCGCGCTGGTCATGGGCGTTCTCGCCGGCGGCTCCGACATGTGGTGGGTCGCCCCGATGTTCTACCTCATGGGCATCGTAGCCATCATCATCTCGGCTGTCATGCTTAAGAAGACCAGGCGCTTCGCCGGCGAGCCCATCCCGTTTGTGATGGAGCTGCCCGACTACCACCTGCCGTCCATCAAGAGCTGGGCGCTGCACGTGTGGGAGCGCGTCTCTGCCTACGTCAAGAAGGCAGGCACGATTATCTTCGCGGCCGCCGTGGGCATCTGGGTGCTCTCCAACTTTGGTCTGGCCGGCTGGGAGGGCGGCGACGGCTCCTTCGGCTTCCTGCAGGCCATGGATGGCGCGCCCGACACCTACATGGACTACTCGATCCTCGCCGGTATCGGTGGTGCCCTGAGCTTCATCTTCGCTCCGCTCGGCTTTGGCACCTGGCAGGCCACCGCGTCCACCATCTCGGCGCTCATCGCCAAGGAGAACCTGGTCTCCACCTTCGGCGTCCTGTACGGGCTTGGTGACGCCACCGAGAACTCCGTCTCCATGTGGCAGGGCTTCGCCAACATGTTCACCATTGCCGGTACGCTCCGTGCTTTGCCGCCATGGGCACCATCCGCAGGCAGATGGACGACCCCAAGTGGTTCTGGTTCGCCATTGGCTACGAGTGCGGCTTTGGCTGGGTCGTGGGTCTTCTCATCAACCAGTTCTACGAGCTCTTCGTCTTTGGGAGTTTTGGGTTCTGGACCGTGGTTGCCTTTGCCCTGCTCGCGCTCATGCTGTTCCAGCTCTTCCGCCCCATGCCCAAGTGGGACGAGAAGGACGAGCACATCCTCGACAACCTGGCCGAGGAGCCCGTCGCCTAGGTGACGTTCCGGACGGCCCTCGACCCGCCGCGTGGCAGGGGAGAGGGCCGTCTCTCTTTTCTCGGCCTTCCGGCCGACCGACGCTCGTGCAAGAAGGTAGGTAGGCGAGATGGACGTGGACATGCTGGTTGCGGTTGCCTTTTCGGTGGCCGTGGCGGGGACGTGCGTCGAGGTGCGCCGCGCGTGCGAGGGGGCGCTGCGATGAGCTCGCAGCAGGTACGACCCGCCGCCTCGCCCGGTGGTCCCGGGTCGCTGCGCCGTCTTGATGTGGCGCGAGGCATGGTCATCGCCTGGGGGTCGCCTGCGTTCGATCAGGTGAGCGGGACGCTGCATACCGCGCCCGGATACCTGCACGTGATTCACGTGCGACGCGGTCGTTGCATGGTGGCGCTGCCGGATGGCAGCCGCGCGGAGGCCGCCGAGGGGGATGTGGTGCTTCTCGGCCCAAGCGTGAGCGCGGTGGGCGTGGAGCTCTGCTGGGGCGCCGTTGCCGGACTTGCGCTTCTGGTCGATGGACGCAAGCTCCCTGCGGACATCCGGCGCGTCTTCGCGAGCTTCGAGGTCAACCTCGAGGCTGTCGCGCGCATGGTGCCACCCGGGCGTCCCGTGATGGTCATGCAGGCCAACCCTGAGCTCTCGCACGTCTTTGCCGAGACATACCCCCTGGTAGAGGAGGGCAACATTGGCTACCTGCGCCTGAAGGCCATCGAGCTTCTCCGCTGCCTCACCACGCTTGCCGGCGCCGCGCCACACGGGCGCGGGAGCCACAAGGGAAGCTCCGCTCGCGTGCGTCACGTGCGCATTGCCCTGCGCGCCCAGCAGGAGATGACCCGCGACGTCTCGCAGCCAAAGACCATTCCCACGCTGGCTGCCATCTGCGGCACCTCGCCCACGGTCTTGAAGGAGGCCTTTCGCGAGACCTTTGGCGTGCCCATCTACGCCTGGTACCGGGAGTATCGCGTGAGGCTGGCAGCCGACGCCCTGCTCGATAGCGATCGCCCCATTGCCGAGGTTGCCGCCTCGGTGGGGTATTCAAACCCCTCCAAGTTCACCAAGGCCTTCACGGACACCATGGGCACCACGCCGCGCGAGTGGCGCGCTGCCGGCGGAGCCGCGCGCGGGACGGCCGGGCGCGCCGAGGGCGCCGGGCACGTCGAGGGCGCCGGGAGCCCAGAGGCCCGCAGGTAGGCTCGCGCGGGGTGTCGATGACGTGTGGTGCCTCGTCCGTTTGGGCTGGTCGGGCCTTTTGGGGTTGCTGCTGGTCACCCACCGTGCGAGCGTATCAACAACGCAACCAACGAAAGAGGTTCGACATGAGCGCTCATCACTTCTGGCTCTTCGCGGGCGGCGCGGCTGCTGCCGGTGCCGTGGCTGGTCTCGCCTCCAGCGGCCTTCTCCACAAGGCGGCCGTCGAGGTCACCACGGGATGCATGAAGGTCGGCGACGCCGTGAGCGCCGAGACCCAGTCCATCGCAGACGACGCTGCCGACGCTCGCGCCGAGGCGCGCCGCCAGGCAAAGATCGACGCCGCCGTGGCCGAGCGCCTGCAGGACCTTGAGCCCGGCATCCGCGAGGAGGTCACGCGCCAGGTCGACGGCGAGGGGACCGAGGCCTAGCTCATGCGCTACACGATCGTCTCCGACCTGCCAGGTCGCCTGCGCCTGCGCTGCGGGTCCCTCGTCATGGACGAGGCGGAAGCCCGCGGCGTGGCGCAGGCGCTCATGTCCGTGGAGGGCGTGCGCGTGGCCGAGGTGCACCCGGCGAACGGCTCCGTGCTTGTCGCCTTTGTGCCCGCCTCGCGCGATGCGGTCCTTCTCGCCGTGGGCTCGTTCGATGTCCTTGCGCTTCCTACGGCAGAGACTGGCCTGGACGAGGCTTCGGGCGCCATCGAGGTGCGCGCCGAGAACAACCGCTTCACCATGGAGGTCATGCGCCTGGTGGGTGCGCACGTGTTGCGGCGCCTGCTGCTGCCGGCGCCGCTGCGCGCGGCGTGGGTCGTGGTGCGAGCCATTGGGTTTGTCGCCCGTGGCCTGGCCTGCCTTGTGCGAGGCGAGCTTACCGTCGAGGTTCTCGACGCCACGGCGATAACCGCCAGCATCCTGCGCGGCTCGTTTGACGAGGCGGGGACGATCATCTTCTTCCTGCAGCTTTCGGCTGCCATGGAGCGCCACGTGCAGAGCCGCTCGCACCTGGCGCTGCGCGGCAACATGATTACGCGTGCCGAGACGGTCTGGGCCGTTGTGGACGGCCAGGACGTGCGCATCCCCATCGACGAGGTGGCCCGCGGGCAGGTGCTCCACCTGGGCCGCGGCTCGGTGCTGCCCGTCGACGGCGTTGTGGTCGAGGGCACGGGCGAGGTGGACGAGTCCTCCATGACGGGGGAGTCGCGTCCCGTCCAGAAGCGCCCGGGGTCGACCGTCTACGCGGGTACCGCGCTTGGTGCGGGAGACCTTCGCGTGCGTGTGACGGCGCCCCCGGGGGCGGCGAGGATTGACGGCATCGTCTCCATGGTCGAGGAGTCCTCGCAGCTCAAGGCTGGCGTGCAGAGCAGGGCGGAGCACCTCGCGGATGCGCTGGTGCCCTACAGCTTCCTGGCGTTCTTCGCCATTCTCGCCATTACGCGCCGTCCGCAGACGGCCATGGCCGTGCTCATGGTGGACTACTCGTGCGCCATCAAGCTCTCCATGCCCATCGCGGTGATGAGCGCGATGAGCGAGGGCACGCGACGCGGTGTGGTGGCAAAGGGCGGCCGCTACCTGGAGGAGCTTGCCTCGGTCGACACCTTTGTCTTTGACAAGACCGGCACGCTCACCTGCGCTTGCCCCACCGTCGAGCGCGTCTTTGCCGTGGGCGGCGCGAGCGAGGAGGACGTGCTCCGCCTTGCCGCCTGCATCGAGGAGCACTTCCCGCACAGCATGGCGCGCGCCATCGTGGACGAGGCGGCGCGGCGCGGGCTTGCCCACGAGGACGAGCTGCACGCCAAGGTGAACTACGTGGTGGCACACGGCATCTCGACCACCGTGGGCGGTACGGATGCCTGCATAGGCAGTGCGCACTTTGTCTTCGAGGACGAGGCGGTTCCCTGCCCGGATGGCTTTGTGGAGAGCGTGGCCGAGAAGTGCCCCACGGCATCCGTCATCTACCTTGCGACCGACCACGAGCTGCTGGGTGCCATTGCGATCTCCGACCCCCTGCGACCCGAGGCGTGCGCGACGCTTGGCCGCCTGCGCGAGCTGGGCGTCGAGAAGTTCGTGATGCTCACGGGGGATTCGGACGCGTGCGCGCGGCACGTGGCAGCCCGCCTTGGCATTGACGAGTGGCACTCACAGGTGCTGCCCGAGGACAAGAGCTCCTATGTGCAGCAGCTGCGCGACCAGGGGCACGTTGTGGCCATGGTCGGCGACGGCATCAACGACTCGCCGGCACTCGCGGCGGCGGACGTCTCTGTGGCCATGTCCGACGCGAGCGACATCGCGCGGGCAGTAGCGGATGTCTGCATCTTAAACGACCAGCTCTCCTCGCTGGTGACTGCCCGCGAGCTGGCCCAGCGCCTCATGGGTCGCATCCATGCGGACTACCGGACCATCGTGACGTTTAACTCGGCGCTCATCGCGCTGGGCGTGGCCGGGGCCATCACGCTTACCACGGCGTCGACGGCGCACAACCTCTCGACCTTCGCGATAGCGGCGGCTAACGCGCGTCCGCTGCTGCCGGCGCGGACTTCTCGCGACGCATGCGCTCCTGGCACGCAGGGCACACACCGGTGAGGATGGTGCTGGTAGACACGCTGGCGTAGCCGGTTGAGCGCTCGATCTGGCGGCAGAAGTCGTCCTGCTTGGGCATGGGCACGTCGATCACGGTGCCGCATTCCGAGCACACGAGGTGGGCGTGGTGGTCCATGCGCCGGTCAAAGCGCTCGCCGCCGGGTGTCTTCACCGAGAGGATTTCGCCGGTGTCGGCCAGCAGGTGCAGGTTGCGGTAGACGGTTCCGCGGCTGATGTGGTCGTCCTGCTCGCGGACGCGAAGGTAGATCTCGTCGGCGGTGGGGTGGTCGCACAGCTCCTGAACTGCCTCGAGCACCAGCTGGCGCTGGCGTGTGTTTCTTCTCTCCATGACGTGCTCCTGCTCTCCGTGCGTGGGCTGGGCTTCTCGCGGTTTTCCGCCCAGGGGATTCTTGCGTTACGTGGTGATGATACCCAAGTATTAATAGGACTATATCTTATTTAGTGTGCCTGTGCGAGAAGAACGCGACGCCATAGCGGGGGCTTCGTACAGGGTTGCTGCTAGAACGCGCCCTGTGGCGTCAAAATGACGCCACAGCGATGGTTACGTACGGATTTGCTGCTGGAACTGCCCTTGTGGCGCCGAAACGACGCCACAGCGAGGGTTTCGTACGCACTTGCTGCAAAAACGCGCCCTGTGGCGCCGGGGTGGCGCCACAGCGAGGGCTACGTACAGAGTCGCTGCTGGAACTGCCCTTGTGGCGCCTAAAAGACGCCACAGTGGGGGTTCCTTCGCGACGCCGGACGCCTTTCTTCTTAGTGGAGGCCCCGTCCCCGTCTCTTCTCGGAGAATATCGCTTTTTCTTAACCGAGAAGGACGTTTGCCCAGTTGAGCCACGGCATTTTTCAGAAATAGCGATATTCTCTGCGGTCAGGCGCTGGCGATGGCGTCGAGGACGGCGCTGCGGCGCGATTGGTGCCGCTGCGGGACGCCGCTCCCGGCGCCGCCGGCCCCGTGATCGCCGTCCCGTCCTGCCCCGCGCCCGGCGCCGCCGGCCCCGTGACCGCCCTTCAAAAAAAGTCGAACTTCTCGCTTGCAAATCTCTTTTTCCTGTCGATAATAAGTCTCAGTACCAATAGCGGTACGGCAACCATCCAACCAGTACAGCGAAGGAGCGTCACATGTCTCTCATCAACAAGGAAATCGGCGATTTTACCGTCCAGGCTTTCCAGAACGGCGAGTTCAAGACCGTCAGCAAGTCCGACGTCCTGGGCAAGTGGGCCCTGTTCTTCTTCTATCCCGCCGACTTCACCTTTGTGTGCCCCACCGAGCTTGAGGAGCTTGCCGAGAACTACGACGCCTTCAAGGCCGAGGGCTGCGAGGTCTACTCCGTGTCCTGCGACACCCACTTTGTCCACAAGGCCTGGCACGACGAGTCCGAGCGCATCTCCAAGGTGACCTACCCCATGCTCGCCGACCCCGCGCACGTCCTCGCCGAGGACTTCGAGGTCCTGATCCCCGCCGACGGCCTTGCCGAGCGTGGCGCCTTCATTGTTGACCCCGACGGCAAGATTCAGGTCTACGAGGTCACCGCAGGTGGCATTGGCCGCAACGCCAAGGAGCTCCTGCGCCTGGTCCAGGCCGCCAAGTTCGTCCGTGAGCACGGCGACCAGGTGTGCCCCGCCAAGTGGCAGCCGGGTGCCGAGACCCTGAAGCCCTCGCTTGACCTTGTCGGTCAGCTCTAGGCAGGCGGGGCGAGCAGAGCCCAGACAACATTTGGAGCCCGCCGCACTGGCTCGGCGGGCTCCCTCTTTGATTCGCCGCGTGCGGCGGGGGAGGTTTAGAAGATGAGCGAGAATACCGTCGAGAACGGCGCCCCCAGCGGCGCCCAGAACGTATACGACGCGGTGGTGATTGGCGGCGGTCCGGCCGGGCTCACGGCCGCGCTCTACCTCGCCCGCGCGCGCTACCGCGTGCTGGTGGTCGAGCGAGAGCACTTTGGCGGCCAGATTACCATCACCTCCGAGGTCGTTAACTACCCGGGCGTGCTCACCGCAAGCGGCGAGCAGCTCACTGACACCATGCGGCGCCAAGCAGAGGCTTTTGGCGCGGAGATGCTGCTCGCAACGGTCGAGTCGCTCGACCTTGCGGCAGACGTCAAGGTCGTGCACACCTCGCGCGGCGACATCCGCTGCCTGGGAGTCCTTCTCGCCACGGGCGCCTCGCCGAGAAGTGCCGGCTTCACGGGCGAGAAGGAATTCCGCGGCCACGGCGTTGCGTACTGCGCCACCTGCGACGGCGAGTTCTTCACCGGCCGCGAGGTCTTCGTGGTGGGCGGCGGCTTTGCCGCGGCGGAGGAGGCGGTCTTTCTCACCACCTACGCCTCGCACGTGACCATCCTGGTCTACACCGACGACTTCACCTGCGCCAAGGCCACCGCCGACGCCGCCTATGCCAACGACAAGATTACCGTGCAGACAAACGCGCAGCTCCTGGCTGTGGAAGGTGACTCCGTGGTGCGGGGCGTTCGCTGGCTCGACCGAGCGACGGGCGAGGAGCACGAGTTCTCGTCGCCCGATGGCGGTCCTGTGGGCGTCTTTGTCTTTGTGGGCTACGCCCCGGCAACGTCGCTGGTCAAGGGTGTGGCCGAGCTTGACCCCCAGGGTTACGTGATTACCGACGACCGCCAGATGACGAGCGTGGAGGGGCTCTTTGCCGCCGGCGACGTGTGCCAAAAGCGCCTGCGCCAGGTTGCGACCGCCGTAGGGGAGGGCGCGGCCACGGCCACCGAGATGGAGCGCTACCTCAAGGCCGCGCGCGAGCGCACCGGCATCGTCCCCCAACAGCCCGCAAGCCGCACGCGCGACGTGGCCGAGAAGCCCGCGACCACCCCGGCCGCTGCGTCCACCGGCACGCCCGGCTCTCCCATCGACGATGCCATGGCTGCCCAGCTCCAGGCGGTCTTCTCGCGCATGCAAAGCCCGCTGGTGCTCCGCCTGCATCTCGATGGCGGAGACGTCTCGGCAGAGCTTCGCTCCTACATGGAGGCACTGGCGGCGCAGACCGACCTGCTTTCGGTAGACGAGACGGACGCCTCCGCCGACGACCCTGCCGAGCTGCCCTTCGTTGAGGTCGTGCGGGCCGATGGCACGCCTTCTGGCCTCGCCTTCCACGGCGTTCCCGGCGGCCACGAGTTCACGTCCTTCGTGCTTGGCCTCTACAACGCTTCGGGTCCCGGCCAGCCCATCGCCGACGCAGACCGCCAGGGCATCGCTGGCATAGCGCGCCCGGTGAGCCTGCGCGTGCTGGTGGGTCTCTCGTGCACCATGTGTCCGGACGTGGTGGTGGCCTGCCAGCGCATGGCGGCGGATAACCCGCTGGTCACAGCCGATGTCTACGACGTGAACCGCTTCCCGACACTGCGTGAGCGCTACGACGTGATGAGCGTGCCGTGCCTTGTGGTGGATGACGGCACGGGCGAGAGCGTGAGCTTTGGCAAGAAGGGACTTTCCGAGATCCTCGCGCTCGTGGGGTAGCAAGCAGCGTGTGGTCTGCGAAGCAGCCGCTGGGTGCGTCAGACAATAGGGGCTCTTCTCGGCGCGGCATTCCCCGCCGGAAGAGCCCCGCTTGCCAACTCTACCAGGGTTATTTTCACGATCGTCAAGTTTTGCGGTCTCAACATCACGTAGTATTGACTCAACTGCTCGAATGTCAAACTTCGGGCATGCCCCGCAGAACAATGCAGCTAAAACATCGAGGCAAAGGATTTCCCATGAGCGTGAAGGCTAAGCATCAAGATATGCGTCGGCCGCAGATGGCGCTGGCGGTTGCCATGCTTGCAGTGGCGTTGTCCCTCTCGTGCCTAAGGACCGTGGCCAGGGCGGACGACACCACCACGAGCGGCACGGTCACAATTGACTACGACTCGAATACGGACATCCACTCCGTCACGGATCCCGACGGGACGAAGATCATCCTGTACTGCATGAACAACCAGCTCCACTGGCCGCATGTTACGCCGTCGACTCCCAGTGTCCCGGACTATTCCAATGCGATGGACTACCTCACGCCCGACATGTTTCAGTCCCAGGAGCAGTACGAGGAGTGCATGGAGAAGCTCCTTGCCATCCTGTACGCGGGCTATCCCTATAACGGCCTGCACCTGTACGAGGTGACCGACCAGGGCAAGCAGATCACCGAGGCCGAGTTCAACCAGATGCTCGATGCGCCCGAGGTGCTTCGCCAGGACTTCCCCGACTCGCTGGGGGACACCACCTTCACCTATGCCGACTACACCAGCGCTAACAAGGTGAACCTCGACAGGCTCAAGGCGTTTTTCTGACAAAGGTCTTTGCGCTCTTCCCCAATGGTAAGACCGCTTCTGGTCTTACCTACCAGGAGATTCTTGCCACCAACTTCTACAACGCAGCATATGCCATGGTCTACGGTCCGAAGGAAGGCGGCTCTACTCCGCTTGCCTACTGGAATTCTCAGTATGCCGATGACACCCTGGTGACGAAGTCGCAGGCATACAACGCCACCCAAGCTGCTATCTGGGTTCTTCTCCAGAAGTATGGCGTGCCAAGCAACAACCTTACGAGTGAGGCGCCCTACGTTAAGCACAACCCCCTCTCGCTCCGCCTGCTCGACGGCGCCAACGCAAACGAGGTGCTGCGCACCGAGCCGCAGGCGAGCGCCCTTGGCTTCTCGGGCGACACCAAGTTTGCCTATGACCCGGCCACCAAGACCTGGCGCACGGGCCTTCTCACCATTACCGAGGGCGAGAAGTACAACGGCCTCTACAAGCTCACGCTTCCCGAGGGCATGACCGCCGTCGACGAGGAGGGCAACGACATCTCCGGTACCACGATTCGTGCCGGCAGGGGCTTCTACCTGGTCTCCACCACCAAGCCCACCCAGTCGGCCACGGTTTCGGCCTCGTCGACTCTCACCTGGCTTAAGGAGACGCGCCAGTACTCTCCCGTTAACTCCACCGAATTCCAGCACATGATTGGTGCCCTCATCTACACCAAGGACGTCTCGACCAGCGTTACGACCCAGCCTGCGACGGAGGGCTCGCTCTCTGTGACCAAGAACGTTGAGGGCGAGGAGAACTCGACTACGGCTTTCAAGTTCAACGTCACGCTGAGCGACACCTCGATCAACGGCACGTACGGGGCTATGGATTTCACCAACGGCGTGGCGACGTTCGAGCTGCGCAACGGCGAGGCGGCCGTGGCCGAGCACCTGCCGGCGGGCGTCACCTACACGGTTGCCGAGGAGGCCAACGGCGCCTACACGACAACGTGGGATGGTCAGACCGGCAGCATTGTTGCCGAGAAGACTGTGGCCGCGACCTGCACCAACACGCTCAAGCCCACGGATCCCACGCCGGCGGAGCCAACCACCACCGATGACGATACCACCGAAGAGACCAAGCCAGCGTCCGATACCACCGAATCTAAGCCCGCCCCCAAGCAGCCTGCGGCCGTGCCAGATACGGGCGACAGCACCAACAACGCTCCAATTGTTGGCCTTGCCATTGCGGGTGCGGCCGCGCTCTCCATTGCCTTCATCTGGGGCGGAAGTTCTCGTAGGCGCCACGGTGACCACCTGCGGTAACGGTCAGGGCTTATCGGCCAGACGCCGCATGGTATCACGTTGATGCTTCGAGGGCCTCGCTTCGGCGGGGCCCTCGCCTTTGGAACTGCGAAAGGCATCGCTTGTGCGACCGATTGACTCCACGAACGCACAAAAATGCTCTATCGAACGGCGAATGCCGCTTGGCTGCATAAAATGGTTCTATCGGACGGCTTCTCTTGATCCCACAAATTGGCCTTCGAATATGAAGTGCATAATATCAATAATTAACAGGATATAGATTCGTAATATTGCATACGCATACACTTAAGGGGACACAGCCTTCCTCATACACCGTCCGATAGAGCATTTTTGTGCAAGGTCGGCGGGAAACCCGTCCGATAGAGCGTTTTTATGCGACTGGGGGGGAGACGGCGGGCAAGAAGGCATCGGGACGGCGGTTCAAACGGCTGTTGCGGCTTGCGCCTAATGGCGGGGCGTCCCTCCGGACTCTTCTCTACGCGCCGGGCGCAACCGCCGCGTTGAATCCGCTTGCCACAAGGTAGATTACCAGCAGTGCAATGGTGAGCCTGGTGTAGAACGCCCGGCGCAGCGAGACGTACGCCACCCACTCGCGCACCAGCGCGTTGAGCGAGAAGTACAGGCGTACGCGCGAGCCAACGCCATCCGCGGGAATGCCCAGCTCACGGGTGATGAGCAGCGCCCGGAAGACGTGGTAGTTGTCGGTCACAACAAGGATGCGGCCGGCGTTGCCTCCATCCCTCTCGGCAAATAGCCGCGAACTAAACTGCAGGTTTTCCTGCGTGTTTGTGGACTTGTCCTCGACGAGAATCGCCTCCGCCGGCACGCCGAGCGACTCGGCGTACGCGCGCATGGCGTGGGACTCCGGCTGTGCCTCGTCAGCACCTTGGCCGCCGGACATGAGCAGCATGGAACCCGGGTTCCTGCGCCACATCTCCACACCGCGCTCGACGCGGTGGGCCAGGAGCGGGGTTACCGATCCGTCGGGCATAAGCCCGGAGCCAAGCACAACAATCCGCTGGTAGCGGCGACGTCGGTGGGGGATCTGTGCCACCAGGCCGCTCACGGTGTAGAGCGTGAACGCCACGCCGGCGATGCCCAGGAGTATCGCCGCAAAGCCAAAGACCAGGTCGAGCACGCGACCGAGCACGGGCACGCTGGTGAGGGCGCTGCGGACCTGCGGCCAAACGATTACGTAGGCAACCATGAGAATGCCCAGCCCCAGCGAGAGCATGTTGCGCGGGTTTGCGCCCTCGCGTCGAACGAGCCGTATGCCCGAGGCAACGAGCGTCACCACCAGCGCAACGGGAAACGCCAGGAGCGTCACAGCCATGACGCCAATGACCACAAGGTTTATCTGCTCGGCGACGGGATGGCTCTCGAGTGAGAACGCCTGCAGGAGGATCACCTCGATGGCAACGACGGCCGTGCCCACGGCAATGAGGAACGAAAGCCCGTACCAAAGACTGCGCTGCTCGTGCGTGTGGAGGCGCCAAAACCAGAGCTGCCCCACAGCGGCAAGACAGGAGGCGACAAGGGCAAAGGCTTCCACGACGGATCCTATCCTGCGAGGGAAATAACGTTTATTGCAGTCACCACGATACCCGTTGCAAGCAGCAATGCGTTGGTGAGGCGCGAGTTGGCGTAGCGCCCCATGACGCGCTTCGAAGCTGTGAGGCGGATCTGCGTGAAGATGGTGATGGGGAGTTGCAGCGAGAGCAGCGCCTGCGAGAGCACCAGCCCCTGGAACGTGTCGCGAACCAGCAGACAGGCCAGGGTCGCCACGCCCATGCACAGCGCCACGCCTACGGAGGAGTGGCGGTCATGGATGTCGTACTCCTCGCCAAACATGCCCGCGCTGATGGTGCCCGCCGCCATGCCTGCTGTGACGGAGGACGAGAGTCCCGCCAGCAGCAGCGCCACGGCAAAGATGATCGTCGCAGCTGAGCCCAGGATAGGGGAGAGCGTCGCCGCCGCGGTCGCGAGGTCGTCCACAACCACGCCGCGCGTGAAGAACGTCGTGGCTGCCAGAATCACCATGGCGGAGTTTATCGCCCAGCCAACGCCCATCGAGAATAGGGTGTCGAAGAGCTCGTAGCGCAGGCGTTCGCGGATGACCTTCTCGCCCTGCTGCTCGTAGTGGACGCTCTGGATGACCTCGGAGTGCAGGAACAGGTTGTGCGGCATGACCACGGCGCCCAGCACGCTCATCACGATGGCCGCGGAGCCGGCGGGGAAGCTCGGCGTGACCCACGAGACCGCTGCCTGCGGCCAGTCAACGTTCACCAGCGCCAACTCGGCAAGGAAGGCCAGGCCGATGAGCGAGACAAACGCGATGATCCAGCGCTCGATGCGCTTGTATGAGTTGGTGGCTAGCATGGCCACCGAGAAGGCACCCACAATGACGCTGCCCACGCGGACGGGCAGCCCAAAGAGCATCTGGAGCGCGATGGCGCCGCCAAGGACCTCGGCCATTGCGGTGGCGACGGTAGCCGCATTCGCGGTGGCGAGAATGGCGGTGCCCAGCCAACGTGGGAAGTGCTTATGTGTTGCCTCGGCAAGACACTCGCCGGTGGCAATACCCAGGTGGGCAGCGTTGTGCTGCAGCAGGATGAGCATCAGGGTCGAAAGTGTTACCACCCACAGCAGCCCGTAGCCAAACTGCGATCCTGCCGCCATATTTGAGGCCCAGTTTCCCGGGTCGATGAAGCCCACCGTCACCAGCAGACCGGGTCCAATGTGCTTGAGGATCTCAAGGCCTCCGTGGCCGCCGGTCTTCTCGGCGCCAAACTGCCTGGTCATCTCCTCGCGAATGTCCATAGTTTCCTCCACGTGCATCGAAGTGCGCCGGCGTACGGCGCGATGCTATTATTAGTATCAGGTACCATTATGCTCTTATTTTCGGCGCAATAGTCATGCAGTGGGTATTTTGAGGGGCGAATATTGAGGGCAAGGGGAAGCGCGGCGTCCCCAAAATGCATCGAACTACCCTTGGTTACATTAAATTTGGGAATTTTGCGCCGAACTGGCCTTCGTTACACTGGGTTTTGGAGGAGACATAAGTAGTAGTTCCCATATATTGTTATGTGCCTCTAAGTAAACACCACATATTGTATGTATTGGCAGCCTACTACTAGCAGGGTGCGCAAAACCACGTGTAACGAAGGCCAGTTCGGCGCAAAAAATCGAAAAATTGTGTAAGGAACGGGCTTTCGACGCACAAGACGGTCACGTGAAGGGGCCAAACAATGCCCTAACAACATCTGTCGGTGCGACTAACGGTTGCTTACGCCCGCAATACCTCCGCCGGTTACCCTTGTTCTCGAACAACACGACCAATGACCCCTTCCTCGTGCGGACCCAGCCCGGTGGCATAACCCCTGGCTGGGCCCGTTCCCCATTCTCGGTAATATTTGTGCCTGCTCCGTTGCCCAATCGCTTGGAAACGTGTGCTCTTTTCGCCAAGGGATTACCGTGCCCACTCGTGCTGCGTCCGTCAGGTACCATCGGTCGACGTGCGCCGGGCCAAAGCCGCCGGCCAGGGGGAGGGGAGCACCGCCATGACACTGCAGCAGCTTCGCTACGTGGTCGAGGTCGCCACGGCCGGATCGATCACCGCCGCGTCGCAGCGACTCTTCATCGCCCAGCCGTCGCTCTCCAAGGCCATCTCAGAGCTCGAATCCGAGATGGGCATCACGATCTTCGAACGCTCCAGCAAGGGCGTCGTGCCTACGGAGGACGGCACGCGGTTCCTCTCGTACGCGCGGCAGGTGGTCGAGCAGGCAGACCTCCTCGAAGCCCAGTACAAGCACGGTACGCCGCCGCGCCGCGTCTTTGGTGTCTCGAGCCAGCACTACGCGTTCGTGGTCAATGCCTTCGCCGAGCTGGTGCGCGAGCACGGCGAGAGCCGCTACGAGTTCAGCCTGCGCGAGGGAACCACCTTTGGCACCATCGAGGACGTGCGCCTGCAGCGCTCCGAGCTGGGCGTCCTCTACCGCAACGACTTCAACCGAGAAGTGCTCACCAGCGCCATCCGCGACGCCGAGCTGCGCTTCGAGCCGCTCTTCGAGGCCCGCGAGCACGTTTTTGTGAGCAGGACCAATCCGCTGGCCGCGCGCGACTCAGTGACGCTTGCGGACCTTGCGCCGTACCCGCGCCTCTCCTACGACCAGGGCTCGCGCAACTCGTTCTACTTTGCCGAGGAGCCCCACATCACCGAGCAGGTGGACAAGGCCGTGGTGGTCACGGATCGCGCGACGCTGTTCAACCTGCTCATTGGCCTCGATGGGTACACCATCTCCTCCGGCATCCTGAGCGTTGACTTGAACGGCGAGAACATCATGGCCGTCCCGCTCGAAGATGGAGGCGTGATGGAGCTGGGCTACATCCACCAGCCGCGTCGGCCCCTCTCGCCCATGGCGGAGCGCTACCTCGAGCACCTAAGCGCCTACGTTGCGAAGTACATAGCCTCTGGCTATGGCAAGCGATAGCGTATCGATAGTTCCTTTGGCTTTTCACATGGGGCACCATTTCTCGTGTCAACAAGAAGAGAAAGGTAACCCCATGAGCATCGCATATGACAAGAAGACCCCGCACCGCTTTGACGTGGTTGGAAGCTTCCTGCGTCCCGCCCGCCTGAAGCAGGCGCGCGTCGACTGGAAGGCCGGGCGCATCTCGGCCGAGGAGCTTTCGGCCATCGAGGACGAGTGCATCCGCGACCTGGTGGCAAAGGAGAAGGCCGCCGGCCTGGGCGTGATCACCGACGGCGAGTTCCGTCGCGAGACCTGGCACCTCGACTTTATGTGGGCGTTCGACGGCGTGTCGCACAAGCCCACCGAGACCGGCCTGCCCTTCCACGACGAGGCCGCAAAAATCGACGACACCTACCTCACCGGCAAGATTGCCTACCGCGGTGGCCATCCCTTCATCGACCACTTCCGCTTCGTGCAGAACCTCGAGGACGAGAAGTGCGTGGCCAAGCTCACCATCCCGGCACCGGCGCAGTTCTTCGAGCAGTTCGCGATGCCCTTCAACCTGGAGGCAACGCGCCGCTACTACAAGACTGACGAGGAGCTGGCGGACGACATCGTTGCCGCGTACCGCGCCTTTATCGCCGACGTGTACTCCGCGGGCTGCCGCAACCTGCAGTTTGACGACTGCTCTTGGGGCATGGTCGTGGACCCGCACGCCGAGCAGTTCTTTGGGGTTGACGCCGCCGGCCTGGAGCGCGTGAAGGAGGAACTGCTCGACGTAAACAACCGCGCGCTGGAGGGCCGGCCCGCCAACCTCACGGTGAATACCCACGTGTGCCGCGGCAACTTCCACTCCACGTGGGCCTGCGAGGGTGGCTACGACGACGTGGCCGACTTCCTTCTCGCACGCGAGAATGTCGACGCGTTCTTCCTGGAGTTTGACGACGCGCGCTCGGGCGGCTTTGAGCCGCTGGCCAAGGTGCCGGCGGGCAAGAAGGTCGTGCTGGGGCTTGTGACCACCAAGTCGGCGGCGCTGGAGGACCCCAGGGCCGTGATTGCGCGGATTTACGAGGCCGAGAAGTACGTGCCGCTTGAGAGTCTGTGTCTTTCGCCGCAGTGCGGGTTCGCATCGTGCGAGATTGGCAACAAGCTCACCGAGGACGAGCAGTGGGCGAAGGTTCGCCTGGTGCGCGAGGTGGCCGAGCAGGTCTGGGGATAGGGGAGCGCGCGGGCGCTTGGCGTTGACGGCGGGGGTAGGCGGCGTGGCCTTCGCAGAGAAAATAGTCGAGTTTTTATCAAATTCCCGACCACAACAAGTTAACCATGGTGTACTCTTCTCTTAGAGTTAAGTAAGGCTAACACCTGCGACACCGACTGCAGCGCAGGAGCACGAGCCGTTGACTCCCGCCGTAGTGCCCGGACCCTCTCCCCGGACCATCGGCACAACAGGCGCCGCCGACGTTCCCCTTTCTTGCGTCGGCGGCGCGTTCTTCTCGGCACAGTGTTCTATTCACAACATTATTTTTCGCTGCATCCGCAATTCTGGTATGGGGGCGGGGTGCTGCGGGTATACACACGTAAGTAAGAAAAAGGTAACTTTTACTTCGTACTTCACTAAACAATACCTGCGGCAGTCAAACCGCCACAGGCAACCACACGAAAGGTGGCACAACATGAGCGCAATCGAGAAGGTCCACGCACGCGAGGTCCTGGACTCCCGCGGCAACCCCACGGTCGAGGCCGAGGTCACGCTCGCCGACGGCAGCTTTGGCAGGGCGATTGTCCCCTCCGGCGCCTCTACCGGCGAGTTCGAGGCCGTCGAGCTACGCGACGGTGACGGTGCTCGTTACCAGGGCAAGGGCGTCGAGAAGGCCGTCGCCCACGTGAACGGCGAGGCGCGCGAGGCCGTCCTGGGCATCGACGCCCGCAACCAGCGCGCCGTTGACGCAGCCCTTATCGCCGCCGACGGCACCCCCAACAAGGGCAAGCTCGGCGCAAACGCAATCCTGGGCGTGAGCCTGGCAACCGCCCGCGCGGCCGCGGCCTCCGCGGGGCTTCCGCTTTACGCCTACCTCGGCGGCCCCAACGCTCACACGCTGCCCACGCCCATGATGAACATCCTGAACGGCGGCGTTCATGCCGATAACAACGTGGACTTCCAGGAGTTCATGATCATGCCCGTCGGCGCGCCCAACTTCCACACCGCGCTTCGTTGGTCGGCCGAGGTCTACCACACCCTGAAGGGCGTCCTCAAGGACGCGGGCCTCTCCACTGGCGTGGGCGACGAGGGCGGCTTTGCCCCCGACCTCAAGACCAACGCCGAGCCCTTCGAGTACCTCATGAAGGCCGTCGAGAAGGCCGGCTTCAAGCCGGGCGAGGATTTTGTCTTTGCCATGGATCCCGCCACGAGCGAGCTCTACGACGCTGCTACCGGCACCTATGTCCTCAAGGGCGAGGGCCGTACGCTCACCAGCGCGCAGATGGTCGACTACTGGGACAAGCTCGTCTCGTCCTATCCCATCATCTCCATCGAGGACGGCCTGGCCGAGGAGGACTGGGACGGCTGGCGCCAGCTCACGGCGCGCCTTGGTTCGCGTGTGCAGCTCGTGGGCGACGACCTCTTTGTGACCAACACCGCCCGCCTGCGTCGCGGCATCGAGCTTGGCGCGGCAAACGCGCTGCTCGTGAAGGTCAACCAGATTGGCACCCTCACCGAGACTCTCGAGGCCATGCAGACGGCGCAGCGTGCCCGTTACGCCACAATCGTCTCGCACCGCTCGGGCGAGACCGAGGACACCACGATCGCCGACCTGGCCGTTGCCACCAACGCGGGCCAGATCAAGACCGGTGCGCCTGCACGTTCGGACCGCGTGGCCAAGTACAACCAGCTGCTCCGCATCGAGGAGGAGCTGGGCGACGCCGCCGAGTACGCCGGCCGTTCCGCGTTCTACAACATCGCCCGATGAGACAAAGGGACTGTCCCTTTGTCTCATCGAAAGGGCCCCGGATGGCAGCTGCCGTCCGGGGCCCTCGCGTGGGCTAGGTATTCTATCGCGGGGAATGGCGCCGATAAGAGAGACGCTAATCCGCGATGTCGCTGTCGAGCGTGGCGCGCACCGTGTAGTCGGGGAAGGCCTTCTCGACCTCGCTCACAATCTGGTGGTACTCGCCTTGGCGGTCGGGCGACTCAAACGCGATGATCACGTCGAACTCGAGCAGGTGGCGCGTCTCGTCCACGTGGAAGCCGTGGAACTGCAGCACGTGGTCGTGGCTCGCGACGATGCGCCTCACGCGTTCGCGCATGTCGGCGATGGCCTTGCTCGTGTTCCTCGAGTAGATGCCCACGGCGGCGATGATGACCTGGCCGTCCGTGCGCTCGAAGACGTGCTCGGCGATGCGGCGCTCGAGCTCGTCGATCTCCTCGGCCGTGGTTGTGTCGGGGACCTCGACGTGGAGCGAGCCAACCCTGCGCTCGGGGCCGTAGCTGCTGAGGAACAGGTCATAGACGCCCAGGACGCAGTCCTCCTCGGCAACGATGCTCTTGACCTTCTCGGCAAGCTCCGAGCTCACGCGCTCGCCGAGGATCTGGCTGAGCGTCTCCCAGAGCATCTCGAGGCCGGCCTTCACGATAAACGCGGAGATGACGGCGCCAACCCAAGCCTCAAGCGAGACGCCGAACGCCAGGTAGACCACGGCGGCGCCCAGCGTGGAGACCGAGAGCACCGCGTCCGAGAGCGCGTCCTGGCCTGAGGCCACGAGCGAGTCGGCGTTCACGCGGCGACCGACCGACTGCACATGGCGGCCGAGAAGCACCTTGGCCACGACGCCGGCAGCGACCACTATCAGCGCTGCGGCGGAGTAGTCCGGGGTCTCGGGCGAGATGATCTTCTGCACGGACTCCACGCCCGAGGTGATGCCGGCGTACAGCACGATGACCGAGATGACCATTGCCGTGAGGTACTCGATGCGCCCGTAGCCCATGGGGTGGCGCTTGTCTGGTGCTCGTCCGGCGAGCTTGGTGCCCACGATCGTGATGACCGAGGAGAGCGCGTCGGAGAGGTTGTTCACGGCGTCGAGGGTGATGGCGATGGAGTTCGAGAGAACGCCCACCGCGGCCTTGAACCCGGCGAGCAGCACGTTGGCTACGATGCCGAGAATGCTGGTGCGGACGATGGTCTTCTCGCGATCGGTGGTGGGGATGGGCGAGGATGCCTGGTCCTTCCTGGTGTCTTTGTCCTGCTCAGTGCTCAT
Organism: uncultured Coriobacteriaceae bacterium; assembly: GCA_902773995.1. GTDB lineage: Bacteria > Actinomycetota > Coriobacteriia > Coriobacteriales > Atopobiaceae > Tractidigestivibacter. Next base: position 3,964 of record CACYGL010000014.1, on the reverse strand, counting down.
TGTCTATCGCTTTCTTTCATCTGTGCGCAAGCGGTGGTTCCGGTTGTCTCGCCATCGCGCACGCTGGCAATCACCTTGGCCAGGAGCCGCCTGAGCTCTGCTGCCTCGTCCGCCGAGAGGCGCACGCGGCATGCCATCGCAGCTGGCACCGACGCCGCGCGGTCACGCAGCGCGCGGCCCTCGGGGGTGAGGCGCGCCTCGAGCACGCGCGCGTCGGCCACGCTTCTCTCGCGCGTGATGTAACCGCTCTTCTCGAGCTTCTTCAAGACCGGCGTGAGCGTGCCCGAGTCAAGGTAGAGGCGTTCGCCCAGGTGGCTCACAGTGGCCGTGCCCTCCTCCCACAGGACCATCATGCACAGGTACTGCGTGTAGGTGAGGCCGAGGGGGCCGAGGAGGGGCTGGTAGCTGCGGACGACCTCCTTGGAGCAGGCGTAGAGCGGAAAGCACAGCTGGTTGTCAAGGCGCAGCAGCTCGGCAGGGGAGGCCCCCTCCATTGCGGAGAGGGCCTCCTGCGGTGACGCCTGCGACGATGCCGAGGCATCCACTAGAGTTGCGCCTCGATTGCGTGCTCGACCTCGTCCATGCTGGTGGTGGGCTCGAAGCGCGCTACAAGGTGGCCGTTGCGGTCGATGAGGAACTTGGTGAAGTTCCACATGATGTAGGCCTTCTCGCCGAACTTCTTGTTGTTGGCCTTGGCAAACTTGTCGAGCGCTGCCGCCTTGAGGCCGCCGCCAAAGCCCTGGAAGGGGCGCTCGGTAGCGAGCGCGGCAAAGAGCGGGTCCGCGGTGTCGCCGTTCACGTCGAGCTTCTTGAAGCGTGGGAACTCGGTGTTGAACTTGAGCGAGCAGAACTGGTTGATCTGGTCGTCGGACTCGGGCGCCTGGCCGGCAAACTGATTGCAGGGGAAGTCCAGGATCTCGAGGCCCTGGTCCTTATGGGCGGCGTAGATGCGCTCGAGGTCCTCGTACTGGGGCGTGAAGCCACAGCCGGTGGCGGTGTTCACAACGAGCAGGACCTTGCCGGCGTAGGTGCTCAGAGGGACGGTGCTGCCGTCCTGTGCGGTGACAGAAAAGTCCAGGTAGTTGGTGGTGTTCTCGGATGCCATGATGGCTCCCTCCTCCGGGCGTTGCGGCCCGGTGTTGTTGGTAACGGCTTCAGTATGGCGCGAACTGGCGGACTGGCGGCGCTAATCGATTGAGCACAACCAATTGCACACAATTGATTTGTGATGCTTCTTGCGATGGCAGAGGAGATGGGCCTAACCGTTCGGAATCCGCGGCATCTCTGACATGCCGCGCAATCTCGCCGGTTAGGAAAAATCCGAACGGTTAGCAGGGCCTAACCGTTCGGGATCCGCGGCATCTCTGATATGCCGCGCAATCTCGCCGTTTAGAGGCCTCTAACCGTTCGGAAAATTCCTAAATGGCGAAATCCTGCGGCAAGATGTTGCCGCCGAGAGGGACTGCCCGCCGAGAGGGACTGCCCGCCGAGAGGGACTGCCCGCCGAGAGGGACTGCCCGCCGAGAGGGACTGCCCGCCGAGAGGGACGTCAGCCCGTTCCTTGTTACCGGCACGGTGAATCAGGTTGCCCCCAACTGCGGAAACATCGCGGCAGCGCGACGCGCCGGTAACAAGCCCAGGCGGCGCAGCTCCGTTGTTACCGGCTCGTCACAGGTCCGTCGCATCTGCCCAGTTGGCAGCCGAGATGCACGACGAGCCGGGAACAGCGGAATGCCTAGAACGTTGCAACAGCGGGATGCCCAGAAACCCAAAAAAGAGGGGTCCCGGCATAGCCGAGACCCCATACGGCATAGCCGAGACCCCATACCTCGCAGCAAGCAAGCCCGCGCTACGCCCTCGGGTCCGCCACCTGCACCAGCTCGGTGCCCTCGGTGTCGTAGTCGTCCATGGTAACGCTACGAATTGCGGGGTCCTCGTAGGTGTTGAAGTAGTACGTGCGCGTGGCCGCGGAGTAGCCGCCAGTGTACACGGTGCGCTCAAACTCGCCGTTGGTCATGCGGGCCGCGCCGTCGATCATGGCAACGCCCTCAAGCTCGTGGAACATGCGGCTCACATTGGCCTTCTCGCCCGACTGCACCGGATAGTGCGAGTTCAGGTACGCAACGCGCACAAAGCGCGAGGTGGAGTAGTAGTCGCCGGGAATCCCGCGCATGCCCGCGCCGGAGCCATAGGGGAGAAGCTCGGCCTTGTCCCACACCACGTTCTGCGGCAGCTCGTTGGAGACGTTCATGTAGTTGCGCAGGTTCTCGCGGTGCCAGGCAAAGCCAGGCTGGTTGGCCAGGACGTCCACGTCGTCGTGATAGACCTCCATGCCCTGCGCCGTCTGCTCGACCACAATGCTCCTCGTGGCGTCGCCAATGATCCAGTGCAGCAGCGACACGGGGTACCTGTCGTTGATGGGCTTGCCAACAATCACCAGGTTGTCGAGGGCGCGCTCGACCTCGTCGACGGTCGTGAAGTTGGCCACAACCCACAGTGGGAACTCGTAGGCGGCAACGTTGGTCTTGCCCTCAACCGGGGCGTCAGCGTACTGCGCATAGCCCGGGAAGTTGAGGCCGGCCACGCCCAGCCCAGAGGCGTTGGCGCAGTCAAAGTAGAGCGGCATTCCCTCCTCGACAATGCCCATGCCAATCACGGGCTCGCGCATGCCCGTAACGGCGCCAAACGGGGAGTTGGGCTTGAAGCCGCGCGGCGTCACCACGACGCGCTCGCCGTACCCGCAGCTCCAGTCGAGGTTTCGCGCGAGGTACATCTGACCCTTGTCGTCTGTGAACCTGATTGCCGTGCACATGACAATGCCTCCTGGTTCCTAGGAACGAGCCCGGCCTGCATGGACCAGTGCCGAGACCGTCCAAACGAGTGCCTGCTAGACCATGTCTACCCGCTCCGCACCAGTAATTCTCAGGTAAGCCGAGAAGAACTCGCGTAACGCACGAATGGTCCACGCAGTGTCGCGGGTCCCCGCGGTCTCGTAGCTGGAGTGCATTGCCAGCTGCGGCAGGCCAATGTCCACGGCATGCACGCTTACCTGCGTGTTCGAGAGGTTGCCCAGCGTTGACCCGCCGGCCATGTCGGAACGGTTGGCAAAGCTCTGGTACGGCACGCCGGCGCGCTCGCACAGTGCCACAAAGACGGCGCGGCTAAAGGCGTCGGTGGTGTACTTCTGGTTGGCGGCCTCCTTCACCACCGGGCCGCCATTGAGGTGGCAGCGGTTCACGGCGTCGTAGAGCTCGGCGTGGTTGGGGTGCAGCGCGTGGGCGTTGTCGCAGCTCACGAGGAAGGAGCGCGAGAGGGCACGCAGGTAGTCCTCCTCGTTCATCCCCAGAGCGGCGTTGGCGCGCGTCAGCGTGTCGTGGAGCAGCGTGGACATGGCCCCCTGCTTGGTGTTGGAGCCCACCTCCTCGTTGTCGAAGCACGCAAAGACGGTGACGCAGCGGCGGTTCTTCTCGGCGACAAATGCCTCCAGCGACGCGAAGGCGCACTGCAGGTCATCGAGCTTGGGGGACGAGACAAACTCGTCTGCCATGCCCCAGACGCACGGGCGCTCGCGGCTCACGAGGAAGAGGTCGCGCGCCAGGACGTCCTCGGGCTTGGCACCCACGCCCTCGGCAACCATGCGGTCGAAGTCCTCCTCGTGCAGGCGACCGGCCGAGAAGAGCGGGCAGAGGTCGACGGCCTTGTTGAACGCCTTGCCGTCGTTCACGGAGCGATTGAGGTGGATGGCCACGCTGGGAATGAGCAGCAGGTCGCGGTCGGGGGCGAAGAGGCGGCTCTCGATGCCCGTGGCTGTGCGCACCAGGACGCGGCCGGCGAGCGACAGAGGCTTGTCGAGCCAGGTGTAGTCAATCATGCCGCCGTAGCCCTCGACGTTAAGACGCAGGTACTTCTCGGGTCCCTCGAGCACGGGCACGGATTTCACCTTGTAGGTGGGGGAGTCCGCGTG
>CACYGL010000013.1:14803-75078 GCA_902773995.1 uncultured Coriobacteriaceae bacterium | reverse complement strand
GTGCCGCGCATGACCTTGAGGCCGCCGTCGGGGGAGTACGGGTTGTCGATGTGGCGCACCACCGTGCCGTCGACGGGCGGGCACTGCTCGACCCACTCGGCCATGGTGCCGTGGCAGGTGTTGGCCGTGAGGTCAAGGTGCCCGGAGCGGCCCAGCTCGCCGATGATGGCAGAGACGCCGCCAACGTCGTTCAGGTCCTGGATGTGGAGCGGGCCTGCGGGTGCCAGACGTACGATGTTGGGCGTGGCCGAGCAGGCCTTGTCCCAGTCGTCCATGGTCACGGGGCAGCCAGCTGCATGCGCGATGGCCGTGAGGTGCAGCATGGTGAGGCCTGGTCAAGCGCCATGCCGTTGCGCACGGCGCGGGCGTCGATGATCTGGCGGGCGGTGATGCCCTTCTCGAGCAGCTCCATGACCTTCATGCCGGTGTGCTTTGCCAGGCGGATGCGCTCGGAGTAGACGGCGGGGATGGTGCCGTTGCCGGGAAGTGCGATGCCCAGGGCCTCGGCCAGGCAGCAGATGGAGTTGGCGGTGAACATGCCCGAGCAGCTGCCGCAGGTGGGACAGGCGGTGTTCTCGAGCCAGTGCATCTCGTCCTCGGTCATGGTGCCGGCGGTAACCTGGCCCACGGCGTCAAAGAGGCTGTTGAGGTCGGTCTCCTCGCCGTGGCGGCCGCGGCCGGCGAGCATGGGGCCGCCGGAGACCAGCACGGTGGGGATGTCCAGGCGGCACGCGGCGATGAGCATGCCGGGGACGATCTTGTCGCAGCTGGGGATGAGGACCATGGCGTCAAACTGGTGGCCCTGGATGGCACACTCGACGGAGTCCGCAATCACCTCTCGGCTGGTGAGCGAGTAGCGCATGCCCTCGTGGTTCATGGCGATGCCGTCGCAGACGCCGATGGTGTTTACCTGCAGCGGAGTGCCGCCGGCCATGCGGACGCCGGCCTTAACGGCCTCGGCGATCTTGTCCAGGTGGGTGTGGCCGGGAATGACCTCGTTCTGGGACGAGACAACCGCCACAAGTGGGCGCTCGAGTTCCTCGTCGGTAAGGCCGTCGGCCTTGAGCAGGCTTCTGTGTGGAGCGCGGGCCAAGCCCCGCTTGATGGCATCGCTTCGAAGTTCCATGGTCACCTCTCGCTTCCTGCGCAACCTTTCTTGTGCGAGAAATGCGACTTCAGGTGAGACGTGGTGCGTTCTCCCGATGCCCTTCACGGTGGGCTCCGGCCCGAGGTAGTTGCGCTGCTGCCTGCGTGGGGGGTGGCCCAGAGGCGGCGCGCGTTCGCCCGAGCAGCTCGAGGGAATGTTCCTTGCCAACCACCGCGGGTTCTCATTTCGCCCGCTTGCTGTGGGATGGCGTGGCAAGTACTCGCCCTGTCATCGCATTTGCTCTGAAACTGTGCGGACGATTCTACGCTACGTACTGGTGATGTGCTGTAACGAAGAAGTAAATTCCACACATGACGAGGTGATTTGCATGGCGGCGCCGGAGTGCCCCTTTTGTGCGCAGTTGCTGCGGAAACCCGCCTTCGGGCGTCACGGACTTGCTGTGCCGCGCGTTTTGGACGGTTAGGACCCCTTAAATGGCGAGAATCCGCGGCGCCCCTGGGATGCCGCGCATTCCGAACGGTTAGAACCCCCTAACCGTTCGGAAAATTCCTAAATGGCGAGAATCTGCGGCATTGCGTGGCGTGGCAGTCGCATTTGCTCCGGTCAAGATATACTTGTCTGAACAAGTGACCGCGCTCGCGCACAGCCGCGACCGGCCGCGACCACCCGCGACCGGCCACCGCCCGCCGCGCGCCACCGCGCACGAAAGGAGACGTCCGCCACCATGAGCGAGGAGTACAGAAAGGCCCTCCGTCGCGGCGAGCGAGACCTGCGCCGCGACACGTCGGCTGGCATCTACCCCTATCTGCCTGCGCTTGATTCTGTGCTCGCCCCCGGCGACACTGCCGGCGAGGTGCGTCTGGGCACCATGGAGATCCCGCTCGACATGGTGGCTGGCACTCGCACCGAGGGCAGGCAGCGCTCCTTCTCGCGCACCTTTATGCCCGTCCTTGCGCCCACCACGGAGTTCGCAGCCAAGTGGTCAAACCTCTACACCATCCAGACCACGGAGGGCTTCCGCGACCCCGTCAAGGTCTACGAGTACATGCACCGCTTCTACGTCCAGGAGGGCAACAAGCGCACCTCCGTGATGCGCTACCTGGGCGCTTATTCCATCGAGGCCGAGGTTACGCGGCTGCTCCCCAAGCAGTGGGACGCCCCGGAGCGCCGACTCTACGGCGAGTTCCTCGAGTTCTGGCGAGCAGTGCCAACCTACGACATCGAGTTCTCGCGCGAGGGCTCCTACCGGCGGCTGGCCGCGCTTCTTGGCCGCGACCTTAGCTCCCCCTGGCCCGACGAAGCCGTGCGCGAGCTCACCTCCACCTACCAGTACTTCCGCTCGCTCTACCAGCGCGCGGGCGGCTCGCACCTGGACGCAACCTGCGGCGACGCGCTTCTCGCGTACCTGAGCTACTTCCCGGACGAGCGCCTTCTGGACACGCCGCCCTCCATCGTGGTCGAGCGCCTTGGCCGCCTGTGGTCCGAGCTCGCGTTGGCGGGTCCGCGCGAGGACGTGGTGCTGGTAAGCGAGCCGGAGGCAGAGCCAACCTCTCGCGGTGGCGTCCTCTCACGGCTCTCGTACCACACGCCCTACTCGCCAGCCAATCCGCTTCGCCTGGCGTTTCTCTACGAGAGACCCCTGGCAACCTCGAGCTGGGCGCGCTCCCACGACGCCGGACGCCTTGAGGTCGAGAAGCGCTTCAACGGCACGGTGCAGACTGTTGCCTACGACGACTGCTCCTCCCCAGACGACTTCACGGCCGTAGTGGACGCGGCTGTTGAGCAGGGCGTGCACGTGATCTTTACCTGCTCGCCCACGCTCATGGCGAGTACGGCCAAAGCGGCCATCGCCCACCCGGAGGTGCGCTTCCTCAACTGCTCCTGTAACCTGCCGCACAGCCGCGTGCGCTCCTACTACGGGCGCATGTACGAGGCCAAGTTCGTGACAGGTGCGTTGGCGGCGAGCTTTGCCACCAACCATCGCGTGGGCTACCAGGCAAACGTCCCCATGTTTGGTTCGGTTGCCGAGATAAACGCCTTTGCCATTGGCGCGGCGCTGGTGGACCCCAAGGTCAAGGTGCGGCTGGTCTGGTCCACGCGCGGTGGCGACTCGCTCTACCACCACATGGCCGACGAGGGTGTGACCGTGATGTCGGGCTCGGACGTCACCGCGCCGTGGGACGACCCGCTTGCGCTGGGCCTCTACCAGATGGTGAACGGTCGCGTGCACAACCTGGCCCTGCCGGTGTGGAACTGGGGCCGCTACTACGAGCTCATCGTGCAGGGGCTTCTCAACGGGTCCTGGCAGGATGCCGATGACACTGCGCGTCCGCAGGCGGTAAGCTACTGGTATGGCATGTCGTCAGGGGTCATTGGGCTGCGCCTCTCGGACGATTTGCCCTACTATTCGTGCAAGCTCGTCGACCAGCTCACGCACGGCATCGAGCGCGGCGTGCTCGACCCCTTTGCGGGCGAGCTCAGAAGCCAGGCAGGCGTGGTGCAGCCGGCGGGTTCGCCTAGGCTGAGGGAGCAGGACGTCGTGTCCATGGACTGGCTCAACGACAACGTGGAGGGCATTCTTCCCGAAAACTGGCATCCCGTTGACGAGACGTCCCTGGCCGGTGGGCTGACAGCTGGCGGCACGCTGGCGGCCGGCGGCGGCGCCGCCGGGGCAGCTACCGGCGTACCCGGGGAGCTGCGGCCATGAAAATCCTCGCGATTGCCGACGTCGAGGAGCGCATGCTGTGGGACAACTTCCGCCGCTCGCGCTTCGAGGGCGTTGACCTTGTCCTGGCGGCGGGTGACCTCGACGCCGACTACCTGGAGTTTCTCGTCACCATGCTCACGTGTCCCGTGCTCTACGTGCATGGTAACCACGACGAGAGCTACCGCCGCAAGCCGCCTTTAGGCTGCATCTGCGTAGACGACTCGGTCTACGTGTACCGTGGCCTGCGCATTGTTGGGCTGGGCGGCTCCATGCGCTACAAGGACGGCACCTACATGTCCACCGAGCAGGAGATGCGCCGGCGCATTCGCAAGGTCGAGCCGAGCATCCGCCTCTTGGGCGGCTTTGACGTGCTTCTCGCCCATGCGCCCGCGCGTGGTGTGGGAGACCTGGATGACCTGCCGCACCGCGGCTTCGAGTGCTTCAACACGCTGCTCGAGCGCTGGCGGCCCGCCCTCATGGTCCACGGCCACGTGCATGCCAACTACATCACGGATTTCTCGCGCGAGAGGGAGCTTGCCTGCGGAACCCGGGTGGTCAACGCCTTTGGCCACGTGGAGCTAGAGGCGCCCACGCCGCTGCAGCTCTCGTACGGCTGGAAGGAACACCTGGTCAACAAGCGAGCGCTGCGCAAGAGCGACGGCTTTGCCTCGCACGAGGAAGGCGTTCTCGGTGCCGGCCAGTCCTACGGCCAGCGGTGGTAACTTGGCCGCAAGCGGTGATAGGCTACTCTCTTGTGATACTGCCCGGCAAGTGGGCAGCCGTCGAGAGGGGATGTTGCCCATGTCCGTCGAGAGCGTCCGGGCGTACCTCGAGCCCTTTGGCGTTGCCGACAAGATCATCGAGTTTGACCAGTCGAGCGCCACGGTGGAGCTGGCCGCGCGCGACCTGGGTTGCGAGCCGGCGCGCATTGCCAAGACGATGGCATGCGCGGTGGGGGATGGCGCCGTCCTCGTGGTGTGCGCGGGCGATGCCAAGCTGTGGAGCGCGGCATTCAAGCGCGAGTTTGGGACAAAGCCGCGCTTCGTGGCGCCCGATGACCTGCCGCAGGTGGTGGGACACCCCATGGGCGGCGTCTGCCCGTTTGCCGTGAAGCCGGGCGTGCGCACGTACCTGGACGTCTCGCTGCGTCGCTTTGACCGCGTGTTCCCCGCGGCGGGGAGCGAGAGCAGCGCGATTGGCCTCACCCTTCCCGAGCTGGAGCGCTGCTCGGCATCGCAGGGCTGGGTGGACGTGTGCAAGGACTGGCGAGAGGAGACCGCATGACGTACGACTTCACATCAATCATGGAACGACACGGCATGGATGCCATCGCGGTCGACGCGCTTGGCTCGGGCGGCATGGCCCCGGACGCGCCGGCGGAGGGCTTCGACGCCATCCCCATGTGGGTCGCCGACATGAACTTCCCCACGGCGCCCTCCATTACGCGCGCCATGGCCGAGCGCATCCAGCACCCGGCGTTTGGCTACTTCTCGCCGCGCGACGAGTACTACCAGGCCATCATTGACTGGCAGCTCAGGCGCAACGGCGTGCGCGGCCTTGAGCCGGCACACATTGGATACGAGAACGGCGTGCTTGGCGGCTTGGTCTCCACGCTCACGGCCTTTGCCGCGCCGGGCGACGCCGTGCTTCTCCACAGTCCAACCTACATTGGCTTCACGCACTGCATAGAGGAGAACGGCTACAAGATCGTGCTGTCGCCGCTGGTCAAGGACGAGCGGGGCTTCTGGCGCATGGACTATGAGGACATGGCCGCCAAGCTGGAGGAGAACCACATCCATGTGGCAGTGTTCTGCTCGCCGCACAACCCCTGCGGGCGCGTGTGGGAGCGCTGGGAGCTCGAGCGCGCGATGGAGGTCTACCGCGAGCACGACTGCGTGGTAATCTCCGACGAGATCTGGTCCGACCTAGTGCTGCCCGGGCACACCCACGTGCCCACGCAGTCCGTGAGTGAGGACGCCCGCCGGCGCACGGTGGCGCTCTACGCGCCGAGCAAGACCTTCAACCTTGCCGGCCTGGTGGGGAGCTACCACATCATCTACGACGACTACCTGCGCGATCGCGTTGTGGCAAAGAGCAGGAAGTCCTGCTACAACTCGATGAACGTGCTGTCGATGCACGCGCTTATCGGTGCGTACAGCAGCGAGGGCGAGGCCTGGCTGGGGGAGCTGCTGCAGGTGCTGGACGGCAACGTCTCCTGGGCGTGTGACTTTATCGCCGAGCGCTTCGAGGGCGTGCAGGTGAGTAGGCCCGAGGGGACCTACATGCTGTTCCTCGACTGCAGCGAGTGGTGCGAGCGCAACGGTCGCGACATCGGGTGGGTCGAGCGCGCAGGATGGCGCGTGGGCGTTGACTGGCAGGACGGCCGCGCGTTCCACGGACCCTGCCACGTGCGCATGAACCTCGCGCTGCCGCTTTCTCGGGTGCAGGAGGCGTTTGAGCGCCTGGATCGCTACGTGTTCAACGCGTAGCTGCGGGAAGTGGCCTTGCGGTGCCAGAACGGCGCCAGCGCGGCGATGCCAACGGGGCACCACAGGGCGCGCTTCCCGCCACGGCAGCTCTGCTCGCCACCCTATGCCGCAAGACCTGCGATAACGCTCGCCATCGCGATAATAACGCCCACGATCGACTCGCCACCCAGCACGCCGGAGGCAATGACCACTCCGGCCTCCTGCGCGTCGGCCTCTTGCGCCGCGCGCTCGTCCTCGGGCAGACTGGCCGCGCGCGCGGAACGAACGCGGCCGATGACCCACTTGAGCGCGGCGCCAAGCGCAGCGGTGAACGACATGTAAAACGGCAGGTAGACGCCAAGCCCCAGCATCATGGCCGGGAGCCCCGCCCAGTAGAGCGCGATGCCGGCGGCAAGGCCAATCACAAACGCGGGCACGCTGGGGATCCCCGAGACCATCGTTGCAACGACGCTTGCCTGTGCCGAGACAAACTCCTTACCCAGGCCAAAAGCGTCAGGCCCGTAGGCTCCTACCAGCGCCATCATGACGGCCGCCGAGACCACGGCCCCTAGAACGCCGCCAATTGCCTGGCCCAGCCACTGGGCGCGCGGGTCGGTACCAAGGATGCTGCCTGCCTTGAAGTCGTTCATCACGTCCCCGGCAAGACCGCAGGCAACGGCCACCACGCCGGCAATGAAGAAGAGCTGCACCTCTCGCACCTGCGCAAATGCCGAGACAAGCAGCAGCACGATGAGGCCAAAGATCTCCATGGGGTCGATGCCGGTCTGCCCGCACGACTGCGCGCTCATGGCGGTGGTCACAAAGGCGAGAAGCACCACCACAACGCTCACGACCGGTGGAAGCCCAAGTCCCATGCACATGAGGACCACGATGGCGGCGGCAAGCACCGCAAACGTTCCGGCGTCGGTTCGCACGCTGCCGGTGACGAGCGACTCCGCCGCGCCGGTGCCGTTGGCTCCGCGCGCGTCACCCGCGCCGCGCACCCCGCGCGCGATGCTCGCGAGCTGCGGCACGATGTCCTTGGCCACCACGGCCAGCCCGGCTCCCATCATGAGCCCCATGCCCAGGCTCTTCACGATGCCCTGCGCGGCGTCGACGGCCCAAAGCCCCGCCGCACTGCCAGCCACCACAATGCCAAAGTTGGCGAGAAGGGCGCCGGCAAACCACCAGGCAACCGCCACGCCGCCCACGAGGAAGCCCACCGAGAGCATCATGGGGGAGTTGTAGACACCAAAGCTCACGCCGGGAATGGGGAGCGCCGCCAGCATGGCGGGAACGGCGCCAAGCGCGTCGCGCAGCACGGCGTAGACGCCGGCAAGTCCCATCGACGCAAAGAGGCGGCGTCCCGTCTTTCCACCGGCCTCCGTTGCGCGCAGGGTCTGCGCCGCAGAGGCGCCCATGGGAAACTCCAGGTTTGCGTCAACAATGAAGTGTCGGTGGATGATTGCCGTAGCAACAAGCCCCAGCCCCGTGCCGGCAAGTGCCACGATGAGCATCTGCGCAAAGCCCACCTCGTCGGCGTACCCCAGCATCCACGCACCGGGGATGGTGAAGGCAAGTCCGCCCGCAACCATCGCGCCCGCAGACATGATGGTGTGGGTGACGTTTGCCTCGTTCAGGCTGGCGTTGCCCAGAAGCTTGAGGAAGAAGAGCGAGACGATTGCCGCAAACACAATCGGCCACGGCAACGCGCCAAGCTTGAGCGCCGTGTAGGCCGAGGAGGCGGTGATAACGACGCAGCCAATGCAGCCAATGACGACGCCACGCGCCGTCAGCTGCCCACGCCACGAGGCGCGGCCAGAGGTGTTGTCCATGTTGTTCTCCTTTGCGTATATCCGCTCCCCCTGGAGGCCGGCGCGGGCTGGCCGAGGAGTCGGGTTACCGGTGTCCGTGCGCCGGACCTGCGCGCGGACTTGCTAGAGTATAGCGAATGGCTACAGCGGCGATGGGGTGCGTGGACGGCACGCGCGTTGGCGGAGAAGGGAGCGCACATGGGAAAGAGCGAACAGACCGGCTCTGCCGCAGGCGAGAGGCACTGCGTCCTTGCCGTTGACGTGGGCAACACCTCCACCGGCTTTGGGCTCTTCTCGGCAGATGCTGGCGAGACGGACGAGCCGCTGGGCACCTGGGAGCTCACCACACCCGCGCGCCTCACGGCAGACGAGGCCCGCATGCAGGTTGCGCAGGTGCTGGGCGTGTTGGCGCGGGACGTTGCCGGGCAGCGCTCGCTCGCACCCGAGCGCGCCGAGACCTTTGCGGAGCCGCCGCTCGATGCAGTGCTCTCATGCGTGGTGCCATCGCTCACCGAGGCGTGGTCGGTGGCTCTGGCAACGGCGTGCCGCACGCGTCCCGTTGTGGTGGGGCCCGGCCTCAAGACGGGGCTGCGCATGCGCTACCGCGATCCTGCCGAGATTGGTCCCGACCGCATTGCCGACGTGGTGGCGGCGCGCACGGCCTATGGGGCGCCGGTCGTGGTAGTCGACTTTGGAACCACCATGAACATCGAGGTGCTCGACGGTGAGGGGGTCTTTCTCGGCGGCATCATCGCGCCGGGACTTGCGCTTGGGGCGCAGGCGCTCTCGCGCGCGGCAGCACGTCTGCCCGTCATCGAGCTGCATGCGCCAAAGGCGGCCATTGGCCGTTCCACCCGCGAGGCCATGCAGTCCGGCGTGGTCTTTGGCGAGGTGGCCCGCGTGGATGGCCTGCTCGATCGGGTCTTTGCCGAGCTTGGGGGAGAGGCGCGCGTCGTGCTTACCGGCAGCGGTGCCGAACGGGTGGCCCCGCTCATGTCGCACGCGGCCGAGGTCGATGCAACCCTCACGCTGCGAGGTCTTCATCAGCTGCGCCTAGGAGCTGCGCATAGGGGATAGCCAGCAGGTGCGCCTACGCATGAGAACGGCCCGGGCGGGCATTCCGTCCGGGCCGTTGCGTGTCTCCTCTGACCGGTGCCTAGTAGCGCGGATAGAGCATGGTGGGATAGGTGGTCGCATTCTGCTGCGGACCGTGCTGTCCGCGGAGCCTGTTCACGACTGCCTGTGCCGCTGCCGCCACGAGCACGGCGCCAGCCAGCAGCACAATCATGACGAGAAACACGGCGAGGATAAAGAGCGGACCAGAACTCATGAGCATATGCCGTCACCTGCGACTTTCTTAAACGGCCTTCAGTTTTTACAAGACATTTGTAACACGTTGGCAACATTGTTTCAAGTGTGTTTCACAAACCGCAGAGAACTGCAGAGAAGACCATGCGAAGTCGCCCCGGCCGTCACTTGCCTGCCCTCAAAACGGGTAGGATTCCCCCACGGGCGCGTCTTGCGTGCGCCCCGAAGGGAAGGTACACATGATTACGTTTCTTCTCGCGTCGCTTCTCGCCGTGATATTTGCCCCCATCATGCTTGCCGTTCTGGGCGTGTGGCTGGTGTTCGCGCTGGTCGTTGGCATCTTTCGCATCCTGGGGTGGACGGTTCGCGCGGGGTTGCGTGTGTTCTGGTGGCTCTTTGTGGCGTCGCTTGTGCTGGGGGCCATCGGCTTTGCGCCCGCCGTGCTTGTCGCCATCATTGCCGCCATCGCGGCCTGTGTGCATCCCACGCGGCTGGGATAGGCGCGCATGAACGGCACAATGCTCCAGGGCTTCTCGTGGTACCTCGACGCTGACGGCAGACACTGGCGTCGGTTGGCCGAGGACGCCCAGCTCTTTGCAGACAACGGCATCACCGCCGTGTGGCTGCCGCCGGCCTACAAGGGCATGGCCGGTGCAAACGACGTTGGCTATGGCGTGTATGACACCTATGACCTGGGAGAATTTGACCAGAAGGGCTCGGTGCGCACTAAGTACGGCACGCGTGAGGAGTACCTGGCCGCTATCGATGCCATTCACGCGGCGGGCATGCAGGCCCTGGCCGACGTGGTCCTCGACCATCGCATGGGGGCCGACGGCACCGAGCGCGTTCGCGCGACCGAGGTGGCCTCGTACAACCGTGAGCAGCCCGTCTCGACGCCGCATGACATTACCGCCTGGACGCGCTTTGACTTTCCCGGGCGCGGCGACAAGTACTCTGCCTTCAAGTGGAACTGGACCTGCTTTCACGGCGTGGACTACGACGAGGCAACGCACGCGAATGCCATCTACCTCTTTGACGGCAAGCACTGGAGCGAGCAGGTAGACCGTCGCGACAATGGCAACTACGACTATCTCATGGGCTGTGACGTGGACGAGATGTACCAGCCCGTCTACGACGAGCTGCTGCGCTGGGGCGAGTGGTACCTCTCGACGTGCAACCTCGACGGCTTTAGGCTTGATGCGCTCAAGCACATGGACCGTCGGTTCTTCCTCCGCTGGCTGTCGGCCCTGCGCCAGGAGTTTGGCAAGGAGCTCTTCACGGTGGGGGAGTTCTGGTCGCCAGACGTGGGAGAGCTCCAGGCCTACCTTGGGGCCGAGAGAACCATGAGCCTCTTTGACGTGCCGCTCCACTATCGCCTTTACCAGGCATCCTGCTCGTTTGGAAACGTTGACCTGCGGCGCCTCTTTGAAAACACCCTTGTGGCGGCGGATCCAACGCGCGCCGTCACCTTTGTGGAGAACCACGACACCCAGCCTGGCCAGGCGCTTCAGTCATTTGTGGAGGAGTGGTTCAAGCCCTCGGCCTATGCGCTCATACTGCTGCGTGAGGCGGGCTATCCCTGCGTCTTCTACGGTGACCTCTTTGGTATGCCCAACGATGGCAACATTCCCGCCGTGCGCGAGCTGCCGCTGCTTATGGAGCTGCGCCGCCGCTTTGCCTACGGTCCCCAGCACGACTACCTCGACGACCCCGATGTTGTGGGCTGGACGCGCGAGGGCGATGGGCGCCATGGCGGATCGGGCGTCGCCTGCGTGCTCACCGACCGCAATGGTGGAGCAAAGCGCATGTACGTGGGGTCGCGCCATGCCGGCGAGCGATGGGTCTCGGTGCTGGGTGGGCAGTCCGACGCCTGCGTGGGAGACGACGGCTGCGCCGAGTTTGTCTGCAGGGGCGGGAGCCTCTCGGTGTACCTGCCGGAGGACACGGCGGGCGTCCTCGAGAACGACATCGTGCGCTACGGGCACGACGTCCCCGCGGACCTGAGCGCTCACCTGCCAGCGCCCACCGAGGAGGAGCGGCAGCAGGCAGACCGCATCCGTCGCACCGCGGAGCGCTACGCGTCAAGCCAAGCGAGCAGGTAGTCCACAACCAGGCCGTACGAGCGCACGCCGGCCTTCTCACCAAAGCTCTTGAGGTAGGTGTCGTTGACGGTGGTGCCCACGTCCTCGAAGGGGCCCTCGAACGCCTGGTAGTGCTCCTGCGTTGTGGCGCGGTCCTGGAGGACCAGCGCCACGCCGGCGCCGTTCTCGCCTGCGAGCGCATCCGAGACTAGCTGCTGGGCGCGCTCGGGGTCTTCTGCCAGCAGGGCGTTCACGCAGTAGTTGAAGGCGGAGTAGAAGCCAGAGTACGAGAAGCGCACGTCATCGTTGGTAGAGCAGGCGAGAAAAGCCGAGAAGTTGGCCTCCTGCTCGCTGGCGATGCCCAGGCGGTGCGCGGCCTCGTGGCACATCGTGAAGGGGAGCTCGGCGGTCGCGGTGTCGAGGGGCACGCTCGACTCCGCGGTTGCGGCCCAGAAGATCCCCGTGTGGCCGCTGTAGAGCAGGGGCTCGCCAAAGAGCAGAAGCGACTTGACGGGGGCGGTGCTGCCCGAGAAGACCTCGTAGCGCTGCGAGAGCGGTGCGTACGATGCTCCGGCGATGCGGGCAAGCTCGTAGAAGTCCTGGTGGGAGAGGGTGCTGTCCTCCTCGCGCGGGACCAGCTGCGCACGTGATGCCGCCTGGTCGAGGTAGTACGAGGTGGCGTCGGCAAGCTGGTCTTCGCTGTACTGGCCAACCTCAAGGCCAAGGTCCTGCGAGAGCTCCGGGGCATAGTGGTTGAGCGCCCAGCCGGCGGTGCCCAGGAGTGCCGTTGCGGCTACGACTAACGCCACCACCGAGAAACACGGGAGTAGGCGCTGGTGGTGGCGGATGCGGTGCACCAGCGTCAAGATGGCCGCCACTACAAGGGCGGTGGTGAGCCAGTCCCAGATGGCAAAGTGAGCCACGGAGGTGATCGTTGCCAGCGCGGACATCAGGGATTTCGAGAGCCGTCGATAGCCGGGAAAGAGGATTGCCTGCAGGCTTGGCTGAGAATAGAGCATTGCGAGCAGCGGGCAGGCGGTCGCTAGGATTGCGGCGGCTATGAGCCGCGCCCTGGTAGGGTTGCCATGCTTCGCCGATTTGCCCTGCGCCATTCGCTGCTCCTTTCATCTTGGTACTGTCTCTGGTCATATCCTGCCATTCTCGGCGCTGCTCGTGTTGCTTGAGAGCCCTGTGCCGTTGCTGTTGAGAACAAAGTCGACAGAATCGGTGTCCGACGGGGCTGAAACGTCGAGATCCTCCTCAACAGTGCGCGGGGCAGCCGCCTCCCCGCCGGCGGCGGGCCAACTTCCGGTTGGCAGCAGTTTTGGTGAGACTTCTTATGTGACAGCGGGCCGGTGTCAATTCTCTGACCTGCGGTTTATCAGCATTCGAACCGCTTTGTACTTGGGGTACCCCCGAAAAACCGTATCCCAACCGTCGATCTGCGCCACCGGGCGCCCTGGCGGCGCCCATCTCGCTTCCCCCGACGCGCACGTCGGCGCTGTCGGGCTGTTTCCGGACGGAATTCGTCCGGATAACGCGGCAGAACGTCCGATTTCAGCCCGGCGACGCCCCTGGGGCAGACGGCACCGCCACACAGGGTAACCCCGGAGGCCCGACAGGTGTCCAAACTACGCACGGTGGGTGCCGAGAGATATAAAAGCCCAGGTCGATACAAACCTTAACCGCGACCGTGCGTAGTTTGCAGAAGTTGAGGATGGGAGAGACATCTACCTCGCAGTATGAGAAATATCTAAGTAGAAGCCACTTAGAAAATCTTAGATAAAGTGTATAAAGAAACTGCAGTGGGGAACATATAAGAGTGAACCCGAGGAGGCCCAAAGAAAGGGCTTCCACCACATAGAAGGAGTGGTAACGATGGCTGGCATGGTTCCTTATAGTGACTACGAGAAGGCACTTCGCAGGGCATGGCCGTTTGGGGCCTTCGACGACTTCTTCGCTCCTCTCGCAGCGATCAGCACAGATGACGCCTTCAAGATGAACGTCGAGGACGCGGGCGACAAGTACGTGGTCACCGCCGAGCTCCCGGGCGTCAAGAAGGACGAGGTCGACGTCGAGCTCAACGAGGGCAGGCTCTCGATCAGCGTGGACAAGAAGGAGTCCGACGAGGAGAAGAACAAGAACTACCTGCAGAAGGAGACCTCGGAGTGGCAGGCAAGCCGTGGTGTGTATCTGAAGGATGCCGCAACGGATGGACTCACCGCAAAGATGGACGGCGGCGTTCTTACCGTCAATGTCCCCAAGCAGGCCGAGAAGTCCAACGTCACCAAGGTCGCAATCGACTAGCAGCGTAGGCTCGTCACTCAGCTTGCAGCACGTAACGGCGCCCCGGTTTCGGCCGGGGCGCCGTTTTCTATGCCCAGGCGTGCTGGGCAAACTGCGGGTCGTCCTGCCAGAGGACCACGCTGCTTTCGCGCAGTGTGGTGGGGACGTCGATGAGCCGCTGGTTGGACGAGCCGCGGAAGCGCAGCGTGATGTCGTGCAGCTCCTGCACAAAGGGACCATCTACCAGGACGTTCAGGCAGGCGAGAATGCGGTCCATGTCGGGGGAGGCGTGGTCGCCACTGCCGGTGAGCTGCTCCCATGTGCGCCCGGAGTACATCCAGATGTTCTTCTCGGGATAGGCCTTACGCACGCGCTCGAGGAAGGGCGCCAGGGCCGCGGCGTTCTCTGGCTCCGTGGGCTCGCCGCCCAGGACGGAGAGCCCGTCAATGTAAGGCGCGGAAAGCGATGCGAGGATCTCCTCCTCGGTCTGCTCCGTGAACGGCTTGCCTGCCGAGAAGCTCCAGGCTTCCTCGTTGAAGCAGTTCTTGCAGTGCAGGCGGCAGCCGGAGACAAAGAGCGAGGTGCGCACCCCGGTTCCGTTGGCGATGTCGCAATATTTGATGGTTGCATAGTTCATGGGAAGACCCCTTTTGGATTGAGACGTGCTAGTGGGTAGAGCGCTGCGGGACAAGGCTACGTATGCGTACCGTATCGGTTGAACGCTCATAGGTGTAAACGATATAGAACGGTGCAACATCGCATTGGTGCACTTCTCCTCCATACCTGCTTTTAAGGTATTCCGAGGAGACGAGCGTGCCACTTTCTGGGAAGGTCTCGAGCATCGAGAAGACTGATTCGAGATGCTTCCGAACGCGAGGGGAGTAGATGGTTTCGACGTCCTCGAGAAACGTGAGGGTGTAAAGCATCTTAGCCATTGGCTGCTAGCCTCTCGTCGAGAGCGCTAAAGAATGCGTTAGTTCCCTCGATGTATTCTCCCTGTTCAAAGCAGTCATCAGAGGCCTTAATGCACGCGCGCATGCGCTCCGTGAGCGCCGCTTCTTCGGCAGCCTTGTTGAGCTGCTGCTCGAAGAGCTCCTCGCTCATGAAGACAAAGGCTGCGTTGCCGTTCTCCGTTATGTGGACCACGTCCTTGCGGGCAATGTCCTTGATCTCGCGCTGGCGCGTCTTGAGGGCTGCGGAGGAATAGATGGCAGTCATGGGTGCTCCTTTGTAGACGCAATTAGATACCAAATATCGTACCAAATTGAGTACCAAATTCGTATAGCGATGATATGCCATGAATATCTCGGAATGGACTTGCGCGCTCCTAGCCCTCTGTGGCCAAAGCTGCGACTTAATAGCAGTTAGCCCCATGCGCCGCCGAGAAAAACCACAGGTAGAGGACCTGCGGTTACCAAGAGAGCTGCTATTAAGTCGCAGTTTTCGAGCAAGGAGCTTTTTCTGTTCCCGCTACCAGCCAAGCGCGTGCTGCCCGTAAGGAGACGCCTCGCCCCTTTGTCCCGGCGCAGTTCCGCAGCGTGCGTAGCACGCAAGGATGTTTGAGCACGGGGCAAAGGGGCGAGGCTTTCAGAGCTTACAGGTGCAGCACGCGATCCTTGATCTCTTCCGTGCGGCCCTGGTTCCAGAACTGCGTGCACGTTGAGCTTGGACTGGTCGCGGTTGCCGCAGTGCGGGCACTCCCAGACGAGCTTGCCGTCGTCCTCCACGATCTTAATCTCGCCATCGTAGCCGCACACCTGGCAGTAGTCGGACTTGGTGTTGAGCTCGGCGTACATGATGTTCTCGTAGATAAACTGCATGACGCGGACGACGGCCTCGAGGTTGTCCTGCATGTTGGGCACCTCGACGTAGGAGATGGCGCCGCCGGGAGAGAGACGCTGGAACTCGCTCTCGAACTTGAGCTTGGTGAAGGCATCGATCTTCTCGCGCACGTTCACGTGGTAGGAGTTCGTGATGTAGCCGTGGTCGGTGATGCCCTTGACCACGCCAAAGCGCTTCTGCAGGCACTTGGCGAACTTGTACGTGGTGGACTCGAGCGGCGTGCCGTAGAGCGAGTAATCGATGTTCTCAGCGGCCTTCCACTCGGCGCACTTGTCGTTCATGTGCTGCATGACGGAGAGCGCGAAGGGCTTGGCGTCCTCGTCGGTGTGGCTCTTGCCGGTCATGTACTTCACGCACTCGTAGAGGCCAGCGTAGCCAAGCGAGATGGTGGAGTAGCCGCCGTAGAGGAGCTTGTCGATCTTCTCGCCCTTGTCGAGACGGGCCAGCGCGCCATACTGCCAGAGGATGGGCGCCGCGTCGGAGAGGGTGCCGCAGAGACGGTCGTGGCGGCAGCGCAGGGCGCGGTGGCAGAGCTCGAGGCGCTCGTCGAAGATCTTCCAGAACTTGTCCATGTCACCGTTGGACGAGAGTGCAACGTCGGGCAGGTTGATGGTCACGACGCCCTGGTTGAAGCGGCCGTAGTACTTGGGCTTGCCGGGCTCGTAGTTCGAGCGGCAGCCCATGCAGGTGTACACGTCGCCGTGGCCCTCGGTCTCGCCCTTGGAGAGCTTGTACTCGCGCATCTTCTTCTCGGAGATGTAGTCGGGCACCATGCGCTTGGCGGTGCACTTGGCTGCCATCTTGGTGAGATAGAAGTACGGGTCGCCCTCGTGGATGTTGTCCTCCTCGAGCACGTAGATGAGCTTGGGGAACGCCGGGGTGATCCAGACGCCCTTCTCGTTCTTGACGCCCTGGTAGCGCTGCTTGAGCATCTCCTCGATGATGAGGGCGAGGTCGTGCTTCTCCTGCGCGCTGCGGGCCTCGTTGAGGTACATGAACACGGTGATGAACGGCGCTTGGCCGTTGGTGGTCATGAGGGTGACAACCTGGTACTGGATGGTCTGGACGCCACGCGCGACCTCCTCGCGCAGGCGCTTCTCGACCATCTCGTCGATCTGCTCGGGCGTGGCCTTGTAGCCAATGGTCTCCATCTCGGCGTAGACCGAGCGGCGGATCTTCTTGCGGGAGACGTCGACAAAGGGCGCAAGGTGCGTGAGCGAGATGGACTGGCCGCCGTACTGGCAGGAGGCCACCTGGGCGATGATCTGCGTGGCGATGTTGCAGGCGGTGGAGAAGCTGTGCGGGCGCTCAATGAGCGTGCCGGAGATCACGGTGCCGTTCTGCAGCATGTCGTCGAGATTGATGAGGTCGCAGTTGTGCATGTGCTGCGCGTAGTAGTCGGCATCGTGGAAGTGGATGATGCCCTCCTCGTGCGCCTGGACAATGTCGGCGGGGAGAAGGTCGCGCATGGTGAGGTCCTTGGAGACCTCACCGGCCATGTAGTCGCGCTGGACGGAGACGACGGTGGGGTTCTTGTTGGAGTTCTCCTGCTTGACCTCTTCGTTGTTGCACTCGATGAGGGAGAGGATCTTGTCGTCCGTCGTGTTCTTCTGGCGCTTCTGGTTCTGGACGTAGCGGTAGATGATGTACTTGCGGGCCACCTCAAAGTGGTCGAGGGCCATAAGCTGGTCCTCGACGAGGTCCTGGACCTCCTCGACGGTGACCGTGTGGCCAGACTCCATGCACTCGTCGGTTACGTTGAGCGAGGCGAAGCGAATCTCGCGCTCGGTGAGGCGCTCGTCCTCGGGCACCTCCATGTTGGCCTTCCGGATGGCGTTCTCGATCTTTGCGACGTCGAACGTGACCTCGGAGCCATTGCGCTTGATGATCTTCATGTGCTCACTCCCTCTTGCGAATTGCCTGGCAGCCGACTGAAAACGTGCAACTGTTGGCAATGCATCTGGTTTGTCTCTCGTTGCGCTGCAGTGGATGCAGCGTTGCAGCGACGTCTACTATGCCACAATATCTTGTGCCCAGTGCACGAGATAAATACCGGATATTGTCTCTTGATATTTCACATTGCGTTGGGACATTGCAGAGTCATCGCAGGTGAGAAAAGAGCAGAAGTTCAAACATTTAAGATAACGATGCCATTTATCGATTCGATTTTCGGTGAACGGCGGAGGGGCCTTGTGTGCGGTGCGGTCCAAACGGCCGTATGGCCGGGCTTGGGGACTCGCGCGGGTGCCTGCGCTACCGTTGGCCCGTCCGGTTACTGCCGCCGGCCCCGCCCAATGTAACAATCGGGCGCGTCATTGTCCCAAGGCGTGTTCCGGCGACCGTTGGTGGTCTACAGTCCCATGCGTACATTACGCCTGCATCCGGGGAGGGGTGCGCATGCAGTTCTCAAAGAGGCTCGACCTGTTTGGCGACGAGGTCTTCGCCGCGCTTAACGCCAAGCGTCGCGAGCTGGAGGCACAGGGTCGCGAGGTGTTTGACCTCTCGGTTGGTACGCCGGACTTCGAGCCGCCGCATCACGTGGTCGAGGCGCTGCGAAAGAGCGCGGAAGACCCCGCCAACTGGAAGTATGCCCTGCACGACAAGGACGAGCTGCTCCAGGCCGTCTGCGACTACTACCGTACGCGCTTTGGCGTCGAGGGCATCACGCCTTCGATGGTCATGAGCTGCCGCGGGACGCAGGAGGGCATGGGCCACGTGTGCGCGGCGCTGGCAGACCCCGGCGACGTGGCCCTTATCCCAGACCCGTGCTACCCGGTCTTTGCCACCGGCACGCTTCTGGCGGGCGCAAAGCCCTGGTACTACCCGCTCACTGCCGAGCATGACTTCCTCCCGTGGGTGGAGGGCATTCCCGCAGACGTCGCGGATGCCGCCCGCTACATGGTGGTCTCGCTTCCCGCGAACCCCGTTGGCTCCGTGGGGACGCCCGAGGTGTACGAGCAGATCATCGCCTTTGCCAAGGCGCACGACATCGTGGTCATCCACGACAACGCCTACTCCGACATCATCTTCGACGGGCCGGCTGGCGGGAGCTTCCTCGACTACCCCGGCGCGCTTGACGTGGGCGTGGAGTTCCTCTCGCTCTCCAAGTCCTTCAACGTGACCGGCGCCCGCCTCTCGTTTTTGGTGGGGCGCGAGGACATCGTGGCTGCCACGCGCAAGCTCCGCAGCCAGGTGGACTTTGGCATGTTCCTGCCCGAGCAGGACGCGGCCATTGCCGCGCTCACCGGCCCGCGCGACTCGGTTGAGCGCCAGCGCCTGCTCTACCAGGAGCGCAGGGATGCACTGTGCGACGGCCTGGAGGCCGTTGGCTGGGAGCGACCCAACGCGCACGGGTCGATGTTCGTGTGGGCGCGCATCCCGCATGGTCGCATGGACTCCCAGGCGTTTGCGCTCGAGCTCATGGAGAAGGCCGGCGTCATTGTGACGCCGGGCGCGAGCTTTGGTCCCTCGGGTGAGGGCTACGTGCGCTTTGCCCTGGTCATGCCTCCGGAGCGCCTGCGCGAGGCATGCCAGAGGATTGGAGAGTCTGGGATCTAGCGGGGTCGCGTCTGCGGAAGCGCGGGTGCGGCACCGAGCGTGTTGTCGCTGCCGGGGAGCGGCCTCGGCGGCAGTCAGTCGGGCATGCCCGGCAGGGGGTGTTGAGATGAACTCGAAGAACTTCCAGGACCTGGTGAGATCTTCTCGCTCGTATCGGCGGTTCGCGGAGGACGAGCCGCTGAGCTACGGGGACCTCGCTGCGCTGGTGAACGCCGCGCGATTTGCGCCCTCGGGGAACAACATGCAGACCTTGCGCTTCCACATTGCGGTTGAGCCCGCGGAGCGCTCGGCGGTCTTCTCGCGTCTGCACTGGGCTGCGCTGCTGCGCGACTGGAACGGTCCGGCCGCGGGCGAGAGGCCCACGGGCTACATTGCCGTGTGCGCGCCCAAGGCCCTTGCGGCCAACCCCGTCCGCCTGATCGACACGGGCATTGCGGCACAAACGATTGCGCTGGCAGCGGCGTCGCGCGGGCTGGGCTGCTGCATGATCAAGAGCTTTGACGCCGACGTGAGCGACGTCATGGGTGTCTCAGCGGAGGACTACGTCACCGAGCTGGTGCTGGCCTTGGGCGAGCGTGGCGAGCGCGTGGTGCTGGAGACGAGCGAGACCGAGCACGGGCTTGCGTACTGGCGCGACGACGAGGGCACCCATCACGTTCCCAAGCTCGCGCTGGAGGACCTTCTCATTTAGAGGGTTGGCGCCGGAGGATGAGACGAAGTGAGACAAAGGGAAACTCCCTTTGTCTCCTTTGTCTCATCCCAGCGACTGCAGGCCGATAAGGGCTGCGCCAATGGCCCCGCAGAGCTGCGAGTCCTCGTGCGTGGCGACTGGCGCCTTGAGCACCTCGGAGAGCGCGCGCACCACACCCTCGTTCTGCGCGACCCCCCCTGTCATGAGGTAGGGCGGCTCGGCGCCCACGCGGCTTGCGAGCGTGGCGGTCTTTCTCGCCACCGATACGTCGAGCCCGTGGATCACGTCGGGAGTGGGGGTGTTTGCGGCCACAAGCGAGACGACCTCGCTCTCGGCAAACACGGTGCACATGCTCGTGATGCGCACCTCGTGGCGCCACTCAAGGCCTCGTCGGCAGAACTCGTCGAGGTCCATCTCAAGCACGCGCGCCATGGCTTCCATGAAGCGCCCGGTGCCTGCGGCGCATTTGTCGTTCATCACGAAGCCCGCCACGCTGCCGTTGGCGTTCAGGTGGATGACCTTTGAGTCCTGCCCGCCAATGTCGATGACCGAACGCGCATCCGGCGCGAGGTAGTGGGCGCCGCGCGCGTGGCAGGTGATCTCGGTAACCGAGGAGTCCATGCCCTCGATGTTGTCACGGCCATAGCCCGTCGAGACGCGCAGGGCCACGTCGCTCGCAGCAAGGCCTGCCTGGGAGAGTGCCTCGTCCATCGCACGGGCCGCGGCGTCTGCCGCGCGGGCACCGGTTGGCACAATGGCCGTGGCCACAATGTGCTTGTCTGCATCCATAATCACAACGTCGGTCGAGGTGGAGCCGGAGTCCACGCCCATGACGTAGGCCGCCGCCTTGGTGTCTGCGGGTGCGTCGCCTGACACCGCCGGCGCGGGCTGTGCCTGCTGAGCCGCGCCTCCGCGCGCCCGCAGGGTCTCGCCAAAAGCCTCGAGCCTCGTGCGCAGCTGCCCCTCGCTCTGCGACGTGCCGTCCGTCTCGATCTTGACCATGGGAATCTCGTCCTTCTCCGCAAGGGCCCCGTATTCGAAGCCATAGTAGTCGCAGAACTTCATGGTGTGGTAAACCACGCCCTGCTGGCCGCGCTCGCCCACAAGCTCGCTCCGCTCGGCAATGTCATCCATGCGCATGCAGGGGATCTGGCCGAGAAGCGCCGGCGCATACCAGTCGAGAAAGGCGTCGAGGGGGTTGCCCGCGGGGGTTGCACCGCCATCGCAGCACGCGCCGCAGGCAGGCTCCGTTGCCATCCGCGCGAGCTGGGGCGGGGGAGAGACCTTGAGGTGCCGGCTCGTGCAGGTGGCGTTCTCCACCGGCATGCCCACGCCCTTCTCCACCTCGGCGACAAGCGATGCCGAGGCGTGCGCGCCCATGAGCGTCACGCGGTCGTCCGCGCGCGCCACGCCCGTCCCGCAGGCGGCGCATGCCGCGCCCACGTCGAACTGCACTCCACTGTACGCGGCGTAGGCGTCTGCGAGCGCCCGAAGACGGCGACGGAAGAGCGCAACCTCCGCGGGCCCGCGCCGGTGCGGCAGGTCGAGCAGGTAGAGGAAGTCCATACGGCCAGAGGCCTGCAGCACGTCGTAGACGCGGCGCACCACGTCGCAGCAGGTCACAAGCACTGCCTCGTGCACGTCGGCCGCCATCATGCGCTCGATGAGGCCCTTGCCGTAGCCGCAGAGGTTGGGATGCGCCAGCGCGTCGGCGTACGCAAAGGAGGCGACGTCCGCCTCGGCGATGCGTGGTGTGGCGCCAAACCCCGCGAGGAGCTCGATGGGCGTGTACTTGCACGCGTAGAAGAGTTCGTTATGTTTCTGCTGTTCAGCTGGCATGTCTCTCAGCTTCCTTGCGCTTCTCGACCATCTCGAGGAAGGCCGAGAACCTCGTGGACATCTGACCCTCCATGCAGTTGGCGCGATCGCAGGCGTCGCCGTCGAGCACCAGCACGGGCCAGCCTGCCCCCTCGAGCTGCCGGCGGATGAGCTGCGCCGCGCCCGCCGTCTGCTTGCAGCCCCAGTGGCAGAAGAGCACCACGGCGTCTGCGTTTGTCTCGCGTGCGAGAAGCTCGATGCAGTCTGCCCGGCGCGTCGCCGGCCCGTTGAAGCAGCTGCGCACCAGGCGCTCGGCCATGAACTCGTAGGGGCTCGAGGCGTCGAACCACGCATCGCCTGCGGTCACGTGCTCGAACATCATGTCTGAGGCCACGATTTGCGCGGTCTTGCTGGTGTTCACGAGCTCGCCGAGCGACTCCAGGAAGTAGGGCGAGACGTGCGCCCACACCAGGTTCACGCCCTCGTACGGCGAGGCGGCGAGAAAGTCGCGCTGCATCTCTCGCGCCAGGTCCTCGCACTCGGGGAGCCCCAGCGAGAGGTGGAGGTCGAGCATCTCCATCATGTCGATGGTCATGGTGTTTGCCAGGTAGCGCCTGCGGCGCGTGGGAAGCGTTGCCGCAAGCTCGCGCATGGTTCGCTCTGAGCACGCGCAGGCCTCGCGCAAGCGCCCCTCGTCGAGCTTGCGCGAGAACGCCTCCTCTGTGGCGCGGCCCATCTCGCGAAGCTCGTCCGCCACGTAGAGGACCGAATCGCGCGAGACGTCGTAGGGAACGTCCACGTACACGTGGGGAACGCCCCAGAAGCGGCCCAGGGTCTTGAAGGTGAGGTTGTTGGCGTCGCAGGCTACCGAGCAGCTCGCGAGCATGCGGGGCTTGCCCAGCACGCCCGAGGTCGCCATGCCCATGAGGATGCGGTGGTAGGAGCAGTACGTCTCGGGGACCCCGCGCCCCTCGGCAGCGGCGATAAATCCGCCTTCCGCCTGGGCGCCACTTGCGAAGGAGGCCACGGCCTCTGCAGTCACGGGACGCGCCCCCAACGCGTGGAAGATCTCGTTGGGAGTGAAGATGCTTGTGACCACAGCGTTGTCGAAGTTTGCCAGCGCGCCCACCACGGAGTCCATGAAGAGCTGGTAGCCGTGGTTGCCCGAGGGCAGAAGGTCGCCGTAGGGGGCCAGGTGGACCTTGCCGCGCATGGCCTGGAAGCCCAGCATGAGCCAGTTGCGCACAAAGTCCGGGCGCGTCGAGAGGTTCTTCTCGGCCACGCCTCCGTACCAGCCTATGAGGCGCTCGCCCGCCGAAGCGTCCGCCACGCTACGCCTCCTCGCTGCCGACGAGCTCGTGCACGGCAAGGTCGAGCCCGGACGCCTCGATGGCCTCACGCGGACCAAAGACGCAGACGCCCGCGGGAGCGGCGGTGGGCTCGAGCGCCGGCGCGAGCGCGCGCACGGCCTCGGCGGTGGAGTCGAGCTCCTGCTGGCGGATGATGTTTCGCCAGTTGGCGGGCCTGCCGTTGAAGCGCTGCATGTCCTGCCTGCGGGCAAGCGCGCGGGGCTTCTCGGGAGCGTCCTGCGCGGCCACGGAGGAGACGATGTAGCCGGAGAGCTCGTCGTCCGTGGGGGTCCAGTTGGCGAGCCATGCGGCGGCGCCGTCGTAGCGCTGGAGCGTGGAGGCAATGTTGGGGTCGCGGAACGACCAGAACCTACGGATGCCCTCAGTGGTGTGGCTGAAGCCCACGCCGTAGGCGCCGCCCTTCACGCGGACCTCGTTCCAGAGGTAGTCGAAGGAGAGCGCACGGGTTGCCACCTGCCAGGTGCCCAGGGTGCCTGCGTCTGCCGTGGTTGGCGCAGCGGCGCGTGCCACGAAGGAGACATTGGAGGGAATCACAAAGCCCTCGCGCGCGACCTTGGGGGCAGGAATCTGGAGCCTGTGCTCGCAGACGTTCTCGCCCTGCTCCTCGAGGCCCAGCGTGCCGCCAAGTTCCCAGAAGCGTTTGCGGTCCTCCGCGGGGCCGGTGAAGCTTACCGTGACCTCGTCTGCGGTGAAGATGCGGTCTGCCAGGTTGGGGAGGATCTCCTGGAGCGCCGGGAGCCTGCGGTCCCAGTTGGCAAGCAGGCGCTTGAGGAAGAGGTAGTAGTCGATGCCGCCCATCTGGCTCGACGCCACCGAGGCGGACGAGAAGTAGCTCGTTGCGCGCGCTGCGGCCGCCGCGTGGCCAGAGTTCACGAAGTACTGCTCGAGCGCCACCTTGCGCTGCGTGAGGATGTCGCGCATGCGGTTGCCGTCGAGGTAAAGGGTCTTGCCCCAGACCTCCTGCGGGATGCTGGCCAGGGCGTCGACCTTCTCGGAAAGGGCGCTCGCGCTCACCACAAGCATGGGGCGGGCAAACGAGAGGTCGTCGTCGCGACCGTAGGTCTCGTAGCCAAAGCCTAGGTTGCCAAGGTTTGCCTCGACCAACGTGTCGAGGTCCGAGGCGGTGTGCAGCTTGGTGTCGAGCTTGCCGAGAAGGTCTGTGAGCACGCCCACGTAGGGCAGCTCGGCAAAGCCAACGCGCCGCAGGTCAAAGTAGTGATAGACGTAGTCGA
This sequence comes from uncultured Coriobacteriaceae bacterium, assembly GCA_902773995.1. Classification (GTDB taxonomy): domain Bacteria; phylum Actinomycetota; class Coriobacteriia; order Coriobacteriales; family Atopobiaceae; genus Tractidigestivibacter. The sequence goes on along the minus strand of CACYGL010000013.1, from coordinate 50,795 downwards.
TATGGCGGGTGTCAAGCTCGTGGGCGAGGCAGGGGAGTGGCGCCTTTACGTCTGCGACCTCCGGGTCCGGTCGGGCCGGCTCGATGTCTGCGACGGTGAGCGTGGGCAGCGTGGCCAGGGCCTCCGGGGAGTCCGGTGCCTCCTGCTCGGCGCGGAGCGCCTCGACCTCGCGGCGTACGCCCTCGACGTCCTTGTCGCTCATCTGCGCGCGCAGGCGGGCAAGCTCGTCTGCCTCCTCTGCCGCGTCGCCACCCTCGGTGGGAACGAGCTCCGCCAGCGCGGAGTGGGGGTTCTCGCACACGATCTCTTTGAGCAGGCCCTCGAACAGGCCGTTGTCCAGGCCTTTCTTGAGGTCTGCCAGTGCGTCCTCGTACTGCAGGTAGTCAAAGGGGTGGTTGTCGTCGTAGAGCCAGCTCGAGAGCGCCTGCATCGAGAGGGCCACGCCGTCTGTGGCCCAGGAGCCAAAGTCGCGCTCGCGCAGGTTGAACTCCGCCTGGGCAAGCGAGGCCTCGAGCTTGTCGCGCGGGATGCCGTTCTCGGCAAACTCGCGGCAGGAGTCCTCGACGAGCTTGCGGAAGCGATCCGCCACGTCCGCATGGGCGCCCTTGAGCTGGAAGACCACCTCGGGCTGGGCGACGCCGTCGATGAGCGCGGCCTGGAAATCGTTGGCAAGGCCGGCGTCGAGGACGCGACGCTTGAGTGGGGCCTCGTTGGAGCCGCAGAGGGCGTCGAGCAGCACGTCCACGGCAAGCACGCGCTCGCGCTGGTTGGACGTGGCAACAACGTACGCCAGGCCCACGGAGGCGTTGTCGGGGGTGGTTGCCATCTCGACCTTCACCGGGGCGGAGGTGACTGCCGGCTGGAGCGGCAGGGGGTTGGGCGCACCTGCGCCGCGGTTCTCTGCGCCGCGGAAGCGCTTGTCGATAAAGGCAAGCTCGCGGTCTATGTCCATGTCTCCGTAGAGGATGGTGTAGCTGTTGGGCAGGGCGTAGTGGCGGGCGTGCGCGTCAAGGAAGCCCTCGTATGTGAGAGTGGGGATGGCGCGCGGCGCGCCGCCGGACTCAAAGCGGTAGGGGCTCTGGGGGAAGAGCGCACGGGAGAGCGCCAGGCTCAGGACCTCGTCCGGGTCTGAGAGGGCGCCCTTCATCTCGTTGAAGACCACGCCGTTGTACGAGAGCGAGCCGTCGTCTGCCGCCTCGAGATGCCAGCCCTCCTGCTCGAAGATGCGGCGGCGGTGGTAGATGGCGGGGTGGAGGACGGCGTCAAGGTAGACGCCCATGAGGTTCTCGAGGTCGGACGTGTTGGTGGAAGCCACGGGGTACATGGTCTTGTCCGGGAACGTGAGGGCGTTCAGGAAGGTCTGCATGGACGTCTTGAGCAGGTTGACGAAGGGCTCCTTCACGGGGTAGGCGTCGGAGCCGCAGAGCACGGAGTGCTCGATGATGTGGAAGACGCCCGTGTCGTCTGCGGGAGGGGTCTTGAAGGCAATCGAGAAGGACTTGTTGGTGTCGGCGCACGCGATCCACATGGCGCGGGCGCCCGACGCCTGGTGGCGCAGCACGTAGATAGTGCCGGAGACCTCGGGGACGGGTGTCGCGGAGACCACCTCAAAGCCGGCGTGCACGCTGCCGGGGGCAAGGGACGGGTCGGGCGCGAGGAAGTCGCGCTGGGGTGCTGTGGTGATGCCTTCGGATGCCATGGTTCCTCCTTGCGGCCTGGGGCCGCCGATATCGTATTTCGAGAAGAAGCTTAACACGCATGGTATGGTGCCCGTTTTCCCCAGCATGCAGACCCGCGTGCGGTGGCTGCGGCGTTCCGCTGTAGAATCACATGTCGCTGTGAGACAAAGGGACAGTCCCTTTGTCTCATCCGAGAAGGACGGGGAACGCGTAATGGCAGAGGCGCTCGACGATGGCTCGCGCGACGAGAGGGACAACCACCCCAAGGCGGCTGGCACCGCGCCGCTCAGCGACGAGCAGCGTCGCAAGCGCATCCTGCGCGGCGTGGTATGCACGCTTGTGGGCGGCACGTTTTGGGGCATCAACGGCACGGCGTCGAAGCTGCTCATGGACGCGTATGCGGTCGACCCGCTGTGGCTTGCGTGCGTTCGTGAGCTCTCCGCCTGCTGGCTTTTTCTCGCTGCGGCGCACGTCACCAACAAGGGTCAGGTCACCCGCGCCTTGCGTGACCCGCGTTCGCTGGTGGGGATCTTTGGCGTGAGCCTTGGGGCAATTCTCTTTTCGCAGGTGGCCTACCTCGAGGCCATCAGCTGGACCAACTCCGCCACGGCCACAGTGATGCAGAGCCTGGGAATGCTTGCCGTGCTCGCCTACGTGTGCGTGAAGATGCGTCGTGGGCCAAAGCGGCGAGAGGTTCTGGGTATCGTGTTTGCCCTGGCGGGAACCTATCTGCTGGCAACGGGAGGAAATCCCGGGCAGCTCAGCCTGCCCCTGGGTGGCCTGGCGTGGGGACTTCTCTGCGCGGCGGCCTCGGCGTGCCTCTCGATCTTGCCTGCCCGCCAGCTGGCAAAGTGGGGCAACTTCGTGGTGAACGGCCTGTCGTTTCTCTTCTCGGGCGTCATCCTGCTTGTTGCGTATAGGCCTTGGGAGCACATGCCGCAGCTTGACGTGGCTGCTGTGGCGCTGCTCACCTTCATGGTGGTCGTAGGGACGTTTGGCGCGTACGCGCTCTACCTGCAGGGCGTCAAGGATGCAGGCTCGATGCGTGCAAGCCTTTTGGGGACCATTGAGCCCCTCACCGCCACAGTGACCTCGGTTCTGTGGCTGGGAACGAGCTTCTCGGCGGCGGACCTTGTGGGCTTTGCGCTGGTGCTTGCGATGGTGTATCTCACGGCATAGGCGGGAGTGGCAGCTGGAAAACCTGCGGCTTAATAGCACCTCTTGAAAAGGTCTCAAGTCATCTACCTGCGGTTTCTCTCGGTGACGCACGAAGCTAACTGCTATTAAGCCGCAGGTTTCGAGAAATGGTGGGCGGAATGGGTATGCGATAAGGACGCAACCTTGCCCCTGCGCGTTTCAATCTACGCGCCGGTTGCATCGTATGAGGCAAGCAGGGCGTCAAGCCACGCGTCGTCATCCTCGGGCGGAAGCTGAACTCTCGTCCCACGAACCCCGAGCACCTCGCTGCGGAGCCATGCTCTTCTCTGCCTAAAGTGTGGGGTCTCTTCAGGAATGTCGTGTCCCAGCCATCCGGCCAGCTGGTGCAGGATTCCTTCAAAGACGAGAAGGTCGTATACCTCGGGTGAGGTGAGCGTCATTGCACGGATGCCCATCGCCCCATAGCCTTTCATGCGACGCGACGTGTCTGCAGTTCCCTGTCGCCCTCCATGCCAGAGGAACCCGGTTGCCTCTACTGCGACTCCGGCGTCTGGCCAGAAGTAGTCTGGCTTGATCCACGATGAGCCAAACAGCCGCCGAGCAGGTCCGCTAACCTCAAGCCTTGAGTTGACAAGGGGTTTGGGAATGCCCTCGCTACCGTTTACCCTTCCACAGAATGCAAGCGCGTACACCTGTGCCTCAAGCGGTGAGGCAAGGCCGTCTGCCGCAAGAGACAATGACCTCCCAAGCAGGCGAGAGCCCCAAGCGCTGGGCATGGCGGCAACGTAGGATTGTATGGTCTCGATGCTGGAGAGCGGTGGAAGGCCATAGACCGTGGTTGGTGCAAAGGCCCCTACATTAGAAGAGGAGCCATCTGCTCGCTCAAAGCCTACGTTGGAAAGGCGTTCGTAGAAAGGGACCGCCTCTGGTCGAAGGATTCTGTAGCTGCCAACTACCTGGTCTACCAGCAGTGCAAGCTTTGGCCTGCTCAGAGTACGCGCCATCTGCATGAGCGCCATCTCCGGAGGACAGACATAGGGGGTTGCCGCTGCAAGGTTGACGGACGCCAGGTCACTGTAAGGCTGACCATAGGACCAACCGTGGGGAACAACGTGCCGACTTGGCTTGAGGCCGGGTCTATTGGAGACAATGATGTGGGCGGGCAGGGGAAGCTCCGTGAGGCGCGCTATTCTGGAACGCCTTTGCTCGAGGGAGGATGTGTTGAGGAGGGCAAGTGATTCAATGTTGCCCCTTACCTCGGGGGCCATGCCCCGTGGCTGCGAGAGCGAATCGCGCCCTAGCCCAAGGAGGTCGTACGCCTCAATGCTCGAGATATGTCCAAGTAGCATCGTCATGCAGACATGATAGCGTCACGCTCGATGGGGGTTGCGGCGTTCCGCCAGAAGGGCGCGTGTGGTGCCTGGGCGTAAAACCTGCGGCTTAATAGCAGTGCCCGAGAAGGTCACGGGCCATCTACCTGCAGTTTCTCTCGGCGACGCATGAGGCTAACTGCTATTAACCCGCAGGTTTCGTGAGAGAAAGGCCGACGAGAAGCGGACGAGAGGCCGACGAGAAGCGGACGAGAGGCCGACGAGAGGCGGACGAGAGACCGAGGGCGGACGAGAGACCGAGGGCGGACCCGCAGGGTGCGGTGGGTCCGGAAACGCCCCTAGATCATTGCCATGTTGGCTGCAACAGAGGAGTACCACGCCGACGAGTTGGGCGGGCAGTACTTCTGTGCCATGGCGTAGGTGAGGTAGCCGCCGTAGCCGGAGGCAAGGCCGGCTGTGTGAGCGTAGATGGCGGTCTCCCAGCTGCTCCAGCTCACGTTGCCCCAGCCCCACGCGTTGTGGGGGTAGGCGCAATAGAGGCCCTTGCTGCTCTCGACGGCCGAAATTGCGGGCGAGAGGCGCGGGTCGATGCCGTAGTCCCAAGCCGCGGCGGCAAAGGTGCTTCCGTAGCCCGCAAGCGGGGACCCCGCCAGGTAGGCATCGATGCGGGCGCCCCACTGGGACACGAAGCTGTCCTTGTCGCTCTGCCAGTTGACGTTTTCGCTGGAGCTGCCCGAGTTGCTGGAATTCCCCGAGTCGCTTGAGGAATTGCTGGAAGACTGGGGCACCTCGACGGTTGCCGTGTTGCCCGACTCGGTCTGGAAGGTCTGGCCCTCGCTCTGGGCTGCCTCCTGGAGCGCAGCCTGGGCCTCGGCCTCCTGCGCGGCCTGCTCCTCCGCCATCTGCTGCTGCAGCGCCTCTCGCGCAGCAACGGCGGAGTCGAGCGCGTCCTGCGCGTTCTGGCGCTCGGTCTCGGCCTGGGAGAGCTGGGTGTTGAGGTCTGACTGCGTGTTCGAGAGCTCGGTCGTAAGGTCGACGAGGGACTGAATCTGGTCGGTGTTATACGACGTCACAGAGTCAAGGAACTGGATGGTCGACAGGAAGTCGTAGAAGCTGTCGGACGAGAGAATCAGCTCGACGAGACCCTGCGAGCCCTGCTGCATCTTGTACTGGGCGCGGATGCTCTGTGCCGCGGCCGCGCGCGCGTCGGGCAGCTGGGCCTCGATCTCGGAGATGCGCTGCTGGTTGTCGTCAATCTGCTGCTGGAGCTGGGCAACCTTGTCGTTGGCGGCGGTGAGCTCGTCGTTGGTCTGCTCGACCTTTGCCTCAAGGTCGTCGAGCGTATCACCCCAGGCGATGGTTGGCCTTGCGGCGCCAATGCCAACCGCCATGGTGCAGGCGAGTGCAAGCGCAAGGACTCCTGATCGGGTTGTAGACGAGAGCGGCAAAGGTTACCTCCGTGGCCGACGTTGACGGAGCGCCGGGCGAGAACATGCCAACAGCGCAGCTAGATAACCTTAGCGTGAAAAGTGAGGTATCACGGTTCCTGCAAAAGTCTCAAGTCCTCGTATAGGGTTGCGGCCCCTCCGCGCGAGAGGGGCCGCAACAGAAATTACGATAATTACCTGCGACTTTACAAAGCGTCATCGCCATACCACCCAGCAGGAGAACGAGCTGTGGGATTTCTGTGGGATACCGCGAAGGTGCCAAAGAAATCCGTGAACGGCGTGACGTCCGTCGCGGGTACGCTACTTCACCACGAGCACGTCGCAGGTCGTGGAGCGCGTGAGGAAGGTGGAGATGGAGCCGAGAATGGCGTACTTGATGGACGAGAGGCCGCGCGCCCCGCAGATGACGAGGTCGGGCTTAATGACGTCGATCATGTCGTCCTTCAGCGTCTCGCGAATGCGCCCGGCCTTCACGATGACCTTGACGCTCTTGATCTGCGGCTCCGCCTCGGCCTCCGCGACCTGCTCGGCGATGGACTCGCGGAAGTCCTTCTCGAGCGAGGGGATGAGGTCGACGGGATAGGTCCCAGCGGTCTCGAGCGCGGTCGAGTCGATGACGTGGCCAATGTAGAGCTCCGCGTTGTCGTTCGCCGCCATCACGATGGCACGATGGAGCACCTCCGTCTGGCGCTCCGTTCCGTCAAGCGACACAAAGATCTTGTCGTAACCGAGGTCCTGGTAGGTCTGGGTTGTCTCTGCCATGGCGTCCTCCTAAGCGAGTGTGCCTGAGGCTGACGCCTTGCGCGCCGCCCCGCGCTCTCGTTCTACCCGCCGTTGGGGCGGTTTTCCCGAGAAAGGCGGGGAGACGCGCGACTTGCGCCCCGAACGGTAGGCCCGCGGCGCACGCTCGCCTAAGCGAGCGTGTCCACAAACCCCACGCGGTAGGTCTTGAAGACCACGGCGCCCTCGTCCTGCGTGGCGTCGAGGTCGACGTCGCCCCAGATGCCAAAGTCGTGATCGTCGTCGGAGTCGCGGAAGACCTGGTGGACGTGCCAGACGTGGTCCGTCTTCTCGTCCTTCTCGTCGATGTCGAGGTAGGCGGAGGAGCGCGCGTCGGCATCCAAGAGGATTTGCTCGTGCTCCGCGTGGAAGGCGTCGAGTGCCTGCTGCCACACGACCGAGCGATAGCCCCAGTCTGCGTCGAGGTCGCCAAGCTCCTCGACCTTGCCGAGCGCCGCCAGGCGCATGCGGGCGAAGAGGGCGTTGCGCACGAGCAGCGTGAGGCCGCGCCTGTCGTGGACGACCTCGTCCACGCTGGGCGCGGCAACCGTGGCGCCATCCTCGGTGCCGGCGCCCTCCCACTCGTCCACGAGTGAGGAGTCCGTGGTGCGAACGACCAGCCTGAGCCAGGTCACGATGTCATCCAGGCGCTCGTCGCGCTTCTCGGCGGGCACCGTGCGGTCGAGCACGCGGTAGGCGTCGGAGAGGTAGCGCAGGAGCGTGCCCTCCGAGCGGGCGATCTTGTAGCGGCCAATGTAGGTCTTGAAGTCGCTTGCCGTCTCGACCATGTCGCGCAGCACGCTCTTTGGCCGTAGGCAGTAGTCGCTTGCCCAGGGGACCTTCTCGCAGTACTCCGCAAAGGCAGCGCTGAGAAGGTCCTCGAGCGGCTTGGGATAGGTGACCTCCTGCGCGCGCTCCATGCGCTCCTCGTACTCGATGCCCTCGGCCTTCATGGCCGCGATGGCGGCACCGCGGGCCTCGCGTTCCTGGGCGCGCAGGATCTGCGGCGGGTCCTCAAGCGTGGCCTCGACCATCGAGATGAGGTCCAGCGCATAGGTCTCGCTCTCCGGGTCCAGAAGCTCGATGGCGGCGAGAAGGAAGGGCGAGAGGGGCTGGTCAAGCGCAAAGTCCTCGGGCAGGTCAACGGTGAGCAGGTAGGAGGCTGCGCCGTCTTCCTCCTCATGGCGCTCGACCACGCCGGCGTCGATGAGCGTGGCAAAGACCTCGTCGGTGCGCTGTGAGAGCGCGGCTTTCTCCTCCGGCGTCTGGGCCGAGTCCTCTATGAGCTTGTGCGTGCGCGCCCAGGCGTCTCCGCCCTGCTCGATTTCGGCGAGCACCATGGAGTGCGTAATGCGCAGGCGCGGACGGAGCTTCTCGGGCTCTGCCGCAATAAGGCGCTCGAAGGTCTGCTTGTTCCAACCAACAAAGTCCGAGGGCGGCGTCTTGACCTTGATCTTGCGGGCGCGCTTGGGGTCTCCGCCGGCCTTGGCCAGCGCCTTTGCGCGTTCGATGTCGTACTCGGTGGCCTCTGCAATCACGCGGCCCTCGGTATCGAACCCGGCGCGGCCGGCGCGCCCCGCAATCTGGTGGAACTCGCGCGCGTTGAGCCTGCGCATGTGCCGGCCATCGAACTTGGTGAGCTGGGTGAGAAGCACGGTGTGGATGGGAACGTTGATGCCCACGCCGAGCGTATCGGTGCCACAGATCACGGGCAGCAGGCCCTGCTGCGCGAGCTTCTCCACCAGCAGGCGGTAGCGCGGCAGCATGCCGGCGTGGTGCACGCCCACCCCCGTGAGTATGAGTCGCTTCAGGGTCTTGCCAAACGTGGTGGTGAAGCGCACGCCCTTGACGGCGTTCTTCAGGGCCTCGCGCTGATCCTTCGAGGAGACGCCGTAGCTCGAGAGGGCTTGCGCGCTCTTGAGGGCCGCCTCCTGCGAGAAGTGCACTATATAGAGAGGCGCGTCGCCGTCACGCAGGGCCAGTTCGACCGTGCCCTCAAGCGGGGTCTCCACGAACTCGTAGGAGAGGGGCACCGGCCGGGGCGCGTCAAGCACCTTGTCGACGGCGCGTCCGGTGTGCTCCTCGAGCGCAGCGGCGATGTCGGTGACGTCGCCCAGCGTGGCGGACATGAGCAGAAACTGCGTGTGGGGCAGCGCCAGCAGCGGCACCTGCCAGGCCCAGCCGCGGTCGCGGTCGCTGTAGAAGTGGAACTCGTCCATGGCCACGCAGCCGATGTCCGCGTGCTCGCCAAAGCGCAGCGCGTCCTGGGCAAGGATCTCGGCCGTGCAGCAGATGACGGGCGCCTCGCTGTTTATCACCACGTCGCCTGTGATCATGCCCACGTTGTCTTTGCCGAGAAGGTCAACCAGGTTGAAGAACTTCTCGCTGACCAGCGCCTTTATGGGCGCCGTGTAGTAGGCGCGGCGGTTGGTGCAGTTGGCTATGAAGAGCATGCCCACGGCAACCATGCTCTTGCCCGAGCCCGTAGGCGTGCCCAAGATCACGTGGTCGCCCGATGCAAGGTCGAGAAGTGCCTCCTCCTGGTGGTCCCAGAGCTGCATGCCGCGCGACTCCACCCAGCCAAGGAAGAGCTCGAGGGCGTCCTCCGCTGGGATGTTGGGGTAGGTCTCGTCATCCGGCCAGGGGATGAGGCGCCCCAGCGAGCCCGGGCCATTGGGGCCAAGGTCAACGGGAGTGGGGTTGGACGCGCTGGCGGTGGCGCCGGTCTCCTCCGCGCTCATCGCTCGTCTCCCGAGCAGGGCTCGGCGCCGCCGGCAAGCTCGGCGCGCACCACGTCCTGGAGGTGGCGCTCGGCTGCCGCTGTCGCCTCGGCGTCGCCCGAGCGCTTTGCCTTGTGGTAGGCGGCCATTGCCTGGGCAAACGGCCCCTCTACGAGGCTGCCTGCGTCGTCCTGCTCGCCCTGCGGGGTGGCTTTGCTCGGCGCTGCTTCCGGCGTCGCTGCTGGCGCGCCAAAGGCCGTCTTTGCTCCGTTTGCCTCGAGCTGCTCGCGCAGTTGCTCCGCGAGCTTCATGTCGCTCTCGTCCATGCTGTCCTCCTCGGCCTGCGCAGCCGGTGTTCTCGCTATCTTGTGGTGCCTTTTGCGGGCGCGCTGACAGCGCAGAGCTTGGTGGTCTCGCGCCGCGCCCATGCGGGCCTGTTCAGTATTGCACGTCCGATGCCCGCAAGGTCGCAGGCGCCTTGCTCGAGCAGTGCTTCCGCCGCCGCGCCCGTCTTTATGCCGCCCGACAGAAGCACTGGCACGCCCACGGCCGCACGGATTGGCATCGACGAATCCGCAAACCAGCCAGCGGTGTCCTCGTGGCCGGGCCTGCCGTAGTAGCACATGCCGCCCGAGACGGAGATGAGGCTCGCGCCCGCCGCCTCGGCCACGCGCGCGAACGCCACCGCGTCGTCGATGGTGTTGCCACCTGGCATGTAGTCGCAGCCGCCCAGGCGCACAGAGACCGGGTAGCCCGAGGGCAGCTCTGCTCGCACGGCACGAAGCACCTCCACAAGGAGCCGCGCGCGGTTCCCGAGCGAGCCGCCGTAGGCGTCTTTTCGCAGGTTGGTGAGGGGCGAGAGGAACTGGTCCAGCAGGTACCCGTGGGCTGCGTGTATCTCGACGCCGTCGAAGCCGGCCGCGCGGGCGCGCCGTGCCGCTGCCGAGAAGAGCTCTGGCACGCGCGCGATGTCATCCGCGCTCATGGCGCGGGGGAGGGGGTGGCCCATCTTGGCGCCTGGGCAGGTGACGGCCGAGGGTGCTAGCGGCTGCGTGCCCGTGAGTCTCTCGGTTGCTGCCGAGCCTGCATGTGAGAGCTGCACAAAGACGGGAGTTCCCTGATCGTGGACGGCTGCCGCCTCGCGCTTGAGGCCCTCGATGTCCTCGTCGTGTGCGATTGACGCCTGGCCCGCGGTTGCGCGGCCCTCCTCACAGACAAAGTGGTGGCCGCACTCTACAAGGCCCAGGTAGCCGCCGCGCGCACGGGTGGCGTAGTGGTCGCAAAGCGCTTGGGTTACCTGGCCGCGTGCTCCCGCCTTCCTCGTGGCCATGGGTACCATGACCAGGCGGTTCTTGAGCACCAGATCGCTCACGGCGAGTGGCTGGTCAAAGATCACGCTCCTTCGCCTCCCACCGCGGGAGCCCATGCCACAGCCGTAGCCAGCGCGGCGCCGGCCTCGTTGGTGATGGAGATGCGCGGCGGCTCTATGCCGTGCGCGGCAAGGATGGCGGCCAGGCGTCCGTGGACTGCGCACACCGGCGCGCCGGAGGAAGCGTCGAGGGTCTCCAGCTCTAGGGGGTCAATTCCCGTGCCCGGGGGAAGGAGCTGCGCTAGGGCGTCCGTTGCCGCACCTTTGGCGGCAAGGTGGCCGGCCACGTATTCGGCGGGGTTCTCGCGCGCGTTGGCCTGTGCGAGCTCGGCTGGCGTGAGCAAGTGGGGAAGGCTGCCCTCGGGGCTGGCGAGAAGTTCCTGCGCGCTTGCTATGCGCACAAGCCGCGTTCCCGTGGCGTGCGTTCTTGCGTTCATGGTGTTGGTGCTCCCCGTCTCCCGTGCGGCTTGTCCCCTAAGGGTAGCGCGGGGAGCGATTGCTGGGCTGCCGGGGAGGGGCGTGTCTCGCCGCACCTAGTTGCCGTGTCGGGGCAGCCGGTTGCTCCAGACCTCCTGGAGGATGCGCTCCGGCGTGGTGTCGAGTGCCTTTGCGTAGGCGTAGACCTCGCCCAGATGGAGCGAGCGTTCGCCGGATTCGAACTTCGAGACCATCGACTGGTTGATGCCAAGACGTGCCGCAACCTGGTCCTGCTTGAGGCCAGATTCTATCCTCAGCTTGCGGAGGACCTTTCCCACGAGTCTGTCGGCAATCTCGTACATGCGCCGGAATTTAGACCCGCGCGCACGACATTCAAAAATAGAATATTCTTGTGTCTGCCAGGAAAACGATGCTATCTAGCAGGTGATACCTTGGAAAGTCCACAAGAAGCGCTGCGCGGATGCGCAGACATCGCCAGGGCGCTGTCCTTTCAGGCGGCACACGGTTCCGTCTCGCCGGAGTCGCTCGACCTTCTCGCCGACAAGATCGATGAGGCGGCGCGCATGCTCGACGGTGAGCGCATCGAGCGCTGGATCGAGGTCATTCGCGATGCCGACGGGGTTGAGCGCGAGGTCCACGAGGAGAGGGCGTAGGCGCCTCGGCGTGCAGGTGGACGCGGGACCGCGTGTGTGCCCGGGGCTACATCCCGTAGTCGAAGAAGGACGAGACGTGCACCGTGATGCAGTCGGTCTCGCGGTTGACAAGGTCCAGCGTCTTCACGGTGTCCTCGACGATGGCCACGCGGCGCTCAGGAACTTTTAGCTCCTGCGCCAGCTGACGGAGAAACTCGACCTTCTCGGCCTTCTGAGCAACGGTTACCACGTGGCTGGGGGCAAGGCCGTAACAGCGCGTGACAAAGGCGCGCTTGCCGGGTGCCTCGACGTCGCTTGCTTGCGAGCAGGCCCACACGCGGTCCTCGCCCTTGTCTTTGATAAAACGCTTGATCTGCGGGACCGGACGCGAGCTGGCGTAGGGGTCGTGGGTGCGGACGTAGTCCTCCCAGTCCTCGTCGGGGCAGGCGCTGTGCGAGAGCTCGCCAAACTCGTAGACCGCGAGAACGCCGTCGATGTCAAAGACCACGGCGGTCTGCGGCTCCAGCAGGTACTCCATGAGCTTGGTCACGCGCTCTCCTCTCGTTGGCGGGTTGCGACTGCCCGGCGTGAATCCTTGCTCCGGAGTGTATCGCAGCCCGCGGAGTTTATCGCCGTCCGCGGAGGGGACTCGCAGGCGCGTGGTGTCTTCAAGAAGCTGACATTCCCCCGCTCCGACGGGTAGACTCTCCAGTGGAATGCATTTCTCAAACGCCCTGCGGGGCAGGAAAGAAGGTTGTCATGGCACTCGACAAGAAGGTCGGCGACACCCTTAACGCACAGATCAACAAGGAGCTCTACTCTGCCTACCTCTACCTCACGTTTGCCGACTACTACGAGGACCGTGGTCTCAAAGGGTTCGCAAACTGGTACATGGTGCAGGTGCAGGAGGAGGTCTCCCACGCAAAGATCCTCCGTCGCTACCTTCTGGACAACGACTACCAGGTCAAGATGGCCGCCATCGCCGAGCCGGACAAGACCTTCACCAACGACCTCGAGCCGCTGCAGGCCGGCCTCGAGCACGAGCGCTACATCACGGCCGCAATCAACGAGTGCTACCAGGCCGCCTATGACGTGCACGACTTCCGTACTATGCAGCTGCTCGACTGGTTCGTGAAGGAGCAGGGCGAGGAGGAGACCAACGCCTCCGACATGATCAAGAACATGGAGCTCTTTGGCTCCGATCCCAAGGGCCTCTACGACCTGGACCGCGAGTACCAGGCCCGCACCTTTGTTGCCCCCACGATGCCCATGTAGCCTCTGCAACACAATCAGAGCCAAGAAGCGCGGTGGCCCCAAATGGGTCGCCGCGCCTTTTTATGCCACGCACCCCCTCTGGGCTGCGGCTCGTTGACGTTTTTCGAAAACTGTTCGTTGCCACACATTCTCTTCACATCCTATTATTGGCCCCGTCGTTGACATGGTGTCAACAAGGGAGGTGAAGTCGATGCGCGGCGAGATTGCAGAAACGCGACGCGAGCAGATCATTGCCGCCGCCCGCTCCCTCTACGAGGAGAAGGGCATCGACCACACCTCGGTGAAGGACATCGCCGAGCGGGCCAATATTACGCGCAGCCTCTTCTACCACTACTTCTCAAGTCGCGACGAGGTCACTGACGCCATTCTCGACGCCTACGTCGACACGTTTGTGGCTGCCGTGCGCGAGTGGAATGCGCGGCGCATGCGCGGGGACGTCGCAGGCGCCCTTAGGACCTGCGTTGCCATGCTCCGCCGCCATCTCTTTGACACGGACAGCTTTAGGACTGACCTTCTCAAGAGCCAGAACGCCCTTCTCTACCAGCGCTTTAGCCAACAGACGGCACGCACTCTTGCCGAATACCTCACGCACACTACCGTTGCCGAGTACGCCAGGTACCACCGCGTGGAGATACACCATCCCTACGAGGAGTTCTACCTGCTCATCATTGGCCTCATGAGCTACATGAGGACCCACCCCGACGCCTCGGACGAGCTTGTTGCCGACCTCATCGCCGACACGCTCCACCTTGACCTTGGCTCCCAACAGGACTAGCCGCGCCAACGCGCGACAGTAGCGTTTCCCCAAAGACAGCAAGAGAGAGGAAGTGCCATGTTGTTCGACCATAGTGCCAATCTGCCGTTCCAGCTCCTGGGGTGGGTGATAGTCTTTGTTGGGCTCATCGTGCTCAACGAGTTCGCCCGCAGGTCTAAGGTCGGGGGCCTCATCATGTTCGGCGTGCTGCCCGTGGCCATGACCATCTACTGCATTGCTATTGCCGTGGGCGTGGCGCAGGGCCAGGAGTGGGCGCTCACCAATCCCACTCACATCTACCAGAACAGCTGGTTCCACTACGCAAAGGTGTACGCGGCGCTTGTCGGCTGCATTGGCTTCATGATTATCAAGTACCAGTGGGGAAGCCTTGGTCGCGCGCACTGGTTCCGCGCCTTCCCGTTTGCGATTGTCGCAATCAACATCCTCATTGCCGTGTGCTCTGACTTCGAGAGCGCCTATCACTTCTTTGCGCTAGGCGAGACCACGTGGGTGACCTCGGAGGGCGCGACCCAGCTCGCCGGTTGGAACAACGTCTTCAACGGCATTGCTGGCATCATCAACATCTTCTGCATGACGGCTTGGTGGAACGTCTACTCCTCCAAGGACGGACGAGACATGCTCTGGCCTGACATGACCTGGGTCTTCATCGTTGCCTATGACATCTGGAACTTCTGCTACACCTACAACTGCCTGCCGCACCACGCCTGGTACTGCGGCCTGGCGCTGCTTCTTGCCCCCACGGTGGCAAACGCGCTTTGGAACAAGGGCGCCTGGATTCAGAACCGCGCAAACACGCTGGCCATTTGGTGCATGTTCGCGCAGGTCTTCCCCGCGTTCCAGGAGGAGTCGGTCTTTGTGACGCACTCCACGCTCAATCCCACCACGGCGACCGTGGTCTCCGTGGTCGCGCTCGTGGCAAACGTGGCAGCCATCATCACAATCGCCTACCGCGCCAAGAAGCTGGGCGTCAACCCCTACAAGCAGGACGTATTTGTGGGCACTCGCGACTTCGAGGAGGCCACGGCTCGTCGCGCCGACCTGGCGGCGTAGGGTGAGCCACGCGAGAAAGGCCACTCGTAACGTATGCGGGGCGCCAGCTTGTGCTGACGCCCCGCTTTTTTGTGCTGCGTGTCTTGCTGCGCTACTTCACGCCGTACTTCTCGTAGTACTCGTCGATGGCAGCCTTGAGCTGCGGCGTAATGATGGTGCCGTCGAGTGCCTCGACGACCTCTGCCATGGTCACGATGCTCGCGACGGGGAAGCCGTAGCGCTCCTGGATCTCCTCCTGGGCGCTCACCTTGCCGCCCTTGCCCACCTCCATGCGGTTGAGCGAGACGATAAGTCCCTTGACCTCGACCGCAGCCGCGCCGGTCACGAAGGTGGTGACGTCCTCGATCATCACCACGCGGTCGCCGTCCCTAAGCTCGCTGCCCAGGAGGTTGCCCTTGTCGGCGCCGTGGTCCTTGACCTCCTTGCGGTTGGAGCAGTAGCGCACCTCCTTGCCGTAGAGGTCGTGGAAGGCAATGGCGCAGGAGACCGCCAGGGGAATGCCCTTGTAGGCAGGCCCAAAGAGCACGTCGAAGTCCAGGCCAAAGTTGTCGTGGATGGCGCGGGCGTAGAACTCTCCCAAGCGCTTGAGCTGCGAGCCCGTGACGTAGGCGCCGGCGTTCATAAAGAACGGCGACTTCCTGCCGCTCTTGAGGGTGAACTCGCCAAACTTGAGCACCTTGCTCTCGACCATGAAGTCGATGAACTGGCGCTTGTACTCCTCCATTGACGTCTCCTCTCGGTGGTGACGATCGTCTCGCAAGTGATTCTACGCGACTACGGGCGGATGGGGCCCACGGCAGGGCCGAGAAGGTCCGCGGAACTCTCCAGTGCGTGCACTATGCGCGAGAAGCCCTCAAGGTCTGCTGCCGAGAAGCGCGCGGGTATGGGACTGTCACAGTCGAGGACGCCCCAGACGGCGGCGCTGCCGTCCGCGGCGGTTGCGTGGATGGGCACCACGAGCTCCGAGCGCGACGCGGCATCACAGGCAATGTGGCCCGGGAAGGCGTGGACGTCGGGCACAAGCTGGGGCTCGTTTGTCTCGACGGCCCTTCCGCAGACACCGGCACCATAGGGGATACTCACACAGGCGGGGCGCCCCCAGAAGGGACCGAGGGCAAGGTCCTGCTCGTCATTGGGACCAGCGACGGCCATGTAGAAGCCCACCCAGTTGATGCTTGGCAGTGCCTCGCCCAAGAGCGCGGCAACGTTGGCGAGCGCGGGCATCCATCCCGGCGTCCCCTCGGCGAGTGATGCTACCTGCTGGGCGAGAAGCTCGTAGTCTGTGGTGCGCGCGTTGTCCATGGCGGCGCCTCCTTCCAGTGCGGAGAATGAGGGGGTGTGGCCCCTGCTGTCGCGATAAGATGAGACCGTTAACGAGCATGACACAATTCCAAGAGGAAGGACGTCCCTTGAATCGCACGAGAATCGCCGCGCTCTACGCGGACATGGACCAGCTGGGCGGCACCGAGCTCACCGTTGCAGGCTGGGTGCGCTCCATCCGCGACATGAAGAACTTTGGCTTTGTCACCTTGAACGACGGCAGCTGCTTCAAGGACCTGCAGGTCGTGGTCAACCGCGAGCGTCTGGGAGACAAGACGTACGAGGGGATCGTCTCGCAGAACGTGGGCGCGGCGCTTATCGTGCGCGGCAAGCTTGAGCTTACGCCGGACCGCCCCCAGCCCTTCGAGCTGCAGGCAGAGACCATTACGGTGGAGGGTGTCTCTGCGCCTGACTACCCCATGCAGAAGAAGCGTCAGACGCGCGAGTTCCTGCGCACCCAGCAGCACCTGCGCAGCCGTACAAACCTCTTCCGCGCGGTCTTCCGCGTGCGCAGCGTGGCCGCCTTTGCCATCCACCGCTTCTTCCAGGAGCGCGGCTTCCTCTACGTGAACACGCCCATCATCACCGCGTCAGACGCCGAGGGCGCGGGCGAGATGTTCCGCGTGACCACCATCGACCCGGCCAACCCGCCCCTCACCGAGGACGGCAAGGTGGACTACAGCAAGGACTTCTTTGGCAAGCCCACCAACCTCACGGTGTCCGGGCAGCTCCAGGCCGAGAACTTTGCCATGAGCTTTGGCGACGTCTACACCTTTGGCCCCACCTTCCGCGCCGAGAACTCCAACACGCGTCGCCACGCGGCCGAATTCTGGATGGTCGAGCCCGAGATGGCCTTCTGCGACCTCGAGGGCGAGATGGATGTCTCAGAGGAGATGCTCAAGTACGTCATCTCCTACGTGATGGAGCACTGCCCCGACGAGCTGGACTTCTTTAACAAGTGGGTGGACAAGGGCCTCAAGGACCGCCTGCAGCACGTGGCCACGAGCGACTTTGCGCGCGTGAGCTACACCGACGCCGTGAAGATTCTCGAGGACGCCCAGAACTCCGGCACGATGTTCGAGTACCCCGTCTCCTGGGGCGTCGACCTCCAGACCGAGCACGAGCGCTACCTCACCGAGAAGCACTTCAAGCGCCCCACGTTCGTGACGGACTACCCGCGCGACATCAAGGCGTTCTACATGCGCCTGAACGATGACGGCAAGACCGTAGCCGCTGCGGACTGCCTGGTCCCCGGCATTGGCGAGATCATCGGTGGCTCTCAGCGCGAGGAGCGCCTGGACGTGCTCGAGCGCCGCATCCACGAGCTGGGCATGGACCCCGAGCAGTACAAGTACTACCTTGACCTGCGACGCTATGGCGGCTGCCACCACGCGGGCTTTGGCCTGGGCTTCGAGCGCCTGGTCATGTACCTCACAGGCGTCGACAACATCCGTGACGTGCTGCCGCACCCGCGCACCGTGGGCAACGCGGACTTCTAAGGGCGCCAAGAGCCGGCGGTGTCCGGTCTTGCCGCTGGCACCGGAAGGCCGGGCTTCGCAGCAAGTGCGTACGAAAGGGGCCCTCGGGCGAGATTCTGGCGCCCGAGGGCCCGCTATCGCACCAATCCCGTCGGAAAACCTCGCACGGGCGTCGCGCGAGAGACGCCGCGCATCGCGCGCCACGTGTCGGCAGCGTCGTTACGCGCGCGGCGGCTCGCCACCCATCTCCCAGGAGTGGGCGCTCTCGCAGCTGGCATGCAGGGTGACCAGCAGCGTGTCCGCCGTGGGGAACCACCTGGTCGAGAGGACCGCCTCACCGTGGTTCACGTAGACCTCCACGGCGGAGCCGTCCACCAGCACGCGGAGCTCGCGCACCGCCGAAAGCGGAAGCACGCGTTCGGTGCGGCCAGAGGCGGCCTTCTCGTCCGCAAATGCCATTCTCAGCACCCATCTCGAGATCGCCCTCGATGCCGACAAGCTCGATGTCGGCGTGGTGATGGGGGAGAATCGCCCCAGCAGTGGGACTCACGGGCTGAGCAAAGCCGCGTAGGCCGTCTATCTCGGCGACCGGCCACTGGCAAAGAAGCCCGTCCTCCCCAACCGTGACCTCGCGTGGCACGGTGAGGCAGTGGCACCAGGCAAGGCCCTCGGGGGCCGAGGTGTACTCGGCGTCCGGCATCCCCATCCAGCCGATGAGGATGCAGCGGCCCTTCTCGTCCTCAAAGACCTGCGGCGCATAGAAGTCGAAGCCCCAGTCGAGTTCGACGAAACTTGCCTCGTCAACCCGCTCGGTCTCAAGCACGCCCTGGGGTAGCGGGAAGTACCCCGCCTGATAGAGGTTCTGCCAGCGCGTTTGCTCGCTGGGAAGACCCTGCGGGCACACCACGAGGTAGTCCCGCCCGTCCAGCTGGATGACGTTGGGGCATTCCCACATGTAGCCAAAGGGATGCGCGGACTCTATGCGCCCGCGATAGGTCCATGCCACGGCGTCGGAGGACTCGTAGAGAATCACGTCGCCAACGTCATCCGAGCGACGGGCGCCAAGCACCATGTAGTAATGACCATCCTGCACCCAGACCTTGGGGTCGCGCACGTGGCGCGTGAGGTCGGAGGGGTAGTCCTCGGGGCGGAGGAGGACTTCCTTCTCCGAAAGCGAAATGCCATCCTCGCTCGTGATCATGATTTGGTTGGCGTCACGCCCGGTGTGGACGTGATCGCCCTCGTACTTCACGTTGCCGGTGTAGTAGAGGCGAAGGAGGTCGCTGCCGTCCGGGGCGCCGCCCGGCACCACGAGTGCCGATCCCGAGTAGACACCATCGGCATCCTCGGGTATGGAGGGGACGAGGGGCTCGCCCAGGTCCTCCCAGCGCACCAGGTCGCGGCTCGCGAAGTGCCCCCAGCCCTTCTTTCCGGGAGCCGGCCAGGTGGGGTCCGCCTGATAGAACACGTGATAGGTGCCGTGAAGCTGACAGAGGCCGTTTGGGTCGTTGAGCCATCCCTGGCGAGGTGCCAGGTGGAAGTTGGTGGTCCAGCGGTCGTTCGTTGGGGTCATGGGACTCCTTCTGGTTGAACGTGGACAGAGTGCGAGACGGGCGGCCACCCAGGGTGACCGCCCGCATGGGGTGCGAGTGCTGCGCCTAGCGCGTTGCCACGGCCGCGTCGCCAGCCTTGATCTCGCCGGTGGCGAGCTGGTCAACGGAGGCGTAGGCGTCGGTGTTCGTGACTACGAGCATTGTGGTGGCTGCCTTGCCGGCTGCCTTGATGGCGCCGAGGTCGGCCTCCATGAGGACGTCGCCGCGCCTCACGTGGTCTCCCACCTTGGCGAAGGGCGTGAAGGGCTCGCCCTTGAGCTCGACGGTGTCGATGCCGATGTGGATGAGAATCTCGGCGCCGGAATCGGAGAGCAGGCCAAGGGCGTGTCCGGTCTCGGCGACCACGGTCACGGTGCCGTCGACGGGCGAGACGATCTTGCCGTCCGTGGGCTCGACCGCGATGCCCCTGCCCATGGCGAGAGAGGCAAAGACTGGGTCGGAGACGTCGGCCAGCGCGACGGCGGTGCCGGTGGCAGGCGCGCCAATGGTCTCGGGGCTGGGGGCCTCGATGGCACCAAGGCCGGCGTTCTCCTCGGCCTCGAGGGTGCGGGCCTCATCGGCCACGGCGGCAGTCTCGGCAGCGACCTTCGCGGGTGCCGCCGTGGCGTCCTTGTCGCGGTACACCGCCGACGAGATGCCGAACGCCACGCCAAAGGCGACGGCGAACATGATGACGTACTGGATGGGCTGTGCGATGCAGAGCAGGATGCCAAAGATGCCGGTGACGCCGGTACCGGATGCGGCGAGGTTGAAGATGAAGCAGCAGAGGGCACCGCAGGCAGAGCCGATCATGCCAGCCACGAAGGGCTTCATGTTGGGTAGGTTCACGCCGAAGATCGCGGGCTCAGTGATGCCGAGCAGGCAGGAGATGCCGGCGGGCACGGCGAGGGACTTGGTCTTCTCGGAGCGGGTCTTGAGCGCGACTGCCAGGCAGGCACCGCCCTGGGCGATGTTGGCGGCGCTGGCGATGGGCAGCCAGTAGGTGACGCCATACTGCGCGAGCATCGAGACGTCGATGGCGGTGTACATCTGGTGTAGGCCGGTCACGACGGAGGGCGAGTAGATCAGGCCGATGATGATGTAGCCAATGCCGAAGGGCACCTGGAGCAGCCACATGAGCAGGCCGAGGATGTTGTTCTCAAGCCAGACGAAGATGGGGCCAACGAAGAGGATCGTGATGTAGGCGGCAAGCGAGACCGAGAGCAGCGGGGTGAGGAAGAGGTCAAACATCTCGGGGACTACCTTGTGGAGGCGCTTCTCGAAGAAACAGAGGATCCACACTCCCACCAGGATGGGGATGACGTGGCCCTGGTAGCCCACCCAGTCGATGCTGTAGATGCCGGGAATCACGTCGAGCGTGACCATGGTCCCCTCGGCGATGGCGGTGCTGGCGCTGTACGCGTTGATGAAGTCGGAGCTGATGAGCAGCGCGCCGAGCGAGGCGCCGAGGTATGGGTTGCCCCCAAAGACCGTGGCAGCGGAGAAGCCCAAAAGAATCTGGAGGTTGCCGAGGGCGCAGGCGTTGATGAGGGACGCGATACGCCACCAGACGCTCGTGGTGTCGAGCGCGATGATGCCCTGGGAGCCCATGTAGGAGAGGGCGCCCATGATGCCCATGAGCATGCCGGAGGCAACGATGGCGGGGATGATGGGGACGAAGACGTCCGAGAGGACCTTGATCGCGCGCTGGAACGCGTTGCCCTGGTTGGCCGCGGCCTCCTTGGCCTCCGCCTTGGATGCGGCGGTGACGCCGGACTGCTTGATGAATTCGTCATAGACCTTGTCGACGGTGCCGGTTCCAAAGATCACCTGGAGCTGGCCTGCGGCCTGGAAGTTGCCCTTGGCCCCAACCACGTCGTCGAGCTTGGCCTTGTCGATCTTTCCGTCATCCGCGATGACCAGGCGCAGGCGGGTGGCACAGTGCGCCGCCGAGACGATGTTGCCCGAGCCGCCGACCGCCTCCAGTACCTCGCGTGCCGCCTCTGCGTAGTCCAGAGCCATGTGGTCTCCCTTCCTCATACCGCACACATGAATATGGAACCGTTCTCATAGCTGATTTCATGGAGTAAAAAGTTGTTTAAACTAGTTATCTATGAAATCGTTCTCACAAACTCAATGGTAGCCGTTGCGCGACCTTGCAAATGTGGATTGCGGGAATAACGGCGAGTGGTAGAGATGAAGCCGCGAGCGGTCTAACGATGCGAATGAGGTCTCAACCTCAGCGGGAGCTGGTGCGCGCGTAGATCTCGTAGCCCATGCGCAGCTCCCGGGGAACGCCATCATCGTCAGTCATGGCGTCCACCAGCATCTTTGCCGCCTCGACGCCACTCGTGAGGTAGTAGAAGTGAACCGTCGTGAGGCTCGGGGTCATGATTTTCGAGAGCTTGGAGTCTCCCACGCCCGTCACCTGGACGTCCTCGGGAATCCGCTTGCCGTACTCCCTGAGGCAGGTCATGGCGCCAAAGGCAATGTCGTCGGTGGCGCAGACGAGCGCGTCGACGTCTGGCACGGCGTCGAGTATCTTCTCGGCGCAGAGATAGCCAGAGTCCACCGAGAAGGTCGCGCTCTCCTGGGCCTGTGGGCTTACGGCAACGTCCATGCTGGCACACGCGTCGAGAAACGCGCGGTGCCGCTCCCGCCCGGCGGCAACGTCCTTCTCGTAGACGCCGATGTAGCCCGGCGTTCGGGAGGTCTTGAGGATGGATCGCGTGAGGTCGTAGACGGCGTGGTAGTCGTCCTGGTAGACGCAGGAGTGGCCGTCCAGGCGCTGACCGAGGATGACCACGGGAATGTTGAGCGAGTCGATCGCCCGGTGGTGCGCGTGCGTGAAGACCGTGGCAATGAGGATGATGCCGTCGACCTTGTTCCTCTCGGCAAAGAGGTTGAGGTAGTCGACCTCGACCTTCTCGTCGTTGTCAGTGTTGGCGAGAAGCACCTGGTAGCCGTTTTGGGCAAGAACCTTGGTGATGCCTGCCACCATGCGGCCAACGGAGTGCGAGTTGATCTTGGGGATGATGACGCCAACGAGCTTGGTCTTTCCCGTGCGCAGCGTCCTCGCCTGCTGGGAGGGCACGTAGCCCGTCTCGTTGATGACGCGTGCGATGAGCTCGCGCTTCTCCTTCGAGACGTAACCGTCGTTGAGGTAGCGCGAGACGGTCGCCCGAGAAACCCCGGCAAGCTTGGCAATCTCGTTTATGTCCACGTCCCCCTGCCTTCCCTTGCGCTGCGTCCCCCACACGCATTATGAGAACGATACCAGACGAAAAAGGGCAATGCCTTACGAATGCGGCGAAGGGCATGGGGTAAGCTCTTGGACGGAACGTCGCGCCATGCGACCGGCGAGAAAGGGAGTGCTCCATGCTGATGGAGGACGCGCGCGAGCGCATCGTCGCGTTTGGTAAGAGAATCGCCACCGAGGGGCTTGCCGTTGGGACGAGCGGGAACCTCTCCGAGTATGACCCCACGACCGGCCTCATGGCCATCAGCCCCTCCGGGCTGGGGTACTTCGAGACCACGCCCGCGGACATCGTGGTGCTTCGCCTGGACGGGACCGTGGTCGAGGGCGAGCTGCGACCGTCCTCGGAGGCGCCGCTCCACGCCGAGGTCTACCGTCGTCGTCCGGCTGCACGCGCCGTTGTCCACACGCACTCGCCCTATGCGACCACGTTGGCCGCCCTTGGCGAGCCCATCCGCGCGGTGCACTTTACGATCGCGGACTCGGGGGCAGAGGAGGTGCCCCTCTCGCCGTACGTCACGTTTGGCACGCCCGAGCTTGCCGCGTCGGTAGGCAAGACCTTCGGCGAGCACCCCGCGACAAGCGCCGTGCTCATGGAGAACCACGGCCTTGTCGCCTGTGGCCCCAGCATGGCCGCCGCCTTTGGGCTTGCCGTCAACCTCGAGTTCGTCTCGCGCATCCAGTGGCAGGCGGAGTGCGTGGGAACGCCGCGCGTGCTCTCTGGCGAGGAGGTCACGGGCGTCTCGAAGCGCTTCGTGACGTACGGACAGCCATCCGACGGCATGGCATAAGGGCTGCCGTGGCGGGTTTTCTCCCCGCGGGATTTTTCTCCCCGGGAGTTTAATCCCGCATCAAAGGAGGGACGTGTGATTGACGAGATGAACAAGAACGCGTGGCCGTTTCGCTTCGACTCTGGGGGACGCTTCCGTGTGCTTCAGCTCTCTGACATCCAGGAGACCTCACACGTGCGCGACGATACGATGGCGCTTCTCCGCGCGGCTCTAGACGAGGCGAAACCGGATCTTGTCGTACTCACCGGAGACCAGGTCAAGGGCTATGCTATCGAGTTCTCGCTGGGGGAGAGCGAGGAGCGCGCCCGGACCGTGGTGAGAAAGATCTGCTCGCCCATGGTCGAGCGGAACATCCCGTTCCTGGTCACCTATGGCAACCACGACCGTCAGTGCGGTGTTGGGAATGCGGAGCAGGAGAGCTGGTACAGGGCGATTCCCGGCTGCGTGAACGAAATGGTCGCCGTTCGCGAGCCGGAACTTTACCGCGGGGCTGGCACGCTCGCCGTGCCCATTCTCTCGCACGACGGCGCGGATGTTCGGATGGCCGTGATTGCTGCGGACTCCGGCGCGGGCTCGGGAGGCGATGGATACGAGCCATTCGACCCTGCCGTCACCTCGTGGATCGTCGACCGCGAGAAGCAACTTGCGGATCGTGCGGGCCACAAGGTGCCTTGCATTCTCTACCAGCACATTCCTCCCGTTCAGGTCTACGACTGCCTGCGCGACGCCTGCGAGGGCGAGCGCGGCGTCCCTGGGTTCCGCACGCATTACCGCCCCGGCAGAACGCTCGTCCCCATTGACGACCTTGCGGTGTCGGGAGGCTTGAGGGAGCCCGTGTGCAGCCCGGACTCCGATACGGGCGAGGTTTCCGCGCTTACGGGCGAGGGGAGCACCTTCGCGGTCTACTTTGGACATGACCACAAGAACACCCTCGTGTGTCATTACGGCAACATTGACCTTGGCTACGCGCCGTCTGCGGGCTTTGGATCCTATGGCCCGGGCACCTCCCGCGCCGCGCGACTCTTCGTCTTTGACGAGAAGTGCCCCGCACGGTACACAACGTGCCTTCTCACATATGCCGAGCTCGTGGGGACAAAGACGGGGCGTCCGCTCACGGACTGGGCCTCGGAGCGCGTGCCCGTCACGGCCGAAGAGGTTCGCGAGTCCGCCCGTCCGGCAGTGCCCGTGCTTGGGGCGGCGGCAATTGCGGCGTTTGCCATGGGAGCGGTCAAGCGACAGAGAAGGGGCAAGTAAATGGCAAAGAGGACCGAGAAGCAGCCTGCGGGTCGCAGCCTCACCAAGCTCAACATGAGGCGCACCGTCCTCGTGACACTGCCGTTCATGGGCGCCCTTACGTTCTGGCAGGCGTATGACGGCCTGGTGCCGCTCATGTTCAAGAACACCTTTGGCATGGGAGACACGCTGACCGGCGTCTTCATGTCGCTCGACAACGTGCTCGCGCTCTTCATGCTTCCCCTCATGGGCGCGCTCTCAGATCGAACGACCACGCGATGGGGCAGGCGCACGCCGTTCATCGTGGTTGGTGCGCTTCTCGCCGCTGCGCTCGCGCCGCTCATCGCCGTGGCAAACTCCATGCACAACCTGCCTCTTTTCGTGACGGTGCTCATCGCGACGCTCGTGGTGCTCTCGGTCTATCGCTCGCCTTCGGTTGCGCTCATGCCCGACGTCACTCCTCGTCCGGTGCGCAGCAAGGCCGACGCCTTCAACTCGCTCATGGCTGCCGTCGGTGGCGTCATCGTGCTCGTTGCCATCTCGCTTCTCGTCCCTGCGGTGGAGAACCCCGACTATGTTCCCGTCTATCTCGTGATCTCCTTCATGCTCCTGGTGACGACCGTTATCTTCATGATCTTCTTTCGTGAGCCCCGGGAAGTCGAGGCGATGCATCGCGAGAGCGCGGAGCTTGGCATTCCCGAAGACGAGATTGACGCCTCGGACGAGGGCGGCAAGGAGCGCGAGACGGACCCGGTGAAGCGGCGCTCGCTTGTCTGCGTCCTTGTCTGCGTCTTCTTCTACTTCATGTCGAACAATGCCGTGACCAGCGGCATCTCTCGTTATGCAGACGTGGTGTGGGGCATGGCGGGAGGGTCGTACGCGCAGGTCCAGACTGTGGCCACGCTTGCGGCGATCGTTGCCTACATGCCCATGGCCGACCTTTCCTGCAGGATCGGGCGCAAGCGCACGACCTTCATTGGCATTGCGCTCATGGTGGTGGCGCCCCTGCTTATCTCGGGTGCCTCGGGCTTCTCGGCAATTATCTACGTGTGGGTTGCGCTCTTTGGCATTGGCATGGCGACGGTCTCGCTCACCGTGTATCCCATGATCATGGAGCTGGCCAGTGCCAATTCTACGGGCCGTTACACCGGGTTCTACTACACGGCAAGCATGTCGGCGCAGGTTGTGACACCCATCCTCTCCGGTGCCGTCATGCAGTTCGTGGGGTATCAGTACCTCTACATCTACGTTGCCGTTTGCGCTGCCATCTCGGCGGTACCGCTGCTGTTCGTGAAGAACGCGGACTCGCTCACGATGGACGAGGTTCGCGAACGCCAGGCAGCGGCCGAGAAGAGCGAGGGCTAGGCGCGACGCGGTGACGCCGGGGGGCGGGTTTCGTACGCAGCTGCTGCGATAACGCGACCTTCGGCGAGGATTCGACGCCGGAAGACCCTCTTTGTACGTGATTGTCGCTGCAACGCCCCTTCCGGCGCCAGTTTCTCGCCGGAGGGCGCGTTCCCGCAACCACGGCGGAGAAAAAAGAGACTTCGGCGAGGATTCGACGCCGGAAGACCCTCTTTGTACGTGATTGTCGCTGCAACGCCCCTTCCGGCGCCGTTTTCTCGCCGGAGGGCGAGTTCCCGCAGCTGCGACGGAGAAAAAGAACCCCCCGGCGTTCATTCGGGCGCCGGGGGCGGTGCATGATTGCGGCAGAGCCTACCGAGAAGCTATAGCGCGCAGGACCAGCGGACGTTCTCGTCATCCAGCTTGGTTGGATCGAAGTCGTCCTCCACCAGGCGTGGCCCGGTGAAGCGGCGGTCTCGCACCACCTTGGCAGGAACGCCGGCAACCGTAACGTCGTGCGGAACGTCGTAGACAACAACGGAACCTGCGGCAATCTTGGCGTTATCACCAACGGTGATGTCGCCGAGGACGATGGCCCCTGCACCCACCATGACGTTGCTGCCCAGCGTTGGGTGGCGCTTGCCTCCGTGCTTGCCAGTCATCCCCAAAGTCACGCCCTGGTAGATGAGACAGTCATCGCCGATGATCGACGTTGCCCCAATGACCACGCCAATGCCGTGGTCAATCGAGAAGCGCCTGCCGATCTGCGCGGAGGGGAAGACGTCTGCGCCGAGCTTGCGGCGAGTGCGCTTGGCCAGGAACAGCGCAAGCCCCTTCATGCCATGGGTGTAGAGCCAGTGGTGGCGCCGGTATGCCCACACGATGTGGGTTCCCGTCGAGAAGAACACGATGTCCCAGATTGAGTTCGCCGAGGGGTCGCGTTCGAGCGCTGCGTGGGCGTCCTCGCGCATGACCTCGAGAAGCGGCATCTCGTCAACGGTCCGCGTGTCCTCCCTGGCACCCAGGGTGCCGGGGATGCTCGTTGTAGCCTGGGAGTTCATTAGAGGTCCATTGAGAGGTAGCGCTCGCCGGTGTCGGGGAGAATCGCGACGATGACCTTGCCGGCGTTCTCCGGACGCTTCGCAAGCTCGACGGCAGCGGCAACGGCTGCGCCCGAGGAGATGCCAACGAGCAGGCCGTAGTTGGCGGCGAGGCTCTTTTTGGTGTCGATGGCGGTCTGAGAGGCGACAGGCACGACCTCGTCGACAACGGAGGCGTCATAGGTCTTGGGGACGAATCCGGCGCCGATGCCCTGGATCTTGTGGGAGCCTGCAGGCTTGCCCTCGAGAACCGCAGACTCCGCAGGCTCGACGGCAATGCCCTTGACGGAGGGCTCACCGTGCCCTCGGTGTCCGCCCAGACCTCGGGACCGGTGGTCTCGTAGTGGGCCTGCGGGTTTGCGGGGTTCACGAACTGTCCGGCGACGATGGCGCCTGGGGTCTCCTGGCGAAGCTCCTCGGCCTTGGCGACGGCACCCTTCATGCCGTCCTTGCCCGGGGTGAGGACAATCTGGGCACCGTAGGATGCGGCGAGCTTGCGGCGCTCGATGGACATGGTCTCGGGCATGACGAGGATCATCTTGTAACCGCGCGCGGCCGCGAGCATGGCAAGGCCAACGCCGGTGTTGCCCGACGTGGGCTCGATCACGGTGCCGCCAGGCTTGAGGCTGCCGTCCTTCTCAGCTGCGTCGAGCATTGCGCGGGCAATGCGGTCCTTGACGGAGCCGCCGGGGTTGGTGGCCTCGTACTTGCCGTAGATGGTTGCTGCGCCATCTGCGAGCCCTGAAAGGTCTACCAGGGGGGTTGAGCCGATAAGGGCCTCGATCTTCCTTGCTGCCTTCATCTTTCTACTCCTTGTGCGTCTGGTGACGAGGCAAGTCGGCTGCCCCCACTGGGGCTCCTCCGCCGGACAACTCGTCATGAACAAGGGTGACACCCTTTGCACAACATGTTGTTATCGAGGTAATCGACCCAGCCTTTTGGCCCAACCGCATGCGGAGAAAACCATGCCGCCTGCGTGAGGCCGTTCGGGCCACTCCCAGAAATAGGGTAGGGGACGAGTAGGCTGGTAAGGAGTTCGCGAGGCCATGGGTTCTCGGCCGTGAGTGGCAATCTTTGCGAGGGATGCCATGTACTCGGGATACCCCAACGGGACGGGGGAGTGCCAGAGGCGCAGAGGCGCTGGCGTGCCGCAGGGGCGCGCTGGTGGACGGACGAGGTCTCGCTCTGTCGCCGCGAGGCGACGTCGAGTTCGCAGGTGCTCCAGCTCTCGGCCGCATCCCCGCGAGGATACGTCCCAGTTCGCGGTGCAGCATGCCGCTGCGGCGAGAAATGCCCGCATCCACGAGACACCCATTCCCCAGCTGCCATCCTATACGGCGCGACACTCTCGTTCGCGGTCGATGACTGCCTTGCCAATCGTCGCAGCGATGCTGCTCGTGGTTGCCATCGTCCTCGCGATTGCCATGTAGCGGGTCATGCCTTCTAGTAGAGCGGAAGATCGCCGGTAATGGGATCGATCTTCTCGGCGGGCAGCGGTTCGAAGGCAAGGCACGTGAGCGTTGCCTCGCCGTGGAACTCGGTGAGGCCGGCATCGCGTACGAGTGCCACGGCAAAGCCCTGCTCGCGTCCCCTCTCTGCGATGTCGAGAAGGGCTTCCTCCGAGTCCACGTACACGCAGACCTTTGCCACACCAGAGTCGAACCAGTCCGAGAGCGCTGTGGAGTCTGCCTCCGGGTGGTCGAGGTACACCCAGGTCGGCGTCCCGTCAGGGGTGGTGCGAACGCGTACCTGGTCAAGACGCTGCTCGCGAGCAAGCGCCATGAGCGTTGCCTCCACGCAGGCGTGTCCCGCCTGCGCCGCAATCTTTCCCTTGCGCATCTTGAGGTCTCGCCTCATGACGATCATCTGCTTGGACTTGTAGCCTGACATGCCATTCCTTACTGCTGGGACGAAACGTAGCTGTTGTCGATCGTGATCTTGCAGATTGCCTTTGGGTACTTAGACGTGACGACCTTCGAGATTGCCGCACGAAGCTCGTCGTTTGTCATGGGGAGGTCATGCGGACGCACGCAGTCAAAGATCACGTTGGTGTGCGTTGGACCGGGCACCGTGCGAAGGTCATGGATCGTGAGACGAGGGTCAATCTCGCGTATATGGATCGAGATCCAGTGCCGCATGTCTGCCACGCGCGGGTCGTTGGTTACGATGGGGTCGTAGTGCAGGGTCATGACCAGGCCCTCCCTGAGGAAGTCCTGCTCGATGTTGTCGAGAAGGTCGTGGCTCGCGAAGACGTCTCCCTCGCCGGCCATCTCGACGTGCGCGCTCGCAAACTGGCGGCCTGGGCCGTAGTCGTGGACCATGAGGTCGTGCGTGCCGAGGACCCCGGGATAGCTCATGATCTTGTCGTGGATGTGGGCGATGAGTGCCGGACTGGGGGCGCGGCCCAGCAGCGGGTCGATTGCCTCGCGCACCAGGGAGAAGCCACTCCAGCAAATGAAGGCTCCAACGATGGTTCCGGCAATGCCGTCGAGGTCAAAGCCAGTTAGGTACGAGACGATCGCGGCAGCAAGCACCGCACCGGAGGTGATGACGTCGTTTCGCGAGTCCACGGCAGTTGCGGTGAGTGTCTCGGAGGAGATGCGCTTTCCGAGCGAGACGTTGAAGGCCGCCATCCAGGACTTTACGGCCATGGAGAGGGCGAGAACCGCGACGACGACAGGGCCGAACTCCGTAGGTTCGGGGGAGACGATCTTCTGGATCGAGGTGATCACCAGGTTGATGCCCACGGCAAGCACCAGCGCCGCGACGGTGAGCGACGCCAGGTACTCGAAGCGACCATGGCCATAGGGGTGCTCGTCGTCTGCTGGCTTGCTCGCCAGCTTGAAGCCGAGAAGAGCGACGATGTTGCTCGAGGCGTCTGACAGGTTGTTCACCGCGTCCGCCACGATCGAGACGGATCCCGCGATGAAGCCCACGACCCCCTTCGCGACGCAGAGTACCACGTTGCATACGATGCAGACTATGCCGGCGAACTGGCCATAGCGCGTCCTGCCCGCGGGGTCTGTTGTGCTCACGCCGTCGAGAAACCTCCGCACAAGCCAATCTGTCATCGCAGCCATCTCCTTTCAAGAGCGCATGCCCGAGTCTTGGGAGCGGGTGGCTGGCAAGCAGCCAATTGGCCATGAGTCTAATCCTTTTCGTGGCGCGAATCCCAACGTCCTTCGGGCGTCGCAATTAGACCGCATGCGAATCTGTCACGAATCTGACGGCTTGTGTCCATTCGCGTCATTCGAGCAGCTCAGAAGGGGAGTTTTGGCCCCTGTGACCCTTCTGCTGGCATCACAGGCGGGCTTGCGTTCCCAATTTACGTACGTATGTTCGCATATCATCGACTCATGGGGAGTCTCGTTGGCTGGAGGCTGCGATGGGGGAGAGATGTGCGTGGGTCGTCTGGTTTGCGATGGCATGTGCCCTTGCGGCGTGCGCCGTGGGCGGGGCGGGAAGGACCGCCGCAAGACGCGAGCTTGCGGGGTGGTCAACAATGGGGCGGGCGTTGGTTGCCCTGTGTGGGGCACTTGCGGGTGTCTGTGTGGTTGCGACCTCGACGAGCTGGGCGAGTGCAGTGGAGTTGACGGCGATTGCGGCGGCGCTTGCCGTTGGGAGCGTGACGGACCTTGGGAGGAGGATCGTTCCCAATCGCGTGGTTGTCGCAATCCTCATCACTAGGGCCGTGGGGCTCTGCGTGGGGGCGGTGCGTGCCGCAGCGGGCGGCGAGGGGAGCTACCGCATTTTGCGTGAGGCGGAAATGTCGCTAGCGGGCGGGATGACGGTGTTTCTCGTCCTGCTGGGCGTCCGCTGTCTCTGGGGGCGCGTGAGGGGCAGCCCCCGAGAGGGTCTCGGTGGTGGAGACATCAAGCTCCTCTCGGCGTGCGGGACGTATCTGGGGCCAGTGGGTGGCTTGGCGTGCGTTGCCCTCTCGTGCCTGCTGGCGCTTGTGGGGTGTGTGGGGGCGTGGGGAATCCAACGCAGGGGCGCAACTGGTGATGGGCTTCCGCATGCCTTCCCCCTTGCCCCGACGGTCTTGGCTTCGATGCTCATTCTGACCGCCTACCGAACATTTTGACCGTTCGCACCTTGCATTCGTTCAGTTCTATTACATAAAAAGTTTTTTAGTGTTGGGGGCCTCCGGGTTGTCGTACCATAGGTGCGCCACTGGCGGTCCCCCAACACCCGCCGGCGGTTCGGCTGGGGTCCGCGACATCTCGTCGCCCCCTGTCGATATGGTCTTGCCTTCGAGTGCGCGGCCTCGCGCCCCGGTCGTCTCCCCCTACGTCGGGGTGCTTGACGGCCGCAATGTCGGTGCGCTTGCATCGCGTTACACTCGTGGGGCAAGGCCTGCATGTACTCGGCGAATGCCGTTTGGGGGATCGCGTGATCAAGCTCATACTCTCAGACTTGGACAACACCCTGGCATGGGCTGGGGAGCACATCGTGACGCCGTATGCCCGCGACGCCATTCACGCCGCCCAGGCCGCGGGCGTCCACTTTGCCCCGGCAACGGGTCGCGCGCCTTCTGCCCTCCCCTGGATGTTCGAGAACGACAAAGCCTGTCTCTCCACCGTGCTGGCGGACAACGGCCAACTCATCTACGTCGATGGGCGCCTCGTCCACGAGGTTCCGCTCGACCTGGCAGCGCTTCGCCGATGCGCAAAGGCGCTCGATGGCATGGAGGACGCCTGGCTTGTCGTGGACTACGTTGACACCGGCGAGCAGTATGCCGTGAGGACTCCCATGGGCTACCTCGAGAAGCATCGGGCGCCATACTTCTTTGCGGTGACTGGCAGCGTCGACGAGGTTCCCGAGAAGCCGGCGGTCAAGGCGAACGTTCGCGTTGTGGGCGACTTCGCGAGGGGCAGGGAGGTGCGCGCTGCGCTCGAGGACGCCTGTCCCGAGTTCGACTTCGTCTTTCCCATGCAGGAGCGTCCCCACATCGATATCCTGCCCGCCGGATGGGACAAGGGCGTGGCGGGGGAATGGCTTGCCAGGCGCCTTGGCCTGTTAAATGACGAGGTCTGCTGCTTCGGCGATGCCGAGAACGACCTCCCCCTCCTCACGCGCTTCGAGAATTCCGTCGCGGTCGCCAACGCCACGCCAGTCGCGGCGAATGCCGCTCGCTGGCATGTCGGGCGAGCGGACGAGGATGCGGTGGCGGATGCCATCTTTGAGATTGCACGTGCGACTTCGATGGGTGAGATGCCTTCGTTCATGCGTGACTAGACGCTGAGAAACGCCGAGATGCTTGCCTTCGCCAACGGTAGCCATTTCGTAAACCGCTCGTGGTGCGTGCGTTGTCGGGTCTACTATGTGTTGCTACAACCTCGGGGTCATTTCTGTGCGATTGGGGAGTCATGAGGATTACCGACAAGCTCGCGGCGGGACAGACGCTCTCGTTCGAGATTTTTCCGCCGAAGGGCGAGATGCCGCTCGACGAGGCCTACCGTGTGGCGTCGAAGATTGCGGAGAACGATCCGGCCTGGATTTCGGTTACGTACTCCGCGGGGGGCTCGGGCAACTCCGCGAACACGGTTCCCATTGCCGCTCGCATCGAGGGGGACTTGGGCGTCACTGCCCTCGCGCACCTCACCTGCATGGGGGCGACCACCGCTGACGTCGACGCCTACGTTTCCGAGCTTCGCTCTGCGGGCGTTCAGAACGTGCTCGCCCTCCGCGGCGACCGCAGGCCTGGTGTGGAGGTCATGGACTTCTCGCACGCCTCTGACCTCATTGCCCACCTCCACGAGACTGCCCCCACGCTGTGCATTGGCGCAGCGTGCTATCCCGAAGGCCATGTGGAGTCCGCATCGCTCGACGAGTCCATGCGCGCCCTGCGCATAAAGCAGGACGCAGGGGCAGACTTTCTGGTTTCGCAGCTCTTCTTCGACAACGACGACTTCTACCGCTTTCGCGAGCAGTGCCTTCGCTATCGCATCAAGCTGCCCATCGTCGCCGGCATCATGCCCTTCACGAGCGTCAAACAGATTCAGCGCATGGCGTTTAACTGCGGGGCGTCGATTCCGGCGAAGGTCGTGAAGCGCCTCGTTCGCGCGGGCGACGACCCCACTGCCCAGGCCCGTGCGGGCATCGAGTATGCCTGCGAGCAGATCTGTGACCTCGCGGAGAACGGGGTCGATGGCATCCACATCTACAGCATGAACCATCCCGAGATCGCCCAGGCCACTCACGATGCCCTTGCTGGTATGGGGTACCTGGGGTGATGCTGTGGTCGAGTCGTATGCAATAGACTCCGTCGACCGCGCCGAGGTCCTTCGCTACCTTGGCTATGCGGGTCAGGAGATGACCCAGGAACTCGAGGGACGCATCAACGGTGGCGTTGAGCGGTGTCTCTCCATCGGTGCGCCTCGCGGCGTGTGGCGGCTCTTTGAGGTGGAGGGTCGTGGGACCAAGGAGGACGGCACGCCCATCGTCCGGCTTTCCGGCACGTCGCTCGAGCTTCTCGGGCGCTCCATGCAAGAGCATATGGACGGTGCCGTTGCGGTTGGCGTCATGGCCGTGACCGTGGGCATGGGGGTCGAGCGCGAGCTTCGACGCCTCTCGCTCACCGACCGCGTTGGCCAGGTGGTGTTCGACGCGGCGGCAACCGCGCTGGTCGAGCGTGCGGCGGACGCCTGCGAGGCCTCCATCGTCGCCGCAGGCCACGAGCGCGGGCTCTTCTCGAACTTCCGCTTTAGCCCCGGCTACGGGGACATGCCCATGACGACCCAACCAGTCCTTCTGCAGGCGCTCGACGCCCAGCGCCAGCTGGGCATCACGCTCACGGATACCCTGCTCATGGTGCCAACCAAGAGCGTGACGGCCGTGGTGGGGCTCTTCGATGCGATGCAGCCCTCCACGCATGCGAGCTGCGCGGGCTGCCCATGCTTTGACTTCTGCACCATACGGCCAACCGGCCACACATGTCGCGGATAGCGGCGAGAGGAGCTGCCCATGAGCGCCAATGGTTTCGCAAGGGGAGAGTCGCGCTGGCCAAAGGACCGGCTTGCCCCTCGCCCCCGCCGTGTGCGCGACGAGCATCTTGCCGCCGTGCTTCGTGGCGAGGAGTTCCTGCTCTTCGATGGGGCCATGGGAACGCAGCTCCAGGCTCGGGGCCTTGCCGCGGGCGAGCTTCCCGAGCTGCTCTGCCTCACGAACCCCTCCGAGATTCGGGAGGTCCACGCCGCCTATGTCGCCGCGGGTGCCGAGGTCGTGACCACCAACACATTTGGTGCCAACTCTGCCAAGTTGGGGGATGCCGCGAGCGTTGGCGAGGTCTTATCGGCCGCCGTCTCGTGTGCGCGGGAATCGGGTGCTCGCTACGTGGCTGCCGACCTCGGCCCCACGGGGCAGCTTCTCGAGCCCATGGGTCCGCTGCCCTTCGACGACGCGTACGACCTCTTTGCCGAGCAGGTTCGGGCGGCAGACGCAGCAGGTGCGGACCTTTTCGTTATCGAGACCATGGCCGACCTTGCCGAGGCGAAGGCCGCGCTTCTCGCCGTGCGCGAGAACTCTGACCTTCCTGCGTTCGTGACCATGACCTTTGGCGAGGACGGGCGCACGTTTTTGGGGACCACGCCGGAGGCGGCCGCAGTCACGCTCTCCTCGCTGGGGGCAGACGTCGTGGGCATCAACTGCGGGCTCGGACCCGCCGCGGTGGCGCCGCTCGTGGAGCGCATGCTCCCATGGACGTCCTGCCCCGTGATGGCGCAGGCAAATGCCGGGCTGCCGCACGTGGTGGATGGCGTGACCACGTACGACGTGGGCCCCGAGGAGTATGCGGGGGCCGTCGCCGAGATGCTGGACGCTGGCGTCACCGTGATTGGCGGCTGCTGCGGCACGACGCCCGCGCACATCGCCCGCGAGCACGGGCTTCTCGCCGGCCGCATGCCTGCCGCCCGCCATGTGCGCGACAGCTTTGCCGTCTCGAGCGCGCAGGAGGTCTGCTCGCTCGACTACGGTCAGGTGGGCGTCATAGGCGAGCGCATCAACCCCACCGGCAAGCGCCTGATGAAGGAGGCGCTGCGCTCGGGCGACCACGACTACGTGATGAACATGGCCATCGAGCAGGGCCGTGCCGGGGCGCAGATCCTTGACCTCGGAGCTTCAGGGCGTGAGCACGCTTCCCCTGCAGATCGACGCCGCGGACCCGGCCGTGATCGAGGCGGCCGTGCGCAGCTACCCGGGCAAGGCGCTGATCAACTCAACCAACGGCAAGGCCCAGACCATGGCAGACGTGCTGCCCATTGTGAAGCACTACGGCTGCGCGGTGGTGGGGCTCACCCTGGACGAGGATGGCATCCCCGCCACGGCGGAGGGTCGTCTCTCCATTGCTCGAAAGATTGTGCGCGAGTGCGAGCGGCTCGACATTCCGCGCCACGACGTGGTCATCGACTGCCTCACCATGGCTGCCTCAACCGACCAGACCCAGCCCCGGGCCATTCTCGACGCCATACGCCTGGTCAAGCAGGAGCTGCCTGGCGTTCGCACCGTGTTGGGCGTGAGCAACATCAGCTTTGGCCTGCCCTTCAGGCCGCTTGTGAACGGGACCTTCCTTGCCGCGGCCTTCTCGGCCGGTCTTGACCTGGCCATCATCAATCCCTGCCTCACCCGCATGATGGACGTGGTCGACTCCTGGCGCGTGCTTTCCGGCGAAGACGAGAGTGCCCAGTACTTTGTGGCCAACTACGCCGAGAGGAGCGACCGCGCCCCGGTTCCGGCATCGCCTGGCGAGAAGGCCGCTACGCCCTCGGCCAGTGCTTCCGCTGCACCAGCCGCAGCGCCCGCCGAGCCCGCAGACCCCGCCGCCCGTGCCCGCGAGCTGGTGCTTGCTGGCCGCAAGGGTCCCATGCCCGAGGTAGTTTCCCAGGTCATCGCCGAGCACGATCCCATGTACGTCATCAACGAGGTCCTGATCCCTGCGCTTGACGTGGTGGGCGAGCGCTTCGAGAAGGGCATCTTCTTCCTGCCGCAGCTCATGGCCTCTGCGGAGGCAGCCAAGGCAGGCTTCGAGACCATCAAGGCCGCCGTGGACGCCAGCGGGCAGAGCGCAAACGTGCCCGAGAAGGGCTCTATCGTGGTGTGCACCGTTCACGGAGACATCCACGACATTGGCAAGAACATCGTGCGCATGCTGCTCGAGAACTACGGATACAACGTCATCGACCTCGGCCGAGACGTGCCGCCCCAGGTTGTCGCCGACGCCGTGGTC
>CACYGL010000013.1:0-14792 GCA_902773995.1 uncultured Coriobacteriaceae bacterium | reverse complement strand
GTGCTCAACCCCGAGTACGCGAAGATGGTCGGGGCGGACTTCTATGCGAAGGACGCCACGGAGACGGCCCGCATCGCCTCAGAGGTGCTGGGGTAGGGCACCGACGCACTCTCGGGGGCGTCATTGATACACATTCGTCATCCGAATGTGTATCAACCTGCACGCGTCACACATTCGGTACCGATTGTGTGACGCGTGCGGTGATTTTCCAGGTGAAAGAGCGCGCCGAGAAGAACGTTACACGCGATAGCGTGCGTTCCTACATCACGCGACGCACGGCGTCGTGCCAGCCGGCCACGAGCTTGTCCACGCGCTGGGGGTCCATCTGACGGCGGAACACGTCGTCCGTCTCGCGCAGGGCTTTGAGCTCGTCGATGCCGCTCCAGTAGCCAGTCGCAAGTCCCGCGAGAAACGCCGCGCCCAGCGAGGTGGTCTCGGTGTTCTGCGGCCTTCTCAGCTCGCACCCCAGGATGTCTGCCTGGAACTGCATGAGGAAGCTGTTGGCGCTGGCGCCGCCGTCCACGTTGAGCACGCCAAGCGGGTGCCCGGCGTCCTTTGCCATGGCGTCGGCAAGGTCGTAGATCTGGTACGCAAGTGCCTCGAGCGCCGCGCGGGCAATGTGGTTGCGCGTTGTTCCGCGCGTGATGCCAAGGATGGCGCCGCGTGCGTCCGGGTTCCACCAGGGCGCGCCGAGGCCTGTGAACGCCGGCACAATGTAGACACCGCCCGTGTCCTCAACGCTCTTTGCCATCCACTCGGTGTCGGCGGCGTTCTGGACAATGCCCAGCTGGTCACGAAGCCACTGGATGAGGGCGCCCGCCACAAAGACCGAGCCCTCGAGCGCGTATTCCGTCCCCTCGACCTCGGGCGCGGAGGCAACGATGGTCGTGACCAGGTTGCTTGTGCTGAGCCTTGCCTCGTGCCCGGTGTGCATGAGCATGAAGCAGCCGGTGCCGTAGGTGTTCTTGGCCTGCCCCGGCTCAAAGCAGCACTGCCCAAACAGCGCCGCCTGCTGGTCGCCGGCCACACCGGTGATGGGGATGCCTGCGGGCACGCCGGGGTAGCTCGTCTCGCCAAACGAGCCGCTCGAGCGCCGGACCTCGGGCATCATGGACATCGGGATCCCAAAGAGGTTGAGAAGCTCCTTGTCCCAGCAGTTCTCATGGATGTTGTAGAGCATCGTTCGGCTTGCGTTGGTGACGTCGGTCGCGTGCACCAGGCCTCCCGTGAGCACCCACACAAGCCAGGTGTCAACGGTGCCAAAGAGCAGCTCGCCCGCCTCGGCGCGCTCGCGGGCACTGGGCACGTTGTCAAGGATCCAGCGGATCTTGCTGGCCGAGAAGTACGCGTCGGGGAGAAGGCCCGTCTTCTCCTGGATCATCTGGCGCGCCTCCGGCGTGCCGCAGAGCTGCTCCACAAGGTCTGCCGTGCGCCGGCACTGCCAGACGATGGCGTTGTAGACGGGCTGTCCGGTGGTGGGGTCCCACACGATGGTGGTCTCGCGCTGGTTGTCGATACCTATGGAGTCGATATCCTTTGCCGTGAGACCGCGCTTGGCGAGAAGCTCTGTGAGCGAACCAAGCTGCGAGTAGAGAATGTCCTGCGGGTTGTGCTCTACCCAGCCGGGCTTGGGGAAGATCTGCTGGAAGGGGCGCTGCACGCAGTCGATCATGCGGCCCTCGCGGTTGACGAGCACGGCGCGGCTGGAGGTGGTGCCCTGGTCGAGCGCGATGACGTACTTCTCGCTTGCCATGGCTAGGCCTCCTGGGTGACGGTGGCCTGCGGTGCGGGGGCCTGGGCAACGCGCTTCTCGAGCCACGCCAGCACGTCGGCAAAGACCTGCTCGTGGCCCGTCTCGTTCAAGATTTCGTGCCGCATGCGGGGATAGATCTTCACCGTGACGTTTGCGGAGCCGGCACCGCGAGCAAGTGCTGCGGCCTTCTCGACGCCCTCTCCGTTGTCTCCCACCGGGTCCTCCGCGCCGCCAATGTAGAGCAGCGGCAAGTCGTGCGGGACGCTTGCGGCACAGGCGGGGGAGTTGACCTCGGAGGTGAGGACGGCGACCTCGTGGTAGGCGCCCACAGAGAACATGAAGCCGCAGGACGGGTCCGCGATGTAGTCGTCGACGTTCTTGCGGTTGTGGGAGAGCCAGTCGAGGTTGGTCCGGGCGTTGGGGATGGCCTTGCCGTAGCCGCCCGCTCCCATGGAGTCGACAAAGGAGGAGCGGTGCTCGGCACCCTTAAAGAAGGATTCGAGCCACGTGATCTTGAGCGCCGCCTTGGACGCCGCCGCTGGGAGAAAGCCGGTCCCGCAGATAATTGCGCCTGCCAGCCCCTCTCCGTGGTGTGCGATGTAGGAACGCACCTCGAAGCTCCCCATGCTGTGGCCAAAGACAATGTACGGGGTGTCTGTGGCAACGCGCTTCTGCGTCAGGCCGCGCAGGATGTCGATGTCCTCCACGAGGACCTTTGCCCCGCTGCCCACGGGCAGTTCCCCCCAGTGCTCGGGCGAGCAGGAGCGTCCGTGTCCAATCTGGTCATGCCCCACGACGAGGAAGCCGTGGGAAGCTAGGAAGCGAGCGAAAGCGTCATAGCGGTCGATGTGCTCGGCCATGCCATGCACGAGCTGCACCACGCCTCGCGGCGCGGGTCTCTCTGCTGACTCCGACGGTGCCATGCCTGCCGGCCACCAGGCACACGCGCTAATGGCCGACGTGCCGTCCGTGGCTGAGCAAACATTATTGTTTGCCGCCTCGAGGGGAGCGGGCAGATGTCCGTGGCCGAGCAGAATGGGGCTGCGTGTGGGCCACCGTTGCCGGCGAGTGGTAGGCGCGCATGTGGCCGTGCGGAGGCCCGAAGGACGCCCCGCTAGCCTTCGAGTTCCCCCGTTGCGAGGTCGTGCGCCTCGAGTTCCTCGGCCTTTCGGATCGCAAGCCGCGTTGCAAAGAAGATGGCGCAGACCCCGCCTGCGAGCTTACCCAGGAGTACGGGCACGATGAGCGTTGGCTGGAAGTTGGCGGTGAAGGAGAGGTGGTCGCCAAAGAGGAAGGCGCAGCACACGCTGAAGGAGATCACGATGACCTTGTCGCGCGCCTTGAGGTCCTTGACCATGGCAAGGGCAGCCAGCACGTTGGCGGAGGCGGCGAGAAGCCCGGCGGTGGCGTCGGAGCTCAGGCCCACCGCGCGGCCAATCTTCGAGAGGGGCTTGGCGAGGTAGGTCTTGATGAGCCACACCATGGGGAAGGCACCGCAGAGCATCATGCCGATGGCTCCGGAGACCTCCAGCGCACGGAACTGGTCCTGCTCGTCCGCGATGA
This sequence comes from uncultured Coriobacteriaceae bacterium, assembly GCA_902773995.1. Classification (GTDB taxonomy): domain Bacteria; phylum Actinomycetota; class Coriobacteriia; order Coriobacteriales; family Atopobiaceae; genus Tractidigestivibacter. Next base: position 11,476 of record CACYGL010000013.1, on the reverse strand, counting down.
TGGGATCAAAGCCAAAGGCCCCAAAGACGGTCGAGAAGAGCCCGGTGAAGTACTCGATGACAACCACGACGAAGACCACCTTGAGCACGCTGTCGAGCACGTGACCAAAGACGATGAAGCCACGGATCATGGCGTCGGGCTTGGTAGCGAGGCCAACGGCCAGCGCCACGCAGATGATGACCAGCGGCACCAGGTTGTGGGCGATCTGGGACCACGTGAGGGCAAGCTGGTAGGTGGCGGCGGCGTTGGTCGAGACCGTCTCGCGAATCACGGGGTTCGCGAGCGCGATGACGGCGCTTGCCACAAACACGCCAATGGGGATGGCGAGAAGACCGCTCATGACGCCAAGGGCGAGGTACTTGCGGTCCTTCACCTCGAGCATCTTGAGCGCCACGGGCACGGTGAAGACGATGGTCGCGCCTGCCATGTACCCGGTCATCATGGCCATGATCCAGCTCTCCCTCGTCTGCGCGAGGGCGTCTGCCAGCTGGTAGCCGCCCATGTCCACGGCGATGAAGGTCGTGGCCGCCATGGCGGGATCGGCGCCGAGGGCACCGAAGAGGGGGCCAAAGACCGTCGAGACAAACGCGGTGAGGTAGGGGGCAGACGCCATGATGCCCGCAACCGGCAAGAAGATGGGGCCGATGGAGTCTATGCCTGCGACGAACTCCTTTCCCAGCTCGCTCTCGGGGCGCACGATCGAGGCGATGCACCCCGCTGCCGCGCAACCCATGATGATGAAGACGACGATTCTGCCAAAGACTTCCATGCTGCTCCCAACGTTTCAAAGGCACGCGAAGGCCTGGCTCCCACGAACGGTGCCAGCCTGGTGCGTCTGTCGCTTCTCTCGCGGTCTCTAGGCCTCAGATGCCAACTGTTCCGCGCGTCTGCCGTACTCGGATGCATAGCGGTGCCAGAGGTCCTGCCAGTCTCCCACCGGGTCGCCGCACTGGTCCTTGTAGAGCGCCCATACGAACCAATACCAGGCTGCGAACGCCACGTACGAGACGCAGTGGAAGAGCTCGCCGGCGCTTGGCTCGCGCTGGAAGTACTCGCGGAGCACGTCGAGCGCCTCGTCGTAGCTGTAGTCGCTGCAGCAGATGAAGGTCCCGAGGTCGCTTGCGTAGTCGGACATGCCGGAATACTCCCAGTCGATAAGCGAGATCTCCTCGCCCCTCACCAGGAAGTTTGGGTCGTAGAAGTCGTTGTGGCAGAGGACTGGCGCGCCCGAGGTCGCGCGGACGCGCTCCTCGAGTCCGTCGATGAGGGCTCGAATCTGATTGAAGTCCTCATAGCGGCCCCTCTCCTCGTCGCTCAGAAGCTCGAGGATGCCACGGGTGTTCTCGAAGACGTCGAAGCTCCATGTGGACGTGACGCCACAGGAGTGGAGCTGCCTCGCCATCTCCATGGCGCGCCTCACGTGCTTTTCGTTGTGGTAGTCGAAGGGAACGCAGCCATCAACGAAGTGCGAGATCTTCCAGCCGCGCTTTGGGTCCTCGTAGATGAAGGTGCGGTCGAGCCCAAGCTTGGCGGCGACGCCTTGGGCGAAGGCCTCTCCCTCGCGACTGATGATCTTCTCGGTTCCGGCCCCAGGCTTGCGGTAGACGTAGGCCTTCCCCTTGGCGACAAAGCGGAACGAGTCGTTGGTGAGACCCTCCTCGATGGGGGAGAACTCTGTGACGTCATCCGGTGCGCAACCGAGCGTCGCGCAGATGTTGCCGAGCGTATCGATGTCTGTGAGTCCAGTCGTGGGTACTGTTTCTGGCATGGCTTTCTCCTCGGTCGCCACGTAGTGGCGAATATAAGGGCAATGTTCAGTGGGTATAAAGATAACGTAAGTACCGAACATAACCGCGACCGGGCAGAGCGTCACGTCATCGACAGACAATTACTAAGCACTAACGCTTCTTTCCAAACAACGCTGAGAGGAACTTCTCGCTTATTGACGCACGAGGCGTCTTTCCCGTTCGGATCCCTGCGGCCGGCCCGCCATGGCACCATATAGCGACGGCCACGAGCGCAACTCCGGCGACTGCGTGAAGCTTGTCTCCCAAGGCAAGGACCATCAAGAGCCATGTGGCAGGAATCGCGAGGGCTCCAAGGCAGAGGTAGCCCCCAAAGAGCACGACGAGAAGGCCCACGACCGCCGCCGCCCCACCTGCCATCGGCGTCATGAGGATGATGCCCGCGCACGTCGTGGCCACGCCCTTGCCTCCACGGAAGCGATGCCAGGCGGGGAACACGTGTCCGAGCGTTGCACCGACCACTGCAACGGTACCGGCTACCTCCGCATCGGCTGGGAAGAGAACGCGTGCGACCGCGAACGCGAGGGCCGTCTTGGCAATGTCTCCTGCGAGCGTGACCGCTGCCCACCTCGTGCCAAAGGTGGCGCCTATGTTGGCCATGCCGGGGTTTCCCTGACCTACGTCAAAGGCGCTCTTACCGCTCACGTGCCTGCTCACCAGCTCTGCCGTGAGGAAGGACCCACAGACGTATCCCACGGCGAGCGAGCAGGCCAGAGCAATCCCCAACGCAGGCATAACGCAAGCCCCCAAGAACGTCACAAAGGTATCGATGAAGTGAAGAGACTTCTAGGACTTCCCAGTTAGGGTACCCTACAACGAAGTGTGTGCCTGTGAAAGCGGCGGAAGGGGTGCGCCAGATGTTCGACGGCGTCATCTTTGACATGGACGGCCTGATGGTCGACACCGAGCCTGTGTGGATGGAGTGCTGGGAGCCGGCGCTTGCCCATTTTGGCTATGCGGTTCCGCCCGGTCTGGCCGAAGCGGTGCGCGGCTCCGCAGGCGACACTGCGTCCCGCATCATCCATGAGATGGTAAGCCCCCAGCTCGACACGAAGGCGTTCTGGGCGTACTTCTCGTCACTTGCCGAAGAGATCTTCTCCAAGGGCGTCGAGAAGAAGCCAGGACTCGACGAGCTTCTCGCGTTCCTAGGCGAGAAGGGCGTCCCCTGCGCAGTCGCCTCGTCCTCGTCCAAGCAGGGCATAGAGCGCAACCTGCGCTTCATTGGCGCGCTCGACCGCTTTGCGGCGGTTGTTCCCAGCAGCGAGGTCGCGCACGCAAAGCCGGCGCCCGACGTCTTCCTCGAGGCTGCGCGGCGCTTGGGTACCGAGCCCGCGCGCACGATGGTCCTCGAGGATTCCTTCAACGGCGTGCGGGCGGGCGCTGCAGGCGGGTTCTTCACGGTGATGGTCCCCGACCTCGCCCGTCCCGACGACGAGATTCGCTCGGTCGCCTCGCGCGTGTGCTCGAGCCTGCTCGAGGTTCGCGACCTTCTCGCCCAAGGGGCGATGGGCTAGCCGCGCTCGCACGGCACGCTCGTACACCACGACTCTTCCGTCACGTTCTGGGGGGATTCTCTCATGGCTGGCTTTCACTGCTCGGAGTGCATCTTCAGCTCCTTTACGACAAACGAGGAAACGGGTATGTTTCAAGGCTCCTGTAGCCGCGGCTTCACGCTGGCGGTGCCCCACGTGTACAAGGAGCCAGACATGTTCTTCGCGAACAGCATCGATGAGCTGGTCCCCGTTATCGATCCCTTTGGAAATGAGTACCTCCGGCGGAGCAACGTGTGCGACCACTTCCTGCGGCCCCAGGATGCGCGCCCGTAAGGCCGGGCAAACCAGGGGAACGTTTCTTGAATTTCTATCAAAAAATGCACTTCTATCGCGTGACGAACACCATATTGAGTTCATAATCAACTGCAGGTAAAGGCTAGTGCCGCAATGGTATTATCATTGCCTAGCCACATGCTAAAGAGGGAAAAGGCGGTAGCCAGATGTCGAGAAGGGCTCAGACTGACAGCGCAGAGACGAAGAGGGGTCTTATCGCGTCAGCGACCGAGGAGTTTGCCGAGTACGGGTACGAGGGAGCGTCCCTGCGTCAGATCTGCTCGAAGGCAGGTGTGACGACCGGGGCTCTCTACTTCTTCTTCACGAGCAAGGAGGACCTGTTCAAGAGCGTTGTTTCCCCCCTGATGAGCGAGCTGCCCGCCATCCTTGCGAGCTGGATCGAGCATGACATCGCGGTGATCTGCGACGGAGAGGGCGAGCCCACCAACGTCGAGGCGCTGCCCGACGGCCTTGCCGAGCTCATCAAGGAGTACCCGCTCGTCCCCAAGATCGTCCTGAGCAACCGTGACAACCCTGTGGTCAAGGAGTTTCTTGACGAGAAGGTCGACGAGATCGCCAGCATGGTCTCCGAGCGTTTCGCCCGTAAGGGCTCAAAGGTCTCGGACGGCTTCTCCGCGCGGCTCTTTGCTACCATGAGCGCCGACGCGTTCATCCAGATCCTCGCGACCAACGAGGACCTCGGCTTGGTCGCAAAGCACATGGCCGAGGTGTCGGACTTCGTCCGCGGCGGCCTCAAGGCCACGCTCAGGTAGCAAGGCGAGAATAACGGCGAGGAAGGGGGCGGCAGGGTGGTAAGTCAGCTCCTCTCGCTTTCCGTCACCATGCTCGTCGCGGCGCTCGCCCCCTTCGTGGCGAGCGTCGTTCCAGGCAGGGCGATTCCCGAGGTCGTCTTCCTTGTCTTTGCGGGTGCGCTTCTCGGCCCCTACGGGGTGGACGTGATTCGCTCGAGTGGTGGCGCCCTCTCCCTCATCTCGGAGCTTGGGATGGCGTTCCTCTTTCTCCAGGCCGGCTACGAGATAAGGCCCGCCGAACTGGTGGGCCCCATGGGGAAGCATGCCTCCATCTGCTGGGGCGCCTCGATGGTCGCGGCAATCGCCCTGGTGAGCCTCACGGGCTTCAGCCGCTTTACCGGCATGGCGGGCGTTGCCTTTGCGATCATGCTCACCACTACGGCGTACGGCACGCTTGCGCCCATCATGCGCGCCCGCGACCTCACGAACACGCCCGTCGGCAGGGCGGTGACCGCCTATGGCGCCACGGGCGAGGTGCTGCCGGTCATAGCCGTGGCGCTCCTGCTCTCAACGAGGTCGCTGCTGGTCACGGTGGCCGTCCTCGTGGCCTTTCTCTTTGTGTGCGTGCGCATCGCGCGCCTGTCCACCTCAACTGCGCGCATTGGCGCCCGCTTTCGCGACTTCGTCCGGTCGAGTGCCGGTTCCAGCACGCAGACGCCGCTTCGCCTCGTGGTGCTCCTGCTCGTATTCCTCGTCTTTCTCGCCGAGGTCGCTGGCTTCGATGCCGTGCTGGGAGCTTTTGCCGCCGGCTTCGTGCTGCGCGTCTTCTCGCCAGATGGGAACCGCGAGCTTGAGGAACGCATTGAGGCGATAGGCAACGGCTTTCTCATCCCGGCGTTCTTCGTTATCTCTGGTGCAGGGATCGACCTTTCTGCTGCCTTCTCTGACCCCGGTCTGCTCTTCCTCTTCATTGGGCTACTCGTTGCCGTGAGGGGGGTCTCCGTTGCCATCTCGCTGCACGTGAACCCCGAGACACGCGAGATGAGTCCACAGGAACGTTTTGTGACCACGGCCTACTGCGTGATGGCCCTGCCGCTCGTGGTCGCAATCACCCGTATTGTGGTGGACGCGGGTGCCATGACAACCGAGGACGCCTCGGTGCTGGTTACGGCTGGGGCCGTCACGGTGCTTGTGATCCCCATCCTGACCTCGCTCGTGCGCGTTGCCGCGCCGGCGCATCCCGTGCATGCCCTCACCAGCATCGTCTCGGGCAAGGAGAGCGCAGACGAGGCGCTGGCGCGTCAGCGGCGCGCCTTGCAGACGTCTCGAAGGCGCTTTGAGGCGGCGAAGGCCCGCCGCAGGCGCGAGCTGGGGAGGGGTCTCTCCTCCGCCGAGTTCATTGCCAGGCAATCTGGGGAGGACGAGTCTGCCGTTGGACCATCCGACCAGACGAGAAGGTAGCCGCCTTAGACATCTGAAAAATTAAATATGTCAGATTCTTGCATGCCTTGTTCGGGTGAGTCTCGAGGAAAGCCAATCGTATGATGGTTGTATTGGCAGCAGCTTCAGGAGGGACGAACCACATGGCAGACACTAAGAGCACCTTGCCGCGGGACCTCATCTTCCTCGCGCCCATCTTCCATGGGAAGATCTGGGGCGGGAGAGAGCTGGAGAAGCGCTTTGGCTATGACACTCCGGAAGGCCCCATTGGCGAGTGCTGGGGGATTTCCGCCCACCCAAACGGCGATTGTGCGGTTGCGGGTGGCGTGTATGACGGCATCCTGCTCTCCGAGCTCTGGGAGAGCCACCATGAGCTCTTTGCCGGCGCCGAGGGCGACCGCTTCCCCCTCCTGATCAAGATCCTGGATGCGCGCGAGAACCTCTCCGTTCAGGTTCACCCGGACGACGCCTATGCCGCCGAGCACGAGAACGGCTCGCTGGGCAAGAGGGAGTGCTGGTACGTTATCGACTGCGAGCCTGGAACTCGCATCATCGTTGGGCAGCGAGCCAAGAGCCGAGAGGAGCTTGCGGCCATGATCGCGGAGGGCCGTTGGGACGACATGCTCAACTACGTGCCCATCCATCCCGGTGACTTCTTCCGCATCGAGCCAGGGACCATGCACGCCATCATGGGCGGCACGCTCATCCTCGAGACCCAGCAGTCGTCCGACGTCACCTATCGTGTGTACGACTACGACCGCGTTCAGTCTGACGGCACCAAGCGCCCGCTTCATGTGAAGCAGTCGCTCGACGTGGTGGACTATGAGCAGGTTCCGCCCACAAGTGGCAAGGTCACCGCGCCCGAGAAAGACGGTGTGACCGAGCTCATGGCTTGCCCCAACTTTGATGTTGAGCGCGTGCGTGTCTCTGGGGAGAAGACGCTTGCGCAGCCGTGGCCGTTCATGTGCCTCTCGGTGATCGAGGGTTCGGGCAGCGTTCGCGATGGCGCCGGCGTCGAGCACCCCGTGCGTGCCGGGAGCCACTTCCTGGCGCCTGCTGGGTCCGGTGACGTCCGCCTGACGGGTGAGATGACGCTCATCACCTCGCACCTGCCTGAGCACGCGTAGGGTCTAGGCTGCGGCGTCCGCGCACTCTCGTTGCGCCGCTGAGAACAAATTCGACGAAATCTCGCGTCAGAACGTTGCTATGTATCCATTTTCTTCTCGTTAGCCCTCCCGAGTGGGAATAAAACGGAGGGCAAAACACTCTTTCACGGTTTACCCCAAAATACAACGTTTTCGCAGGTCAATAGTGGTGTGCCGAGATTTTCGGCACACCACTCTTTCACGAAAAATAGCACTCCTAGCGGGATGATTTGTCCATGGATTTGTCCATGGAATCTCGCAGGGGTGCTCTTGTTTTAGGACAACATTTGATGAAAGGAACTCACGATGAACGAAACCAAGATGACCGAACTCACCCAGGCCGAGGACATGGCCTACTTCCGGGCGGACCTCTGCCTGTACTCGCCTGAGAGCTACAGCCTGGAAGAGAAGAAGGAGATCTGCAACGATATGATGAGCACAAGTAGGGCTGTGCTCGACGCGATGCGCGAGGACTTCCAGAGCTACCCGCCCGAGCTCCGCGCCAAGCTCCTGGACATGCTCTGCGCCTCCGGCGTCGAGAGCCCCCAGTGGTGGTGGGACGTGCTCGTGGGCGAAGGAGACCCGATCTACCGCGAGCTCGAGCCCCTGAGCTAGTCCGAACCCATACAGCAAGCAAGGAGGCCGCCTGTCGCGAAGATAGGCGGCCTCCCGCATGCTATTCGCCCTTGGCCGCACGCTTGCCACGCTCGAACGCCTTGAACACCGGCACCAGCGGAATGAACAGCACCACCATCACCAAGCACGCCGCGTCGCCGAGGAGCCAGCCCGCCTGGTCGGCCCAGAACTCCAGACGCCGCCTCATGACAGCATCTCGTTCACGCGGGCCTGCACGACCGAGTAGTAGGAGCCGAGCCGGCGCCTGCGTTCCTCGCCGTTGCCGTAGTCGCCCCGGATCACCGCCCGCGCCATGGCGTCGACGTCCATCAATGTCGAGGAAGAGCCCGATGCGCCAAGGATCTCGTTCACGCGCTGCTGCACGGCACGGTACTTGTCGCCCAGGCGCCGCTTGCGCTCGTCGCCGTTGCCGAACTCGCCGGCGATCACGCGCCTCGCCATGGCGTCCACGTCGTAGGAACCACCAGAGGAGCCGCCAGAGAGGATCCGGTTGACCTCCGCCTGCACTTCGTTGTATCGGTTGCCCAGCGCCGCCACGCGCGCATCGCCATTGCCGAACTCTCCGGCGATGACCCTCGCCGCAAGCTCTGACACGTCGCCGGAAGGCGCACCAGAGCCGGTAGGGACTGAGGCTCCGCCGGTGTCGGCCTTGCCGTTGTAGTGGAGTATGCCGTCCCAGTGCCCGCTGTAGTAGTCGTGGATCCAGCTCTCGCGCCCCGTCTGGTCGCCGGGCTCGCCGTCGATTCCGCCGGTCTCGCTGATGCTGAACTCTCCCAGGAGGTCGGCCGTCCCGTCGTTGCGGATGCACATGGCCGTGTGGTTCTCCTCGTCGAGGTAGATGTCGCCGCGAGCCGCGTTGAACGACATCGGCTTCCACGAGAAGAGCCCGGAGCCCACGAACATCTCGCGCATGCCGCCGGTCCAGTTATAGCGCGTGATCAGCCCGTCGTAGGCGGTGCCCACGAGCGCGAGCTCCCACGCCTCGCAGACCGCGCTGGAGCAGTCGCGGTCGCCCTTGGTCACGCGGATCGTGCCCGTGTCGGTCGGCACGCTGCAGTGCCCGCTCGTGCCGTGCCGCCCGGGCTGAGAGTACCCGTGCAGCGGGCAGGTGCAGAGGTGCTCCATGATCTGTGCTGCCACGTTCGCCCTGCTGATTGCCACTTCCTTCACCTCCCCGGTGCCAGCGGAGGCGCCGGCCACAGCGCAGAGCCTCCGCCAGTCGTCTTTCGTCCCGTAGAAGAGGTCGAGGTCAAGGTGCCCACCGTAGCCGGGGATGCGCCCGGTTCCCGTGTACTGGAAGATCAGCGGCGAATCCCACGCCCCGAAGTCCCAGCCGTCAGTCTGTCCAGGGCTCGGAGAGGAAGCCCGTCTCCTCGTAGTTCGGGTACTGGGCAACCCACAGGGGGTACGTCTTGGCCACGCTGGACCAGTCGTAGGAGAAAAGCACGCTCTTGCTCGTGTAGATGCCCGGCGTCACGCCGGTCTTGTCCCTCACGCGGTCGAGCCACTTCTTGGCCCACGAAGGCCCAAGGTCCAGCGCGTCCGCCTCCCAGTCCAGGAACGGGATTGCCTTGCCGACGTAGGGCTTGAAGGCGGAAATGAAGTGGTCAGCCTCGGCCTCGGCCGAGCCCTCGTACCCACGGTCGCGCGCGTAGTGGTAGCAGCCCAGGAGCTTGCCCGAAGCCAGCGTCTCGTCGGCGTGCCGGCGGAAGCACTCGTTTGAGTAGCCCTTGCCGCCTGTAGCCTTCACGATCACGAAGTCGCACGTGCCCATGGCCGAGACGACCAGGTCCTCCTGCCAGGAGCTGATGTCGATGCCGTTAAGCCCCACGCGCCTCACCCCTCGGGATCTCCGGCTTGTCGCCGTCGCCGCCCAGCGCGGCCATGATCGGCGAGAGCACCGCCATCACCAGAGCCACCACGAGCCCGCGCATGCTGGGGTCGAGCACGCACCAGCCCATGATCAGGTCCAGGTTGGCGATCATAGCCTGGGTGCCCCTCTTCTCGCAGATCTTGCCTATGCGTAGCATGCGTTCCATTACGAGCGCACCGCCATGCCGCCAGGCTCGTTGCCGTCGTGCGCTTCGCCGCCGCAGGCGTTGGGGAAAACCTTGTCGCGGCAGATGCGCCAGCGACCGTTCACCTTGTCGGCAGGGATGCGCCCCTCCGATATGCCGCGCCGGATCGAGTTGACGTGCTCTCCGGTCACTTGGGCCAATTGCATCGGTGTCAGGAACAATGGCAGGTCGTCAAGTTTGTTTCCCATGGTGCTTCCTTTCGTCGAACGGGTCCTTTCTAGCCACGTGCGTCCGCTCCAGTCGGTTGTTCCGGTGCTCACCGTGGAACTCCGATTCGCTCTGTTGCGTCCGCGGGCCATAGAGTAGCACAAGAAATCCCACCAGAGCTAACATGAATTGAAATATATGGTAAACTTGACCCATGAGTATTGTTAGTTTCGTTGCGTGGTGGTATGATTCGTTGCGTAATGTTGAACCGTTCACGGCGGGAAAGGCACCGCTCCACCACAGAACGCACACACTGGGAGGTTGCAAGGACATGGCAAAGAGCATCAAGGACCTACGGCAGGAGAAGGGCTACCGCAGCGCCCGCGAGTTCGCCGACGCGCTGGGTATCGCTACGTCCAGCATGTCCCGCTACGACAAGGACCCCGAGACCATCCCCATGAAGCACGCCTGGGCGATGGCGGACCTGCTTGACTGCTCCATCGACGAGGTGGTCGGCCGCGAGCATGTCACGGCAGGCGCGAGCGAGCTGCAGGAGTTCTACGACGGCCTGCTTCCCGAGACACGCGCCCTCATGGACGAGTTCATCGCGTTCGCCCGCATGAGGGACGAAGGGGCGCGCCGCCGGGCAAAGTCGGAAGAGGACTCGAAGTACGAGAGGCTCTGCGAGTACTACGAGCGCATGTTCCGCGACTCGCTCAGCGAGGACGTCGGCTTCGGCCAGATCGTGGAGTTCGACACCCCGACAGACGAGCGCATGGCGTTCCTGATGTTCCTACGCGACAAGGCGGCCGAGAAGCGCAAGCCCGGCATCGACCTCCATATCGAGGGCATGGAGGATGAGATGCGCGGCGGCTACATCGATTCCGACGGCACGACGAAGGAATGGTCGGAGGAAGAGATTCAATCCATGCTCGCCGGTGAGCGGGCCCGCATGAACAAGGAATACGGGAAGAAGGACGAGGAGGTGATAACCAAGGTCATGGAAGCCTACGACAGGCTGCACCGATCGCCTGCCTTCTCGGACGGTCCGCTGGCAATCGAGTACTACGCGATGCAGCTGCCCAAGTAGGCGAAAACAAGTTGGCCCCGCAAGTGGTGGCACACCTGCAGGGCCGTGTCCAACTAGATCGTGGCTAGAAAGGACGGTGTCATTATATGGCATCAACTGCACGCACGGACGGCGCCAAGGCGCATGTCCGCACTAATTCCCCGCTAGCGGAGCTGCGCAAGGCCGCAGGCTACCGCAGCAGCCGGGACTTCGCGGCCGTTCTCGGCATCCCGGCGACAACCTACTCGCGCTACGAGCGCAACCTCTCCGACCCCGAAAGCGGCATACCCCTTCGCGCCGCGTGGGCCATCGCAGACAAACTCCACTGCTCGATCGATGCGGTCGTGGGCCGCGACGACGCCGGCGACAGCCAGGGCCGTGACCTCAACGCCGCTTACCGCACGCTCAGCGACGGCGGCAAGGAGCGCTTCGACGAGTACTTGCAGTTCCTGGCCTTCCGCGATCAGCTCATCGCCACCCAGCAGGGCAGGTGAGCTCGATGGCAGAGACCAAGGGAAACGGATCCATCATCCAGCTCGAAAAGGACAAGCCTAAAAGCCGTTGCCGAAAGTGGCAGT
>CACYGL010000012.1 GCA_902773995.1 uncultured Coriobacteriaceae bacterium | reverse complement strand
ACGTTCCTGTTGCGGGACTCGTAGTACTTTATGACCGCTAGCGCCGTGAACGTCTTGCCCAGGCCGACGGAGTCCGCGAGGATGCAGCCGTCGAAGGTCTCGAGCTTGTTGATGATCGCGATGGCGGCATCCCTCTGGAAGTCGTACAGCTTGCCCCAGATGGCGCTCTCGCGGAAGCCGGTGCCCTCCTTGGGGAGCACGTCCTCGGACACGTCGTCGAGGAACTCGCTGAAGATGCGATAGAGGGCCATGTAGTAGACGAGCTCGGGAGGGTTCTCCTTGTACATGGCCGTGATGGAGTCCACCACCGCGTCCGTAACGTCGTCGAGCTGTCCTGAGTCCCAGGCCTCGTCGAAGATGTCGAGGAGGGCCCTCGACGTGGACGCGTCCGGCCTCATTACGAGCGCCTGCCTGCCCGAGGAGTTGTCCACGCCCAGCTCCGCCGTGGTCAGACCGGCGAACGGCGTGTAGGCGGCGGTCCCCTCCGGGCCGTCCACAACGAGGAAGGTGTTGTCCATCCCCCTGTCCACGCCGAAGGAGCGGAACTTGGCCTTCCGGCGGATCCAGCGGGCGCACTCGGAGGCGACCGACTTCTGTGTCAGCTCGTTGCGGAGGCGGATCTCCAGCTGCGTCCCGCAGAGCCCCTTCTCCCGGACGAGGCGGGGGATGTAGAACTCCCGCTCCTGCTTGAGGGGCCGGCTCTTGGTGAACGCCTGCGACGTGAAGATGAAACGGAACTCGTCGAGGCCCTCGAGCTGCTCCTTGAGCTCCTGGTAGGCGTACATCGAGAAGACCTCGGCTGCGACCGACACGCGGTCTCCGGACCTGATGGCTCCGAGAGCCTCTCTATGAGGCATACCTTCACGTACGTTGTCAGGCTCATGCCCTTAAGCTCCGCCGCCTCCTTCGCCGCGTCGCGCAGGTTCCGCGGTATCCGCATGGTGACAGGGACGTTCTCCGAGCTCACGAGGAACGCCTGGATCTCGGTGGGGGTGGCGCCGGAGTCGACGAGCTCTGAGTACTTCATAGGGGCTCTCCTCGAATGCCGCATGCAGTACAAGTGCAGTCCATTCTAGCAGAGGGCTTGCAGGTGTCTGGCAGCTAGCGGTCAATGGGTCACCATCGTGAGAGCCTGGCGACAACAACGCTGCCAGCAACCCAAAGGACAGCAAGTAGCCCATCCCGTACACCCACGTTGGCCAGGATGGACGCGGCGGGCAGAGCGGACATGGTGGCCACGCAGTCATTCCCGATAACGCACCGTCCGACCGTCTTTTCGCTCTGCGGGGGATGCCCCGCGCCCCTGGGGGGTGACCGAGTTGAGCCGAGACGCCATGCCGAACCGCCTGAACGCCCGCGTATCCGACGAGGGGTACGAGGCCCTGCGCCGGGCCTCCGCCGAGCCCCCTGTTCCAAGAGCCAGGAGGCGGGCTTCTCCGACAGAATCGCTGCCTCCCACGCACTCATCAATGTGAACTCTGTAGCGCATCGTTAACTCGTAACGCGGTTCTTCTCGTTGATTCCCAAGGGACGCTCGATGATTCAGGCAGATTCTTCAGAGTATCCGAACAAATCCTTGTTTCCGAAATTTGTGGTTGAAGCTCCGGCGACTCCGTGTCGGACGGTGGTTCGCACAAACGGGTGGTGGCGCAGCTTGGTAGCGCACTTGACTGGGGGTCAAGGGGTCGCTGGTTCGAATCCAGTCCACCCGACCAGAGAAGAGCAGGCCGCATGGGATTTCCCGTGCGGCCTTTTCTGTTGGTAGGCCTCTCCGCCAGTCATGTACACTTGTCTCCAGTAAACCCGCCGGCCTCTCGCAGAAGCTCAACTGGCGGGTCTTTGTTTTCAATGCACCACGCAACTGCACTTCGGTAACTTCGAGAGACCACGAGATAATTTGTCGCAACGACTCCGGCTACATCCTGCGCCCTTCCCTACCCGAGGATTCGCAAAACTACGCACGGCTCTTCGACTAGGTCGATCCCGAAGTTGCTCGACTTACGGGTAGCGCTCTGCACTACGATTGCGACGAGGTTGTCTCGTTCTTTCTCGCCAACATCGACGACGAAACCAGACGTGACTATCTGCTTCTCGATCCCACGTCCCGCATCATCGGCGAATCCGTCATCAAAGAAATCGATTCCAAGCTCCGCTCCGCCAATTTCCGTATCGCAATATTTGATACAAGTTCACTAGGATGCGGAATCGGTTCTTGGGCAATCGAGCAGACTGTCGACTTTGCCTTCCGCGAAATCGGTCTGCACCGGCTTTCCCTTGATGTCTACAGCTTCAATCCTCGCGCAATTCATGCGTATGAGAAAGCGGGGTTCGTTCGCGAGGGCGTATTGAGGGACGCCGTCATTGACTCAGCGAATGGCAACTACGGCGACGACATCCTGATGTCGCTGAGCCTTGCTAGGCCGGCGCTCCTCTCGTAGCCGAATTACGCACGACTGCGATTAAGGTTTGTGGATTGCTGGGCTTTTGTCGTTCTCGCCTTCAGACGTGCGTAATTGCGCCGAGAAATACGTCGCCAAACGGCGCCGGCAGCGGCGTCACACACGGCATCGCCTACACGCACACGGCCCTGCGCCGCATGAGCGCAAACATCACCACAAGGGTAACAACGGTTCCCACGGCCGCAAACGCGCCGCCCACAAGCCCGACGACACTCACGCCTAGCTGCGTCACCGTAACGCCACCAATCGCCGATCCCGCGCCAATGCCCAGGTTAAAGAGCCCCGAGTAAATCGACATCGCCACCGACGCCTGGTCATTCTCGGTGATGTAGATGAGAATCGACTGGAACGCCACGCAGAAGCCCATCTCGCACGCGCCCCACACCACAAGCACGACAACCGTCGCGCCCAGCGAGGCTGCCGCGGGCAGCAGCGCCAGCAGGGCAACAGTCTCCCCCACCAGCGACGCCGCAATGAAGCCCTTCTTGTGGCCGTCGTAGAAGCGCGAGAAGAGGTAGCTGCCAAGTAGCCCGGCGACGCCAATGACCACCAGCGCCGCCGTCACGCCCTCCGCGCTCAGGGCGACCGTCTGCGAAAGGAACGGCTCGACGTAGCTGTATGCCACGTACTGTCCCGTGGCGAGAAACACGATAGCCACGTAAAGCGAGACCAACGGCCCATTGCGGAAGAGCTCGGGAAGCTTGTCCAGCGTGAACCTCTCGCCGGCGCTGAGCGGCGGGAAGACCACCGCCAGATACACAAAGCTTGCGACAGCGACCAGCCCCACCACGGCAAAGGTCATGCGCCAGCCAAGCGCAAGACCTATCGCACGGCCCAGCGGCATGCCAAAGATCTGCGCGATGGAGCTTCCCGTGGCAACGATGCCCATCGCCGTGGACGAGTGGCGGGGGCTCACCACGCGGGCCGCGACCACCATAACGATGGACCAGAAGACCGCGTGCGCCGTTGCCACCACCAGGCGCGAGCAAATGAGCAGCAGGTAGGTGGGCGAAATCGCCGAAAGGAACTGACCCGTTGTAAAGATGGCGACAAGGCCAAGGAGCAGTCTGCGGAAGTCGAACCGTGACGCAAACACCATGAGCGGCAGCGAGAGAATCATGACGCCCCACGCGTAGACCGAGATCATGATGCCGGTCTGGGCCTCGGTAAGCGAGAAGGTCTGGCCAATGTCGCTGAGAAGGCCAATGGGGATGAACTCGGAGGTATTGAAGATAAAAGCCGAAACCGCCAGGCCAGCAAGCGCAAGCCATTGGCCACGCGTGATCTTGTCGTTTGTCTCCTGCGTCTTGCTGCGTGAACCCACGGTACTACCAGCCCTTCGAGCCTTGCGGCCGCCCTTGTTCTTCTCGGTTGCAAGTTCCCTAGTATGGGGGATTGCGTGGGTTAGCGTGGCGTTTGTTACCGGCTGAGCAAAACGGCCACATGTGCTCGAGGTTGGAAGCCGGGCAGACGCGGGCGAGCCGGGCCGTCCCTGAGGACAGAACTCGGACTCCCCCTACGCGAGCAGCAGTTCCAGCGCAAACACCACGCCGCAGCATCCGGCCGCAACCTGCGGGAGGCTCGCCCCAAACCACGCGGCCGCAACGCCTACGACCAGCGCCGCCGCACCGGCAAGCGGCGAATCCGTCGCAGAGAGGATCGCCGGGAAGGTCATCACGGCAAGCGTCACGTACGGCACGTAGTAGAGAAACGACCGCAGGAACCGGTTGGTGATTGGCCGCCGGATGAGCGTGAGCGGCAAAATCCTGGTCCCCAGCGTGACCGCCGACATCACTACAAGGTAGGCAACGATGCTAGGCCGCACGGCAGACATCCCCCTCTGGAGCAGGCACCGCAATCGCGGGATCCGCGGCGCCCACCTTTTCGCTACCGCCGTCCTGCTCGTCCACCGGGAAGAGTGCCGCCGCAAGCGCCGAGAGCGCCACGGTGAGGATGATGGTGCGCGTGCCCTCGGAGACTCCGGAGAGCAGCGGTGCCCAGGCAAACAAAGCGCTGGTAGCAAAGCCGGCCAGCACCAGTCCCGCAATCACACGGCTCTTGCGCGCCGGCGGGATGATGATGGCGAGGAACATCCCAAAGAGCGCCACGGAAAGCGCACTCACGATGCGCTCGGGCAGCACGCTGCCGGCAATCACGCCCGCCATGCCGCCAAGCGCCCATCCGGGAAGCGCCACCACCATGGCTCCGTAGCTGTAGTACGGGTCGGCCACGCCCGGCCGCGCGATCGCGATGCCAAAGAGCTCGTCGGTGAGGTCAAAACCAACCAGCACACGGTGGATGAGCGGCGTCTTGGGCGAGAAACGCTGTGCCATCGAGCAGCTCATAAGCAGGTAGCGGGCATTGGCCACGAGCATCACCACGGCCATCTCGAGGAGCGACCCGCCTGCGCCAATCACGGCAAAGCCGGCGTACTCCCCTGCCGACGCGTTGTTGAAGAGACTCGCAAAGAAGCCCTGCACCGCATCGAGCCCCACCTTGCGGGCGGCGATTCCCAGCGAGAACGAGACGGCCAGGTATCCCAGGGCAATGGGGACGCCGTCGCGAACACCCTCGCTCAGCGCCTCGCCATGGCGGGCGAGAAGCCCCGCCCCACGGTGGGCGCGAGGCTCGCCACCCGCAAGCGCGCCCGTGGCAAACGCGTTTCTCGTCTCTGCAAACTCCACAAGAATCACCCGCCAAACCTGCTCGAACTTCTCCGCTCAAAGCGTTCTGAGCACATTTAGCAACAGATTTAGTTATTAGTAAAACGAATGATTCTAATTAGTTGAGTAGCTATACTAATAGCTAGAAACCCGAGGAAGCAACTGAAGAAAGGGCCGCACATGCCTCAGCAGCCGGACGCACAGGCACGCTACTCTCGCTACTCAGTCTTTGTCGACGTTGTCGAGGAGGGCAGCTTCACCAAGGTCGCCAACCGCATTGGCTACACGCAGAGCGCCGTCTCGCAGACGGTCAAGGCCCTGGAGCGCGAGCTTGGGTGCACGCTTGTGGAGCGCAGCCGCGACGGCGTCACGCTCACCAAGGACGGGCAGCAGTTCATGCCCTACCTGCAGGCGGTCGCTCGCGACGAGCGAGCGCTTGCCGAGAAGCAGCGCGAGGTCCAGGGCCTGGGACGCGCCTCCATCACGATTGGCACCTTCACCAGCGTGAGCAGGAACCTTCTCCCCCGCCCCATGCTCGACTTCAGGCGCCTGTACCCCTCCGTCCGCTTCAACCTGCGCCAGAGCGAGTACACCTCGATTGCGGAGTGGGTGCGCAATGGGGAGTGCGACCTGGGCTTCACCAACCTGGCGGACGCAGAGTCCGCGGGTCTGGAGTCCCACTCTTTTGGCCCCGACCGCATGATGGCCGTGGTGCCGCCCGAGAACCCGCTTGCCAAGAAGGACGAGCTCACGCTTGCCGACCTCGCCACACAGCCGTTCATCCTCCTTGACGAGGGCCGCGAATCCGTGACGCTTCACGCGTTTGAGCAGGCGGGTCTCTCGCCACGCGTGTGCTACGAGGTCACGGACGACTACTCGATCCTTGCCATGGTGCGCCAGGGGCTGGGCGTCACGATTCTCTACGAGATGATGCTCGTGGGCTTTGAGTCTGGCGTGGTGGTGCGGCCCATTCGCGAGGAGCCGCGGCGCACCATCACGCTTGGCTGGCGCAACTCTGCCACGCTGCCGCTGGCGGCGCGGCGCTTTGCGGAATACCTCATCAGCGAGCTGGGGTAGCCGCGCCGCAGACTGGGGTTGGTCTGCTCGCGTGCCACCCGGCGCCCGCGCGCACGTTGTTACCGGCCCGTCTTTGCTCGCGAGCGTTTTCGCAGATAAGGTCTGGCAGAAGCCGCGAGCCGGTAACAACGCGCTGCCGCATCAGTTCTGTTGTTACCGGCACGATAAGGAGCCTTTGCTGTTATCTGGGAAAACACCCGGGCATCGCGACGGGCCGGTAACAACGCGCTGCCGCATCAGCCCTGTGGTGCCGGCCCGGCTTTGCTCGCGAGCGCCTCTACTCCCCCGGCACGTCCCAGGCAAGGCTCACGGAGCCCACGCCAAGGTGCAGCGAGACAACCGGCCCGCCGTCGCGCACCGAGACCTCCGCCTGCGGAAGCCTGCGCCGGATGCAGTCGACCACGGCGCCCGTGGTCTCGGAGGTGCCGTATCCCGTCACGATGAGAAGCCCGTCGCGCGCGCCCTCGGGCACCTGCTTTACCAGCGACCTCGCCACGGCCGTGGTGCCGTGCGCCACGTCGACGTCGCGAATGCCGCCCTGGTCAAGGGTCATGATGAGGTAGCGGTCGAGCTTGCCGGCAACGGCTCGCCGCGTGGCGCCCAGGCGCCCGGAGCGCTTGAGCACATCGAGACGGGGAACGGTGAAGACGATCCCCTGGCGCGCGCGTGCGCCCTCGAGCTGCGAGACGGTCTCCTCGAGCGTGGCACCGCCCACGATGAGCCGCCGCGCCCGCTGGATGAGAAAGTCCAGCCCACCCGAGGTGGTCCACGAATCGAGCAGCGCTATTCTCTCGCCATCGAACCCCTCGGCGATGAGCTGCGAGCGCGCCTCCTTAGCGCTCCTGTACGTGCCCGAGAGCCTCGACGACATGGTGATGCACAGCACGTCGGAGCCGCCCTCGAGGAGGCGCCGGAAGGCCTTGGCCCACGCGGACTGGAAGACCGCCTCGGTGCCCAGAATCTTGGCATTGCGGTAGAGCGTGTCGTAGTCGTCGTTCTCGCCCTCGTAAACCTCGGCGCGGCGGACGCCGTCCACCTGGTAGTGCATCGAGACGAGCGTGCATCCAAGCGCCGCGGCCTCGGCCCGCTTGAGCGGGGCAGAGCTGTCGCACACGATACCTATGGGTCTTACAGGCGTATCCTCACTCATGCGTCGAACCTCCCCATCCGACGGAACCTCTCATAGCGCGCCTCGACAAGCTCATCGGCGTCCTTGCCCTCGAGCTGGGCAAGCTCCTCGCGAACCCTGGCGGCAAGGCGGGCGGCAAACTCGGGCGTCCCCAGGCCTGCTGCGTCGATCTCCCCGTCGACAATGCCAAGCCGCTCCAGCGTAGACGCCGTGATGCCCAGCGCCTCGGCGGCCTCACCCGCGCGCTTGGGTGTCTTCCAGAGGATGGAGGCACAGGCCTCGGGGCTCACAACAGAGTACACGGCGTCCGAGAGCATGAGCACGCGGTCGGCCGTGGCCAGCGCGATCGCCCCGCCGGAGCCGCCCTCGCCCATGATGACACTCACCTCGGGCACGCGCAGCCCGCTCATGGCCATGATGTCGTCGGCGATGGCGGCGCCCTGGCCGCGCTCCTCGGCCTCCATGCCAGGATAGGCCCCCGACGTATCCACCAGACACACCACCGGCCGGCCGAACTTCTCGGCCTGCCTCATGAGACGCAGCGCCTTGCGGTAGCCCTCGGGTTCCGGCGACCCAAAGTTTCTGGCCACGCGCTCCTTGGTGGTGCGACCTCGGTCCGTGCAGATGACGGTCACAGGCCGCCTGCCGAGAAGGGCTATGCCTCCCACAACGGCAGGGTCCTCGCCAAAGAGGTGGTCGCCGTGGAGCTCGACAAAGCCAGAGAAGGCCTGCTCGGCCACAGTGGGAACGCTCGCGCGGTTGGTGTCGCGCACGCGGCGCACAAGGTCGTAGGGCGTGACGGAGGAGGCGTCGATGGCGGCCTGGGGGTGACGGGGCGCCGGCCAGCGGGGCTCGTCCGGAAACGCCGCCAGGCAGCGCGGCGCCTCGTGCGAAGCATCTGCCAGCGCCGCACGGTCATGAAGAAAGAGCAGGTAGGCCAGGGTGGACGGCAACTCGGCGCGCTTGACGACCATGTCCACAAAGCCGTGGTCGAGAAGGAACTCGGCCCTCTGGAACCCGGCGGGCAGGCGCTTGTGCGTGGTCTGCTCCACCACGCGCGGGCCGGCAAAGGCAACAAGGGCGTCGGGCTCCGCCAGGCAGATGTCTGCCTCCATGGCAAAGCTCGCCGTGACGCCGCCGGTGGTGGGGTCGGTAAGCACGGCAATGTAGAGCAGGCCGGCGTTGCCGTGACGGCGCACGGCATTGGTGACCTTGGCCATCTGCATGAGCGAGGTCACGCCCTCCTGCATGCGCGCGCCCCCGGAGACCGTGAAGCCAACGACGGGCAGCCCCGCCTTGGTGGCCCGCTCGAAGCAGCGCGTGATCTTCTCGCCCACGGCGCTTCCCATGGACCCCATCATGAAGGCCGAGTTCATCACAAAGAGGGCGCAGCGCTCGCCGCCGATGGTAGCCTCGCCGCACACCACGGCCTCACGCTCGTGTGAGGCTGCCTCGGCGGCAGAGAGCTTCTCCTGGTAGCCGGGGAAGTCCAGTACGTCGTGGGGGGCCACCTCGGCGTCCCACTCCGCAAAGCTCCCCGCGTCCACGGAAAGCTTGATGCGGCGTCTTGCCGAGAGGCGCATGTGGTGCCCGCAGCGCGGGCACACGTCCAGGTTGTGCGAGAGCTCCGCCGCCTCCACAACGTGGCGGCAGTGCGGGCAGCGCACCAGCACCATGCGGGCGGGCACGTCTATGGGGACCTCGGTGACCGGGCCCTCGAGCTCGTTTTTGCTCTTGTCGCGCGTGCTACTCATAGAGGTGCTCCATCAGGTTGGTGTGGTAGTTCCCGGAGAGGAACTCCTCGTTGGAGAGGATGTCCAGCTGGAGGTCGGCGTTGCACTCAACGCCGTCGATCACAAGCTCGCCCAGGGCCGAGCGCATCTTGCGGATGGCCTCCTCGCGCGTGGGGCTGTACACCACGAGCTTGCCGAGAAGCGAGTCGTAGTAGGGCGGCACGACGCACCCCACGTAGAGCGCGGAGTCAAAGCGCACCCACGGTCCGTTGGGGACGTGGAGCATCGTGATGCCGCCGCACGACGGCATGAAGTCGGCCGTCTCCGCGTTGATGCGGCACTCGATGGCGTGCCCGGTCACACGCACGTCCTCCTGCGTGGAGTCAAGCGGCACGCCCGCCGCCACGCGGAGCTGCCACTTGACCAGGTCCCTGCCCGTCACGAACTCGGTGACGGGGTGCTCTACCTGTAGGCGGGTGTTCATCTCCATGAACCAGAAGTTTCCGCTGTCGTCGAGCAGAAACTCTATTGTGCCGAGACCCTCGTAGCCAACGGAGCGGGCAAGGTCGCGGGCGCAGGCCTCCATGTGCAGGCGCACATCCTCCGTGAGGGCCGGGCACGGGCTGGGGCTCTCTTCCAGGAGCTTCTGGTTCCTGCGCTGCACCGAGCACTCGCGCTCGCCGAGCGAGAGCACGTTGCCAAACTTGTCGCCTATAATCTGCACCTCGACGTGGTGTGCAGGAGAGACGAACTTCTCCATGTAGCACTTGCCATCGCCAAAGGCGGCTTCGGCCTCGGCGCTTGCCGTCTCGAACGCGGCGGGTGCGTCCTCGGGGCGCTCGACCTTGCGGATGCCGCGACCGCCGCCGCCCGCGCGCGCCTTCACCAGCACGGGGCAGCCGATCCTCTCGGCCTCCTCGCGTGCCTGGTCGGCGGACTCGAGGAGGTCGCAGCCGGGCACCACGGGCACGCCTGCGGCCCTGGCGGTGCGGCGCGCCTCGTCCTTGTCGCCCATGCGCCGCATGACCTCGGGCGAGGGGCCGACAAACACCAGGCCGTGGTCGTTGCACTCCTGCGCGAACTCCACGTTCTCGGAGAGGAAGCCGTATCCGGGGTGAATCGCAGAGGCGCCCGACGCAAGCGCCACCGTGAGGATGGCGTCAGTGTTGAGGTAGGACTCGCTGGCTCGTGGGCCGCCAATGCAGTAGGCCTCGTCGGCGAGCGTGGCATGCAGGGCCTCGCTGTCGGCCGTTGAGTACACGGCAACGGTCTTGACGCCCATCTCCTTGCAGGCGCGGATCACGCGGACGGCGACCTCTCCCCTGTTTGCGATGAGGACCTTCTGGAACATGGGCCATCAGTCCTTCTCGGGAACCAGCGCGAACGACATGTCGGCGACGCAGCAGACGGTCTGGCCGACCTTCGCCACCCCATGGGCAAAGTGGAACATGCCGTGGGAGCGCGTAATCTGGCAAGTTAGCTCGACGGTGTCGCCGGGACGCACGGGATGCTTGAAGCGCACCTTGTCGAGGCTCGTGTAGTAGGGCGTGGCGTTCTTTGATGCGCCGCCCTGGGCGAGAAGCACGCAGCAGTTCTGGGCGAGCATCTCACAGAGGATCACGCCCGGCACCACGGGGTTGCCAGGAAAGTGCCCCTGCACGAAGAACTCCTCGCCCGTCACGTGGGTGTGGCCCACGGCGCGGCCATCAACCAGCTCGCAGTCATCGATGAGCAGCATGGGCGGACGATGCGGGAGAATGCCCTCGATCTCTTCCCTGTTCATCTCGTGCCTCCTAGTAGATCTTCATGAGGACGCAGTTGTACTCGACGAGCTCGCCGTCGCTCACGCAGATGTCAACAACCTCGCCGTCTGCCTCGGCAGTCACCTCGTTCATGGCCTTCATGGCCTCGATCACGCAGAGCGTGTCGCCCTTCTTGACCTTGGAGCCAACGCGCACGAAGGGCTCGGCGCCCGGCGCGGAAGCCGCGTAGAAGACACCTACCATGGGCGCGCGCACGGCGATGACCTTGGTCATGTCGAGGGGCTTCTCGGCGTCTGCGGCGCCGGCGTCTGTGGTGCCGGCGTCTGCGGGGGCCTCCGCAGGGGCGTCTGCGGACGCGGGCGCAACGACCTCGCCCGCCTCCTCAGCGGGCGCCGGGGCGGCAGCCGCAGCCGGTGCCAGCGCGGAGGCCGCCAGAGGTGCCGGGGCAGCCGTTGCCATGGGTGTCGGGAACGCCTCGGGGCGCTCCATCTCGATGGAGGAGTTGCCCTCCTCGATGCGAATGCGTGCCAGTCCGCGCTGCTGCATCACCTGCGCGAGCGCGTCCACGCGAGAACTGCTGGTATCCATCCCTACTCCCCCTCGTAGCGGCGAAGCACAACCACGGCGTTGTGACCGCCAAAGCCCAGCGACGTGGACATGGCCCACCTGCCGTCGAACGGAACGGAGTGGCCCGGCGTGTAGTCAAGGTCGCAGTCGGCGTCGGGCTCCGCAAGGCCGATGGTTGGCGGGATAACCGAGTCGCGCAGCGCGCAGGCGCACGCCATGGCCTCGACGGCGCCGGTTGCGCCAAGCATGTGGCCGGTCATCGACTTGGTGGACGAGACGTGCGCGGCGTGCGCGGCCTTCTCGCCCAGCGCCTGCTTGATGCCCATGGTCTCGGTCTTGTCGTTGAGCTTGGTGGAGGTGCCGTGCGCGTTGATGTAGAGGCCCTCGGCAGGGTCCATGCCAGACTCGGCAACGGCCTGCTTGATGGCGCGCGTGATGCCGCCTGCCATGGGGTCGGGGCTGGTGATGTGGTACGCGTCGGCGGTGTTGCCGTAGCCGCAGACCTCGGCCACGATGTTTGCGCCGCGCGCAAGGGCGTGCTCCAGCTCCTCGAGCACCAGGATGCAGGCGCCCTCGCCCATCACAAAGCCGTCGCGGTTGGCGTCGAAGGGACGGCAGGCCGTGGCGGGGTCGGGGTTGGTGGTGAGGGCGCGGCAGTTGGTGAAGCCGGCGATGGAGACCGGCACGATGGCCGCCTCGGTGCCGCCGGCGAGAATGGCGTCGGCATAGCCAAAGCGGATGGCTCGGTACGCCTCGCCGATGGCGTTGGTGCTGGTGGCGCAGGCCGTGACAACGGGAAGCGTGGGACCAAGGGCGTGGTGGCGAATGGACACCTGCCCGGCAGCCATGTTCGCGATCATCATGGGCACGAAGAACGGCGAGACCTTGCGGGCGCCGGCATCGTTGTAGCGCGTGACCTGCGCCTCGGTGGTGCCAATGCCGCCAACGCCAGAGCCCACGTAGACGCCCAGGCGCTCGGGGTCGATGGCACCCTCGGCGTCAAGCCCCGAGGACTTCATGGCCTCGTCCGAGGCGACGAGCGCAAACTGGACGTTGCGGTCGTTGTGGAGCGTGTCGGGCTTGCCGAGCGCCGCGACCGGGTCGAATTCCTTGACCTCGGCCGCCACGGTCACGCGGAAGCCGGTGGTGTCGAAGGCCGTGATGGTGCCGATGCCGTTCTTACCCGCGACAAGGGCGTCCCAGCTCTCCTCGGCCGTATTGCCCACGGGGGTGATGGCCCCCATGCCTGTGATGACTACCCTGCGATCCATCTTTCCCCTTTCTGGCGTGCGGCCCCGCCGCAGCCCCAGGTCAAGCGAGCAGCAGGCAGAGCCTACATGCACAGCCCGCCGTCAATGCGAATGACCTCGCCCGTCACGTAGCTTGCGGCGTCGGAGACGAGAAACGCCACCACGCCGGCGACCTCCTCGGCGGAGCCGAGCCTTCCCAGCGGGATGCGGGCGGCATAGGCGTCGCGCGCCTCCTGGGGAAGCTTCTCCGTCATGTCCGTCTCGATGAAGCCGGGCGCCACGGCGTTCGCGGTGACTCCGCGGCCGGCGAGCTCCTGGGCGACCGACTTGGTGAGCCCGACCACGCCCGCCTTGGAGGCGGCGTAGTTTACCTGGCCCGCATTGCCGTGCAGGCCCACGACCGAGCTCACGTTCACAATGCGCCCGCCGCGCTGGCGCACGAAGTTTCGCGCGAGGGCGCGCACCATGTTGAAGGTGCCCTTGAGGTTCACGTCGAGCACGCGGTCGAAGTCCTCGTCGCGCATGCGGGCGAAGAGCCCGTCGCGCGTGATGCCGGCGCTGTTCACGAGCGCCCACACGGGACCAAAGTCCTTGGTGACCTGTGCCACCGTTGCCTTGACGGCATCCGCGTCCGCAACGTCGCAGCGGTAGGCCGCGGCACGCGCGCCCAGCCCCTCGAGGACGTGCACGCAGCTCTCGGCGGCCTCCTGGTTGCCCGCATAGATGATGGCCACGTCAAAGCCGTCGCGCGCGAGCCTCTCGGCGCAGGCGCGTCCGATGCCGCGCGAGCCTCCGGTGACAAGCGCGACGCGACGGGCGGCCTCCTCGCCGGTTCCTGCGGTCTTCTCAGCCATGGCTACGCCTCCTCAAGGGCCCGAACAACCTCTTCGAGCTGGTCGGGGTTCTCGACGTTGTAGGTGGTCACGCCCTCGAGAGTGCGCTTCACGAGGCCCGTGAGCGTGTGGCCGGGCCCAACCTCCACAAAGGTGTCGATGCCCGCGGCCTGCATGCCGAGAAGCTCGTCCACCCAGCGGACGGGGTGGGAGACCTGCGCCGAGAGGGTCTTGGCAACCTCTGCGGACGCGTCCCCGTAAGGCGCACCGGTGAGGTTTGCCCAGGTGGGAAGCACCGGTACCTGCAGCTGGTTTGCCTCAAGGTAGGCGGCGAGGCCGTCCGTTGCCGCAGCCATGTACGGGCTGTGGAAGGCGCCGGAGACGGCCACCGCCATGGAGCGTCCATGGGCCTCGCGAACCAGGGCGTCGAGCTTCTCGCACGCCTCGGGCGAGCCAGCGACCACGGTCTGCAGCGGGCTGTTGTAGTTCACCGGCCAGGCCTCGCCGGCCTTGGCGGCCAGCTCCTCCACGGTTGTCGCGTCGAGCTTGAGCACGGCGCGCATGGCGCCGGGGTGCTCCTCGCAGCAGGCGGTCATGAGGCGGGCGCGCTCCGAGACCAGGCGCGTTGCCGCAACCGTGTCGAACGCCCCCGCAAACGCCAGCGCGGCGACCTCGCCGAGCGAGTGGCCTGCCACGGCCGCCGGAACAACTCCGCGCTCGCGCAGCGCGCAGGCGCACGCAAGGTCGACGGCAAAGACGCAGGGCTGCGTGTTGATGGTGAGCGAGAGCTCCTCCTTGGTGCCCGAGAAGCACTGCTCGCGCGTGCCGGGGCGGACCTCCTCCACCGCGTCAAAGACGGCGCGGGCGGCGGGGCTTGCCTCATAGAGCGCCTGCCCCATGCCGGGCTTCTGCGAGCCCTGGCCGGCGAAGAGGAAGGCTACGTTGGTGCGCGCTGCCGCGCCTGCGGTGTCTACGCGATCCATCTGGTTGCCTCCCCCAGGCACTTCTCGGCACCACTCATGAGGTCGTCGACGATCTCTTGTGCGGTCTGCTCCTCGTGGACCATCGCGGCAACCTCGCCGGCCATGAAGGAGCCCTCCTCGTAGTTGCCGTCCTTGGCGGCCTTGCGGAGAGACCCGGCGCCAAACTTGCCCAGCTCCTCCGGGGTCGCGCCGGCGCGCTCGCGGCGGGCGAACTCCTGCGAGAAGGGCGTCTTGAGGCAGCGCACGGCACCGTTCATGCTGCGGCCGGTCACGATGGTCGAGAGGTCCTTGGCCTTGATGATGCGGTCCTTATACTCCTGACTCACGGTGCACTCGCGCGCCACCAGGAAGCGGGTCCCAACCTGCACGCCAAGGGCGCCCAGCATGAAGGCCGCGGCAACCTGGCGACCGTCGGCAATGCCGCCGGCGGCGAGGACCGGCACCTTCACGGCGTCGACCACCTGCGGGACGAGGACCATCGTCGAGAGGTCACCGATGTGGCCGCCGGACTCGCCTCCCTCGGCCACGAGCGCGTCGGCGCCAGCACGCTCGAGCAGGCGGGCGAGCGCCACGGAGGAGACCACGGGGATAACCTTCACGCCTGCGGCCTTCCAATCGGCCATGTACTTGCTGGGGTTGCCGGCGCCCGTCACCACGACGGGCACGCGCTCCTCGGCCACGACCTTGGCGACGTCCGCCGCGAAGGGGCTCTGGAGCATCACGTTGACGCCGAAGGGCTTCTCCGTGCGCTCGCGGCACTCGCGGATCTGGTCGCGAACCCAGTCGGGACCGGCATTCATCGCCGAGATGATGCCGAGGCCGCCGGCCTCGGAGACGGCGGCGGCGAGACTTGCGTCTGCGATCCACGCCATGCCGCCCTGGAAGATGGGCTTCTCGATGCCCACCAGGTCGCAGAGGGGTGTCTTGATCATGTGAGGTTGGTCCTTAGTCTTGGCGCCGGCTGCTCCCGGCTCTCGTCTTGGCGCCGGCTGGCTCCGGCGGCCCTGCGTTCCTCCCGCGCTTGCGCGGCCGTGCTACTTGTCGAGAAGGCCATCGACGAGGTCGACGAACTCGCCGACGGTCTTGGGGTTGGCCTCGGGGTCGATCTCGATGCCAAACTCGTCCTCGCAGGCCATGACAGCCTCGACGGTGGCCATGGAGTCAAGGCCAACCTCAGCGAGGTTGGTGTCGCGGGTGAGTTCGACGTCGTCCAGGCCCTCCTGGTCCTTGAGGATGGCGACAACGCGATCGAAAGTGGACTCTGCCATGGTTCTTCTCCTTCTTCTGGCGCCGGGTCCCGGCGCGGACGAGGGCGCCTGGCGACGCCCGGGATACCTTGGGGGCCGCCGCGCGACACGCGGCGGCGCTGGCGATGCTGGCGGGAAAGGCTAGCTTGGGCCCGCCTCCCAGCGCACGAGGGTCGAGGCAACGTCGAGGCCGGCGCCAAAGCCCACAAGGGCTACGAGCTCGCCGGGGGCAAGCTCGCCTGCGCGGCTCATGCCGTCGAGCGCGAGCGGGATGCAGGCGCTCGAGACGTTGCCGGTGGTGGCGATGTTCACGGCCACGCGAGAGCGGTCGAGGCCCAGGTGGGTGCAGACGGCCTCGATGATGCGCTCATTGGCCTGGTGAAGCACGAAGTGGTCAATGTCCGAGAGGGCAACGCCCGTCTCGGCAGCCATGTCGCGAAGCTCGCGGGAGACCTCGGTGACGGCAAAGCGGTAGACGCTCCGGCCCTTCATCGAAAGTGCGCTGGGCTTGGCGGCGTCACGCGTGAGGTCGAAGGGGCTCGTCCCCACGACGCCGGGCACGTCCAGCGCGGCGACGTTGGGGATGGTGCGCAGGCGCGTCCAGAGCGGGCTTGCGCCGCCCGCCTCGACAACCACGGCTGCAGCAGCGTCGCCAAAGAGCACGCAGGTAGAGCGGTCGGTCCAGTCCATGATGCGTGAGCACTTCTCGGCAGAGAGCACAAGCGCGCGCCTGGCGCGGCCGCGCTCGAGGTAGCCGTCGGCGACGTCGAGCGCGAAGACAAAGCCCGAGCACGCGGCGGAGACGTCGAACGCGGGGCAGCTGGCACCCAGGCGCTCGGCGACGGCGCAGGCCTCGGCTGGCATGAGGTGGTCGGCCGTTGTGGTGGAGCAGACAATGAGGTCAAGGTCGCCGGCCTCGATTCCGGCGGACGCGAGGGCGCGAAGGGAGGCCTGCTCGGCGAGGTCGTCGAGTGACTCGGTGGTGCAGACGCGGCGTTCGCGGATGCCGGTGCGCGTGCGGATCCACTCGTCGCTGGTGTCGAGGAAGGCGGAGAGCTCGTCGTTGGTGACGCTGCGCGCCGGCAGGGCAGAGCCCGTGCCGATGATGGTGTAGGACACTAGGCAACGCCGCCCTTCTCGGCCATGATCTTCTCGAGCTCCTCGCGCTGGGCCTGCTGCGCCTCGGCGTAGAAGCGCTCGAGGCGGCGGATGCCGTCGAGAAGCACCTGGCGCTCGGGGATCGTGAGGCCGAGCGAGACCTCCTCGGACATGTGGCGGTTGAAGACCGCGTGGAGCCTGAAGACGCGCTCGCCGCGGCGGGTGAGGCTCACGTTGACGCAGCGGGCGTCTTTGGGGTCGCGCACCTTCATCACGTAGCCCTTGCGCACGAGCCTGTTCACGGCGGTTGTGGCGGAGGGAACCTTGATGTCGAGCGCGCGGGCGATGTCCGAGACGGTGATGGTCTTCTCGGTGTGGAAGGTAGTGCGGCCCACGACCTCGACGAGGTTGAGCTCGGCCACCGAGAGGTCGATGCCGTGCGAGCGGCGCGTGAGGTCCTCGAGGCGGTCGATGGAATCGTAGGTGTTGCTCAGCAGGCGCGAGATCTCGGCGACAAAGGCGACCTCGTCGTTAACGTCTATGTCCTCGGGGTCGCCTGCGGCGGCGAGGCCCGGCTCTTGCGCGTGTCTCTCGTACGACTTGCCCACGTGACCCCCGTTCGCGTTGGCGACGATGTTGGAATTAATTAGTTAGTCTAACTAATCATTTACAGTGTAGCGAATTCTCCGCAATGCGCTGTTATGCCGACACATTCATGCAATCTGCACGATGGAATCCCGTTGCCCGGCAATGGGATTCCGTTGCCCGGCAAATTAATCCCGCGCGCGGAGAGAGACCTGCTCGGAGGAGAACCTCAGCTCGTGGCCATTGGCCTGGCGCACGATGGCATGGCCGAGCGCGTCCACGGCAGTAAAGGTCCCCTCGCCGAGCTGCTCGCCCGAAGGCGAGACGACCTGTACCGCGTGACCGAGAAGCGCCAGCGACACCTGGTAGTCTTCGAGGAGCGGCGAGAGAGGACCCACCACCCGAGGCTGGGCGGCAAGCGCTTGCGCCCACGCGTCTACGCGTGAGACAACGGCGTCGCGGAAGATCGTGGCGAGCCTCTCAAAGCCACCTGCCGCGTCAGCCGTGGTACCGCCAACGCATTCGTCTAGGTAGGCAGGCGGAAGCGCGCCCACCATGCCGTCATGGACCGCGGGAGGGCAAATGGCCTCGCGGGACGGGTGCGTAAGGTTCACGCCGATGCCGCATACGGCAAACGCGCCGGCTGTGGACTCCCCCACCTCGACGAGAATGCCACCGAGCTTGGAGCCGTTCTTCTCGCCCGTGAGTGCAATGATGTCGTTTGGCCACTTGAGCGCGACGTCCCGGGCGCCAAGCGCGTGGCACGCGTCGAGCACGCCAAGCCCGCACGCTGCGGGGATGGCCGAGAAGCTCGCACGCGGAACCTGCGGACGCACCAGAACCGAGAAGTACAGGCCTCCCTTGGGCGAGACCCACACGTGGCCCCTGCGGCCGCGGCCCAGGGTCTGGCGGCGCGCGGCGACGGCAGCACCGTGGGGCGCTCCCTCGCGACCGAGGCGCATGACGTCATTATTGGTTGACTCGGTCACGTCGACAATCGTGACCACAGGAAGCCCCGTTCTTCTCGCCATGCGCTCTCCCCTCTCCCTGGTCCTCTGTTCCGACCGACCGGACCTTCCCCAGAGTTTATCTATGTCCCTTTGACCCATCATGCACCAGCTGGGCTCATACAGCAGCCGATTAGGAGATACCAATAGACTCCGCGGGATGCTGGGGTCGCGAATCGTTGTTACCGGGCCGTTCGAGGTTCTCATCGTTTGCCCTGTTGGGCAATCTTGCGCCAAACGTGCCGGTAACAACGCACGGGCCGAGAAGCCCCCTTGTTACCGGCTCGTCGAACCGCCGCGTCATCTTCCCAGGTAGCCGCCCGCAACAACGAACGTGCCGGTAACAACGCATAGGCCGAGAAGCCCCCCTGTTACCGGCTCGTCGCGGGGCCGCAGCGTTTGCCCAGTTGGGTTCCCAAATGCGAGATGAGCCGGTAACAAGCATCTGAGCAACCAGCGTCACTGCCGCAAATGCGCGGCCCGGCGGCTACATCAGCCCCAGAGCCGTGGCGACGGGCACCAGCAGGATGGGGACAAACGCGGCGGGGATGAGATTTGCAACCTTGATATCGGTCACGCCAAGAAGGTTGGTGCCCACGGCCAGCAGCAGCGTGGAGCCGGTAACGGCGACCTCGGTGACCACGGCGTCGGTAAGGAAGGACCCTACCAGGCTTGCCAGCACGGAGAGGATGCCCTCGTAAACGACAAGGCTCACGCCGCAAAAGGGCACACCGATGCCCATAGTCGCCGCCATGGAAAGGCAGACCGCCAGGTCGATGACGCCCTTCGAGATGAGGGTCGAGTGGTCAAGCAAGATGCCGCTCGAGAGCGACCCGACAATGGCCATGGCTCCCGTACAAGTGAAGATCGAGGCCGTGACGAAGCCGTCCGAGAAGTTCCCAAGGCGCTTCGAACCAGCAAACGCCTGGTTGAGACGCCGCTGAGCCCAGTCACCCAACGAACGAATGTGCGCGTCGATGTCGATGCCCAGGCCGATCACGGAGCCAAGCGCCAACGAAAGCGTGACGATGGCAACGCTGCCGCCCTGCATCATCCCCTGGACGGCCACCAGCACGACGGCAAGGCCCTGCCCCTTGAGAAGGAAGTCCCCCAAGCGCTCCGAGACCCGACCCTTAAAGAGAAGGCCGAGAATTCCACCAACCGCTGCCTCGAGGCCGTTTATGAGGGCTCCTGCCAGTACCACGTTCACTCCTTGCCTGCTGCCTGTCGCTTCTCGTTCCGTTGTCCCGTGCGGAGCCTCGCCTACGACTCGTTCACGCGCTTGCCGCTCATGTGGTCAATGGAAAGCTCAAGCAGCTGGATCCTCTCGGCGGTGCGTTTGATCTCGTCGGCCACGTAGCCGGATGGGTCGTACTTCTCGCCCAGGCGACGCGCAATCTCGAGGGACTCCGGGGTTGTTTCCATAAGCGTGATGCGCCCGAAGACGATGACACTTCGCACGTCTGGGCCAACCTTGCCCTCAACGGGCACGCCTTGATCAAAGACGGTGAACGAGACGCGATTGTCGGCCTTGATGGCATCAATCTTGTGGCCAGTCTTGGCACCGTGAAAGTAGATCTTTCCCTGTTCGTACAGGTAGTCCATGGGAACGCCGTACGGATAGCCGTCCTCGCCGTGAACCGCCAGGACGCCACGCCACTCGGAGAGCAGAATCTTCTCGCACTCTTCCTGCGCCAGCTGCTGCTTGAAGCGTCTCATCTGCCTGAACATAGCCCCGCCTTCCCGCAAGCCGCGCGGATCCAACCCGCGGCGCGAATTCGTCATTGTGTGGCTCATCAGTTTGAGCGCAGTCAAGATTGCGCGTGAAAGGGGCTCCGTTCTGCATCGAACTCGCCTTTGTTACACAAATTTCTGTTTCTTTGCATCGAACTGCCCTTCGTTACACCCTATTTTGAAGGACACCTAAGTGTCGGCGTGTAGAAGCCTACAACATATAGTGGTTATCAGACTTGCAAGGACAATATGCAGGTCCTCATACTTGAGGAGTTCCTGAAACCCCATGTAACGAAGGGTAGTTCGGCGCAATAAACTCAAAAATCGTGTAACGTAGGGCAGTTCCTCGAATATTTTTTTGTTACTTTCTCGTCTTGCCGCGCTTGCGGGCCGGCTTAGGCAGCCAACGGAATGGAACAGCATGGCATTGATGCTCGTAATATCGCCGGCGAAGCGGATGGACGTAGTCGAAGGCCCGCCCTTCGCCCAGACTCGGCCCGCGTTTCTCGCCGACGCGCAGCACCTAGCCCGCGAGCTGCGCTCCCTTGGCTACGACGGCGCACGCAGGGTCTGGCGATGCAGCGACGCACTGGCACGGCCCAACTGGGACCGGCTTGGTACCATGCCAGAGGATATGGCGAGAGACCCGTGGCTGCTCTCCCCCGCCGTCCTCACGTATGTGGGCATACAGTACCAGCACCTTGCCCCGCAGGTCATGACCGAACGTGAGCTGGGGTGGCTCTCGTCTCACCTGCGCATTCTCTCTGGGATGTATGGGGTTCTCCGTCCGTTTGACGGCGTGGTGCCCTACCGGCTCGAGATGCAAGCGAGGCTTTCCGTGGCGGGACAGCGCGACCTCTACGGGTTCTGGGGGACGCGGCTGCTCGAGGCCATGGTCGGAGACGGCACGGACATCATCGTAAACGTAGCCTCCAAGGAGTACGCAAAGGCCGTGGTCCCCTGGGCGAGAAAAGCCGGGATACCAGTTGTGACCTGCATCTTTGGGGAGACGCGCGCATCTGACGGGCGCGTTGTCCAACGCGCGACCGAGGCAAAGGCGGCGCGCGGCGCCTTTGTGCGGTGGTGCGCCGAGAGGGGCGTCGAGAAGGCCGAGCAGATCGAGGACTTCGCCGAGCGCGGGTACCGCTTGGACCGCGACCGCTCCGACGCCGAGACGCTCACGTTTGTGCGCTGTAGCGAGAAGCGCTGACGCCGCTGTGGCGCCGCCTGGGCGCCACAGGCCGCGTTTTGGCAGCAAGTGCGTACGAAACCGCAGCTAGGGCGCCGTTTTGGCGCCACAAGGGCCATTCCCGCAGCTACTACGTACGAAACCCGCCCTGCGGCGCCAATTGGTGCCGGAGGGCGGGTTTTCTCAGCAACACGTACGAGAAGCGCTACTCCTCCATGTAGTCTTTGAGCCTGCCGGAGCGGCTGGGATGACGCAGCTTGGCCAGCGTCTTGCTCTCGATCTGGCGGATGCGCTCGCGCGTCACGCCAAACTCGCGGCCAACCTCCTCAAGCGTGCGGGGGTGCCCGTCCTCAAGGCCAAAGCGGAACTTGATGACCTTGCGCTCACGGTCGGCAAGTCCATCGAGCACCTGGTCGAGCTGCTCGCGGAGCATGGAGTCGCTCGCGGCCTCGGGCGGCGCCACCGCGGTGGAGTCCTCGATGAAGTCGCCAAGCTGGGAGTCCTCCTCCTCGCCAATAGGCGTCTCCAGCGAGACGGGCTCCTGGCTGATCTTCTGGATCTCGCGCACGCGGTCGGGCGACATGCCCATCTCGGCGCCAATCTCCTCCGGCGTGGGGTCGCGGCCCAGGTCCTGCAGGAGCTGGCGCTGCACGCGGATGAGCTTGTTGATGGTCTCGACCATGTGCACCGGGATGCGGATGGTACGGGCCTGGTCGGCGATGGCGCGGGTAATGGCCTGGCGAATCCACCACGTAGCGTACGTGGAGAACTTGAAGCCCTTGGTGTAGTCGAACTTCTCGACCGCGCGGATGAGGCCAAGGTTGCCCTCCTGGATGAGGTCGAGGAAGAGCATGCCACGGCCAACATAGCGCTTGGCGATAGACACCACCAGGCGCAGGTTAGCGGAGATGAGCTGCTGCTTGGCGTCAAGGCCCACCTGCTCGATGCGCATGAGGCGGCGCTGCTCGGCGCGCGTGAGCTCGATCTCGCCGTTCTCCGCGGCCTCAAGCTTCTCGGAGGCCTCAGTGCCGGCCTCAATCTTCATGGCGAGGTGGACCTCCTCGTCGGCGGTGAGCAGGTCGACCTTGCCGATCTCCTTGAGGTACATGCGCACGGGGTCGCCGGTGAGCATGACGGTGGAGGTGTCCTGGCGGCGCGCGCGGGCGCGGCTCGAGCGCTTGGGCTTCGAGACCTTGGCCTTGGGCACCGAGCGCAGGGCCTCCTTAATCTCCTTGGCCTCGTTGGCAGCCTCGGACTCCTCGTCATCCTCGCCGTCGAGGGAGTCCTCGTCGTCGGAGAAGTCGTCGTCAGCGCCAAAGTCGTCATCGTCGTCGCCGGCATCCATGGAGCCAATGCCGTAGGCGGGGTTGGCCGTCTCGCCCGACGTGGTGATCTCGACACCCTTGGCGCGCAGCGTGTCGTAGAGGTCGGAGAGCTCGTCCCCGTCCACGTCCACGTCACGGATGGCAACCTGGATGTCGTCCTCGGACACGCTTCCGCCAGACTTGGCAGACGCGCTCACCAGCCCATCGACAACGCGCCCCAGCTCGTCGGAGAGCTTGATGTCATCCTTCGTCTTCTTTGCAGCAGCCAAGTTATTCCCTTCGACGCAGTAACCTTCAGAATGCTACCCGTTTTTACTGCTCGACAACAGCAGAAAGTTTCTTAGTCAGCTCATTAATACGCCTCTGGAGCGCGGTGGCCTGCTCGAAGAGCGCCTCGGCGTCCTCGCCCCCCGCGTCACCAGCCTGGCGCAGCCGTGCCTTGATCTCGCGCACGCGCCGCTTGCACGAGTAGAGCTCGACCGAATCGACGAGAAACGCGACCTTCTCGCGCGCGTCCATGCCGGGGCTCGAGACCACGCGGCCGGACGAGAGGATCTGCGGCGCATCTGGCTCGACGGCCGTTGCGGCGGCCACCACGTCTGCGGGCGCGGTGCCCTCCGGCGTGGCGAGCATGGCCCACGCCATCCCCTCGTGGCGGCCGTCCGCCCACATCACGTCAGCGAGGCGGTCAGCGTAGGGCCGCACCTCGTCGGGCATGGCGGCGAGCATCGAGAGAAGCTCGCGCTCCACGGCGACCTGCATGCGCTCGTCGCCCGAGAGCATGCGCGAAACCGAGAAGGAGCCACCGCCCGCAGCGGGAGCGCCGCCTGCGGTCGCGGCGGCTACGGGGACGCCGCCGTCCTCGTAGGCGTCGGCCGGGACGTAGTCCTCGGGCACGTAGGTGTCCTCGGGGTCCGGTGCCGATGGCGCCTGCCAGGGGCCAGCCGTCCTCTGTCTGGGGGCGGCCTCGCGGCGGCGCTCCCGCACCTCGGGCTCAGCGGCCTTAACGGGCTTCTCGCGAATCACGCGCTTTGTCTCGGCAACGTCCATGCCAAGGGCGTCCGCCAGCTGCGTGGCGTACTCGTCAAGCAGCACGGAGTTCTTGAGCGGCGCCAGAAGCTGGGCCATCTCGTCCAGGGCCTTGACGCGCCGGCCGGGCGCCGAGAGGTCGTAGCCCGCCAGGCGCTTGGTGAACACGAAGTCCATCAGCGGCACGGCGGCGTCGAGCTGCGCCTGCATGGCCGCGGCGTCGTTGGACGAGAGGAACTCCATGGGGTCCTGGCCGTTGGGCAGCACCACGCAGACCATCGAGGCCGATGTCTTGTCGATGAACTGCACGGCACGCTCGGCCGCACGCTGGCCAGCCTCGTCGCCGTCGAACATGCAGATGATGCGAGAGACGCGCTGGCGCTCCATAAGCCGTATGTGGTCGATGCGGAAGGCGGTCCCCAGCGCTGCCACGGCGTTGGTGAAGCCGGCCTCGTGCATGGCGATGACGTCGGTGTAGCCCTCGCAGACGATGGCCGTGCCCGTTGCCGCCATGGTCTCCTTGGCGCGGTCGTAGGCAAAGAGGTGCTTGCCCTTGTTGAAGACCGTGGTGTCGCGCGTGTTGAGGTACTTGGGCGCGTTGTTGGCGGGTCGCAGGATGCGGCCGCCAAAGGCGATGGTGCGCCCCTGCTCGTCGTGGATGGGAAACATGGCCCGGTCGTAGAACCAGTCGGCAAGGCGTCCCGAGCGCTCGACGGCAAGGTTGGCAGCGATGAGCTCCTTGGGGCTATAGCCCTTCCCGCGCAGATACGACACGAGCGAGCCGCGCCCGGGCGCGTAGCCCAGGTGCCAGCGGCGACACACGTCCGAGCCAAACCCGCGCCCGGCAAGGTAGGCGCGCGCGGCGGCCGGCCCCTCGCCACGTCCACGCATGAGCATGGTGTGGTAGTAGTCGTCCGCCAGCGTGAGTGCCTCGATGAGGCGGTTCTTGCGCGGCCCTCGGGCGGCGCTCTTGTCCTCGGAAAGCTCGATGCCCGCACGATCTGCCAGGTAACGAATGGAGTCCGGGAAAGAGAGGTTCTCGCGCTTCATCACGTACTTGAAGACGTCACCGCCCTCGCTGCATGCCCCAAAGCAGTGCCAGAGGCCCGTTGCCGGATCCACCTTGAACGAGGGGGTCTTCTCGTGGTGGAAGGGGCAGCATCCCCAGAACTCCCGGCCGCGCTGGCGCAGCTCGACCGTCTCGCCCACCAGCTGCACAATGTCGGTGGCCTGGCGAACCCGCTCCTTGTCCTCGTCGCTTATCACGCGACCACCCCCACGCACTCCTCCCCAACATTCTCACGTACCCATTGGATGTTCCCCAACACGGCGGATTCCAGCTCGGCAAGCGTGTCGAATCGACGAGAGGCGCGAAGGTGGCGCAGAAACACCACGCGCGCGTCCTCGCCGTAAACGTCGCCCGAGAAGCCCACGAGGTTTGCCTCGAGCATGGGATGGGCCGCCACGTCAAAGGAGGGCGGCGCACCAACGTTTACCGCCGCGGGCCACACGCGTCCGTCGATGATGGCGAGACAGGCGTAGACGCCGTTGGCGGGCAGGCAGTCGCGGCCGTCTAGCTCGACGTTTGCCGTGGGGAACCCAAAGGAGGTGCCCTCGCCGCGGCCATGGACGATCCGCCCGCCCAGGAAGTGGTGACGAAGCAGGAGCTCGGCGGCCTTCTCGACCTTTCCCTCTCCGAGAAGCCCGCGCACGCGCGTGGCCGAGACGGGACTGCCCTCCGCCGTCACGAGGGCGTGCCCGTAGACGTCGAAGTGCCGCTGCTCGCCCAAACGCGACATAGCTGCGACCGTCCCCGCCCCGCCGGCGCCAAAGCGGAAGTCCTCGCCCACGTGGATGGCGGCGGGCGAGAGGATGCCGCCCAGGACCTTTGTGACGTAGCGGTCGTACGGGAGCGCCGCAAGCTCCGGCGTGAAGTGGTGCACCACGATGGCGTCCGCGCCGGCAAGTGCGAGGGCGCGAACGCGCTCTGCGTCAGAGAGCAGGCGCTCGGGCGGCCGTGTGGAGAGGACCTCCGATGGGTCTGGGTCGAAGGTCACGAGGGCAAGGGGCAGACGGCGCGCGTGGGCGTCCGCGGCGGCCTCGGCGATGAGG
>CACYGL010000011.1 GCA_902773995.1 uncultured Coriobacteriaceae bacterium | reverse complement strand
CGGCCCCGGCTTCCCGTTCTGGCTGCCCAACGGCATGCGCATCCGCAACTCCCTCATGCAGTACTGGCAGGAGATGCAGGACAAGTACGGCTACGACCAGGTCCAGACGCCGATCATTCTGTCCCGCAGCCTGTGGGAGACCTCGGGCCACTGGGACCACTACAAAGAGAACATGTACACCACCAAGATCGACGACGAGGACTACGCGATCAAGCCGATGAACTGCCCGGGCGCCTGCCTCATCTACAAGAGCAAGCCGCGCAGCTACCGTGACCTGCCCCTGAAGCTTGCCGAGGCCGGCATCGACCACCGCCACGAGCTCAAGGGCGCCCTCCACGGCCTCTTCCGCGTCCGCGAGTTCCAGCAGGACGACGCGCACCTCTTCATCCGCCCGGACCAGATCACCGAGCAGGTCACGGACGTCGCGCATCTCATCACGGCCTACTATGCGCAGTTTGGCTTCCCGTACCGAGTCGAGCTCTCCACGCGTCCCGAGAACTCCATGGGCTCCGACGAGGACTGGGAGCGTGCCGAGCAGGGCCTGAAAGACGCCCTCGAGGCCATGCACGTCGACTACAAGCTCAACCCCGGCGACGGCGCCTTCTACGGTCCCAAGATTGACTTCCACCTGCAGGACTGCCTGGGCCGCGAGTGGCAGTGCGGCACCATCCAGCTTGACTTCCAGCTTCCGCACAACTTCCAGCTCGAGTACACCGACAAGGACGGCTCCAAGAAGCAGCCCATCATGATTCACCGCGCGGGCTTTGGCTCGTTCGAGCGCTTCATCGGCATGCTCATCGAGCAGTACGCGGGCAAGTTCCCCACGTGGCTCTCGCCCTGCCAGGTCAAGGTGCTCCCCGTCTCCGAGAAGACCCGCGACTACGCGAACGAGGTTGCGCAGAAGCTGCGCGACGCCGGCGTGCGCGTGAAGGTCGACGAGCGTGACGAGAAGATCGGCTACAAGATTCGCGAGGCCCGCTCCATCGATCGCGTCCCCTACATGCTGATTCTTGGCGAGAAGGAGGCCGAGGCAGGCAACATCTCCGTCCGCGACCGCTCCAACGAGACCGTCCAGCGTGACCTCGGCGAGTTCATTGCCGACGTCACCGAGGAGATTCGCGAGCGTCGATGAGACAAAGGGACAGTCCCTTTGTCTCATTGGTGCGGCGGGGCGGCCTTGGTGGCTGTCCCGCCGCTTGCGTTTAGGGGGGTTGCATGGCTAAACGGAGCAGCGTGCTGCGGGTCGTGTCTACGGAGGAGCTGAAGGACGCCCTGGCCAAGGGCTTCTCGGCGCCCATCGAGCCGCTGTCTGACGTACCAGTTGCGTGTGCGGACGTGCGGGGGCTTGCTGCCGCTGCGCACGAGCAGGGCGTGGCCGCTGCCTGCGACATCTCGCTTGTGGGTACGGCTTGTGCTGCCGTGAGGCTGGGGGCAGACCTCGCCTTTGCGCCCGCTGCGACAGCAGACGAAGTGCTGGTATGGGTGGCGCGCGGCGAGCAGGGCGTTGTGGATGCGGCGCGTGGGCTCCTTTCTACGGGGCGCGAGGCCGGGGAGGCGGAGCTGGCGTTGCTCGAGCAGCGCGCCCGTACGTGGCACGTGTCTTCCGATGCGGCCCAGGTGGTGGCGAGCTACCTTGAGTGCCATCCGTGCGTGGTAGGCGTTGCGTACCCGGGACTGCGCTCGGATCCCTCGTACGAGATTGCTTCTCGCACGCTTGAGAACGGCTTTGGGCCGCTTATTGATGTGCGCCTGGTAGGGGAGGACTCGTGGCGTCGCGTTACCTGCACCCCAGATGATCCCCTGGCGCAGGTGACCCAGCTTGAGCAGCGGCTTCGCGAGCGTTTGGCGTAATTGCTTCTAGCTGCAGGAATGATGCTTTCGACGAGAAATTGGCGCCTGAAGGGCCGTTTGCGCAGCAAGCGCGTACAGAACCGCTGCTCCGGCGCCGTTTTCTCGCCGGAAGGGGAGTTCTCGCAACCTCAGCGCTAAGTCCTCTCTCGCCCCAAACACACATTTAGAAACATGCCGATAAACGAAGCGTTCTTCTATATGCACAATTGACCGTAAGCGGTATGATAATGCCGTCGAATGGCACCAGGGTAGTTTCCTGGCGTTACCGGCAGCTCATGCGGGCAGCCACGCCCCGTGGGCACTGCGCTTCATCGGTACTACCTCGCTCTCTTGTTCGGTCTGCTGTTAAGTTCGGCTGGCCCTCAAGGTCTGCCGACCGGGGATATGGAGGTAACATGGCACAGAATGCTTCGGTCATCGATAGCGTGGAGACGCTGGAGGCGCATCTGAAGACGATGCGCGAAGCCCAGGCGGAATTCGCAAAGTTCACGCAGGAGCAGGTGGACAAGATCTTCTACGCCGCCGCCATTGCAGCGAACAAGGCCCGCATTCCTCTCGCCCAGATGGCCTATGAGGAGACCGGCTACGGCGTGATGGAGGACAAGGTCGTCAAGAACCACTACGCCGCCGAGTTTGTCTACAACAAGTACAAGGACACTAAGACCTGCGGCGTCATCGAGGACGATCGTGCCTTTGGCATGAAGAAGATCGCCGAGCCCCTCGGTGTCGTGGCTGCCGTCATCCCCACTACCAACCCCACGTCGACGGCCATCTTCAAGACGCTGATTTGCCTCAAGACGAGAAACGCCATCATCATCTCCCCGCACCCGCGCGCCAAGAAGTGCACGGCGGAGGCCGCGCGCATCGTTCGTGACGCTGCCGAGGCCGCGGGCTGCCCCAAGGGCATCATCGACTGGATCGACACACCCTCCATCGAGCTCACCAACACGCTCATGCAGGAGGCCG
Organism: uncultured Coriobacteriaceae bacterium; assembly: GCA_902773995.1. Taxonomy (GTDB): domain Bacteria; phylum Actinomycetota; class Coriobacteriia; order Coriobacteriales; family Atopobiaceae; genus Tractidigestivibacter. The sequence continues at coordinate 27,680 of CACYGL010000011.1, read as the reverse complement.
ACATCATCCTCGCAACGGGTGGCCCTGGCATGGTCAACGCCGCGTACAGCTCTGGCACGCCTGCCCTGGGCGTTGGCCCGGGCAACAACCCTGCCATCATTGATGACACCGCAGACGTCATCGAAGCCGTCAACTCCATCATGCACTCCAAGACCTTCGACAACGGCATGATCTGCGCTACCGAGCAGAACGTGATCGTCCTCGACGGCGTGTATGACGCGGTCAAGGCTGAGTTCCAGAAGCGCGGCGCCTACTTCCTGAACGACGAGGAGGCCGACAAGGTCGGCAACACCGTCATCGTGAACGGTGGCGTCAACGCCAAGATGGTCGGCCAGCCCGCCACCAAGATCGCGGAGGCAGCAGGCATCGAGGTTCCCGCCTGGACCAAGATCCTCATCGGCGAGACCGAGTCCGTCGAGCCCTCCAACCCCTGGGCGCACGAGAAGCTGACCACCATCCTCGGAATGTACCGCGCCACGGACTTCGACGACGCTCTTGCCAAGGCGTCCCGTCTCATCGCTGACGGCGGCTACGGCCACACCTCCTCGCTCTTCATCGACACCCGCGAGACCGAGAAGGTCGACAAGCACTCCGAGGCCATGAAGACCTGCCGTATCCTGATCAACACCCCGGCCTCCCTCGGCGGCATTGGCGACATCTACAACTTCGAGCTGGCTCCGTCGCTCACGCTCGGCTGCGGCTCCTGGGGCGGCAACTCCTTCTCCGGCAACCTCGACATCCACCAGCTGCTCAACATCAAGTCGGTCGCAGAGAGGCGCGAGAACATGCTTTGGTTCAGGACTCCCGAGAAGGTCTACTTCAAGAAGGGCTGCATGCCCGTCGCTCTCCGCGAGCTCAAGGAGGTCTACGGCTGCAAGCGCGCCTTCATCGTTACGGACTCCTTCCTCTACACCTCCGGCTTCACCAAGAAGATCGAGGGGCCGCTGGACGAGATGGGCATCACCCACTCCAGCTTCTGGTCCATCTCGCCTGACCCCAAGCTCCAGGATGCCGAGAAGGGCGAGGAGCTTCTCCGCGCCTTCAACCCCGATGTGATCATTGCCATCGGCGGTGGCTCCGCAATGGACGCCGGTAAGATCATGTGGACCATGTACGAGCACCCGGAGGAGAAGTTCGACGACATGGCCGTCGACTTCATGGACATCCGCAAGCGCGTCTACCGCTTTAAGCCCATGGGCCAGAAGGCCAAGTTCGTCGCCATTCCCACGTCCTCGGGTACCGGCTCCGAGGTCACCCCGTTCGCCATCATCACGGACGCGAACACCGGCATCAAGTGGCCCATCACGGACTACGAGCTCATGCCCACCATGTCCATCGTGGACACCGACAACATGATGACGCAGCCCAAGGGCCTCACCTCCGCCTCCGGCATCGACGTCCTCACCCACGCGATGGAGGCCTACGTCTCGATCATGGCATCCGACTACACGGACGCCATCGCCCTCAAGGCCGCGAAGCTCGTCTTTGACTGGCTGCCCACGGCCTACTCCGAGCCCACGAACGTCGAGGCCCGCGACCACATGGCCAACGCCTCCTGCCTCGCCGGCATGGCGTTCGCCAACGCCTTCCTCGGCCTCAATCACTCCATGGCCCACAAGCTGGGTGCCTATCACCACATCCCGCACGGCTGGGCCAACGCCGTCATCCTCACCCGCGTGGCGCGCTACAACGCTGCCGAGCGCCCGACCCGCATGGGTACGTTCTCCCAGTACGAGTACCCCCACGCAAAGGCCCGCTACGCCGAGATGGGCCGCTTCTGCGGCTTTGGCACCGCAGCCGACTCCGACGACGTGGTGTTCGAGCGCTTCATGGACGGCATCGAGAAGCTCAAGGACTTCATTGGCGTCAAGAAGACCATCGCCGAGTACGGTGTGGACGAGAAGTACTTCCTTGACACCCTAGACGAGATGAGCCTCAACGCCTTCAACGACCAGTGCACCGGCGCCAACCCCCGTTACCCGCTCGTGGCCGAGATCAGGAGCCTGTACCTGGACGCCTACTACGGCCGTCCCGCCACGTCCTACGAGGACGAAGGCCTGGAGATCCGCGAGATCGAGAAGACCGACCACGCCGGTCAGGCGGAGTCCGCAGAAGAGTAACGTCTAGAGGCCACGCTTGTTAGGAGGAAGCATGAAGCTTTCCGATGATAAGGTCGAGATTGTCCGCAGGCACAACAAGGTCGTCTATCACGACGGAGACCGCACCGTGAAGGTCTTCGTCCCCACGAAGCCTGCCGTCGACGTGTTCCGTGAGGCTCTCAACCTTGCCCGCATGGAGCAGGCCGAGGGGCTCAACACCCCCAAGGTGCTCGAGGTCTCGCAGGTTGAGGATGGCTCCTGGGCGCTCGCGATGAAGTACGTGCCCGGCAAGACTCTTCACGAGATGATGGACGAGGCCAAGGGTACGCCCAAGTTCGACGAGCTCCTCAAGTTCTTCGTTGACCTGCAGATAAAGGTTCAGAAGACCCCCGCGCCCAAGGCGCTCAACGCGCAGGGCGACAAGCTCGTCCGCATGATCTCCCGCGTCAAGGGGATGGACCCCTCCGCACGCTATGACCTTCAGATGCGTGCGGACCGCATGAAGCGCGGCACGGCGATCTGCCACGGCGACTTCAACCCCACGAACATCGTGGTCGGCGAGGGCGAGCCCTTCGTCTGCGACTGGACCCACGTGACGGTGGGCCTGCCCGAGGCGGATGCAGCCATGACCTACATGCTGCTCAAGCTTGAGTTCCCCGAGGCCGCCGACAAGTACCTCGACGTCTACTCCAAGTCTGCCGATGTCCCCAAGCAGAAGATCATGTACTGGCTGCCCGTCGTTGCCGCCGCAGAGCTCTCCCGCGGCCGCAAGGGCAACGAGGAGTTCCTCAAGGGCTGGATCGACATGGCCAGCGACTACGAGTAGGCCGTTCGACCTTCTCGCCATCTTGTTTGACCGAGGCACCCGGTGCAAGCTGGGTGCCTCTTTCTGTGCAGGAGACGTCCGTTTCGTCTAAGCTTGACTGGTTACTTTCAGGAAGGTACCGCACGCCTCATCGCAAGGAGTCATCCATGCGTCTCTCGTCTTGCCGTCGCCACCCGTTCGCCCGGGTACTCTCGTGCCTGGGGGTCTTTGTGCTCGCCGTGGTCGTGACCCTCTCGCTTTCCGCATGCAAGAGCGACACCGAGAAGGTCACGGAGACCGTGACACAGTTCATGGACGGCTACGATGCCCTTGCGCACCCCAAGGATGAGGGCGACAAGAAGGACGACGATAAGCCAAAGGACGATGGCGTGCCCGACCCCCAGTTTGGCGACGACGCGACCATCGCCAAGCTCGACGAGTTTGGTGTGGAGACAGGGGAGTACCACCAGCACCTGCTCACGCACTTCTCGTACCAGCCGCGAGACGTGAGCGTGGCAGATGACGGCAAGACCGCTACAGCTACGGTGAGCATCACCAACACAACGCTCTCGGACGCTATCACCAACGCCGCGTCAGACTTCGAGGCCTGGATGCTCACGGACGAGATGCAGTCTACGCTTGACTCTGGTGGGCGCGCTGCGCTTGTGGACAAGCTCTTTGACTTCCTCTACCACCGGCTGGACGCCGAAGACGCCACGTGCGCCACGACAGACGCCACGCTGACGCTCACCAAGGGCGATGACGGCACCTGGGCCATCGACACGCCGCTTCCGGATGAGTTCTACGCGGCGCTCTACGGCGGTACCGACATCCGCACCGCCGAGGAGGCTGCAGCTCAAGCAGCTCAATGAGGCAGACAGAATTGGCATACCTCTTAGCGTTACCGTACTCTGCGATAGGCGGTTGACCTTGCAGCACCAATCTTCTCAACGACGCCTTCGTCTTGGAGTTTCCTAAGAATGCGCTCGATTGTGCGTTTGCTTATTGCCGGATTTGCATCCATGATTTGCGTCTTTGTTGCCGTCCCCATAAGATGATCGAAGTACGAACGAAGCATGTCTTCATTGCTGCCCCCTCCAGCAATGGCGGCATAGCGCCTATCGAGCTCCTTGTAGCATGCCGTCAGAACCCCAAGCATGTAGGTTACAAAGGGCTTGTACTCATTCTCTCCGTTTTGCCAGCCCGCAGAGCTTTCTGCCAGTACCTCATAGTAAGTTTCTTTGGTACGTTCTATTTCTTTCTCAATTGAGACGTACTTCCCAATCATGTAACCGCTTTTGTATAGCAGGAGCAACGTGAGCAGCCTGCTCATGCGACCATTTCCATCATTGAATGGGTGGATGCTCACAAAGTCAAAGACGAATAGCAGAGAAACGAGAAGCGGTTCGAAAGTCCCCTCCTGAATCTGTTTTCCGTACTCCTCGCAGATTCTGGAGATAGCATCTGGTGTAGCTAAAGCACTCGTTGGCTTAAACCTTGTAACGAAAGTACCATCTTCGAGCTGTTCGGCAATGACATTGTCTGCATCCTTCCAATGGCCTGCGAAGGATGCCCCCTCATATCTGTAGAGGTCTCGGTGGAGCTGTAGAATGACGTTCGGAGTGATAGGGATATCATCATGGCTCTCATGAATGATGTCCAATACGTAGCGATAACCGGCAATCTCCCGTTCGTTCCTGTTTCGAGGCTCCGCCTTCTCAAGCATCAGCTCTCGAAGTCTTTTGTCCGATGTCGAGATGTTCTCGATTCTGTTTGAGGTGGCAGTGCTCTGGATTGTCGCAACTTCTACGAGACTCTCAAGAGCTTCTGGATGCGTACTCTCGTAGAGCGTTTGTCTCCCACGGTGCTCCCTCACGTCCCCCACGGCAGCCATCACTTCCGGAGTCATGAGGGATTCGAGATGTCTTTTGTATTCGAATTGAGTCATGAGTATCCTCGTCACCCGGGAGAGTATCTTCGCCATATTAACAATTTTGACGATTATACCGTGGTGCATATGTAAAGAAAATCGGGGGCTCCGCTTAACTTTTCTCTAGCTCATGCCACGAAGATACAGCTATGCCCTCACATACGTGACAAACGAGAAGTGCGTGCCCCTTGCGGTAACGCCGGCGTCCTCCTCGTGCTCGACGCGCCACGAGGGGTCATCGTCCAGGTTGGGGAAGAAGGCGTCGGCGGGCTTCTCGACGTCGAACTTTGTCACGTAGGCGCGCGTGCACTGACCGAGAAGCGCCCTGTAGACAGACTCACCACCAATGAGCCACACCTTGCTGGGGTCGTCTGCCGCAACCGCCTCAACTGCCGCGGCGGGGGAGTCAACGCCAACGACGCCCTCTGGCAGCGCCGCGGGGTCGTGCGTGACCACGATGTTCCGTCGTCCCTTGAGGGGGCCGCCGGGGAAGCTCTCGAGGGTCTTTCTCCCCATGACAACGGTGCCGCCCATGGTCAGCTCCACAAAGCGGTGCATGTCGACCTTGCTGTGGACAAGAAGCGAGCCCTGGTAGCCAATGCCCCAGTCACGGCACACAGCAACGATTGCGTTCATAGCGCCTCCTAGATGGCGATTGGGATGTTCTTGACCTGTGGGCAGCACTCGTAGTCCTCGACGATAAGGTCATCGGTCGTGAACTGGTAGAAGTCCGTGACCTCGGGGTTGAGGCTTACCTTGGGCGCCGCGTGGCGCGGGCGGGAGATGAGCTCGCGGATGATGGGCACGTGGCGGTCGTAGATGTGGGCGTCGGCGATCATGTGCACAAGCTCGCCCGCGTTCATGTTGGAGACCTGCGCCACCATCATGAGCAGGATGGCGTATTGGCACACGTTCCAGTTGTTTGCCGCAAGCACGTCCTGGCTGCGCTGGACGAGGAGCATGTTGAGCGTGGGTCGGCTCTCGCCAGGCTCCTGCGTCACGTTGTAGATGGCGTTATAGGCACAGGGATACAGGTGCATCTCGGAGAGGTCCGAGAACGTGTAGAGGTTGGTCATGATGCGGCGGGAGTAGGGGTTCTCGCGCAGGTCCTTGAGGACGCGGTCCATCTGGTCATAGTCGCCGTCGGCGTAGTGGGAGACCTTGCCCACCTGATAGCCGTACGCCTTGCCAATGGAGCCCGTCTCGTCCGCCCACTCGTCCCAGATATGGCTGTGAAGGTCGTGGACGTTGTTGGACTTGCGCTGGTAGATCCAGAGGACCTCGTCCATGCAGCTCTTGAGTGCCGTGCGCCTCAGCGTGATGGCCGGGAACTCCTCGCGCAGGTCGTAGCGATTGCACACGCCAAAGCGCTTGATGGTGTAGGCCGGCGTGCCGTCCTCCCAGTGCGGACGAACCTTCTGGCCCTCGGTGGTGGTGCCGTTCTCGAGAATATCGGTGCACATGTCGACAAAGATGTCGTCTGCCTTGCTCATGGGTCTCCCTCCCGTGCGTGGTGGCGTATGGGCTCGTGTTCCTACAGGGGCTCCGACTCAATTATCTGGTCCCAGGCAGTCCCCAGCGTCTGAATGAGCCCCTTGTCTGCCGGAAGCCAGTCCACGTCGAGAAGACCGTCGCGCCCAAGCCATCGCAGCTCCTTGTGCTCACCGGGTTTTGCGACGGGCTCGGCCCCCGGTGCCAGCGTGCATACAAAGCAGTCCATGACCAGGTGGAACTCAGGATAGTCGTAGGCCATCGTGTCGAGAAGCCACATCACCTGAAGCTTGCAGCCAAGCTCCTCCGTGACCTCTCGACGGCAGGCCTCCTCGCTCGTCTCACCGGTCTCCACCTTGCCGCCGGGAAACTCCCAGCCGTCCATGCCGTGAGCCCGCCGAGCCGCCAGAATGAGCCCGTCTCGCTGGATGATCGCTGCCGCCACGTGGACCGTGGGAAGCGCGGCCTCGGTCTCCTCCGTCATGCGCGGCCCTCCATCCTCACGATGGCACGGGCCTTGCCGTCCTCGCCGTTTATGCTCACGGTGATGTCATTACCGCTGCCATAGACCACGGGGGTCAGGGTGTCGCCGAGAAGTGCCATGGTGCGGTACTGCACCTCAAGGCGCGCAAGGTCGATGGCGTGCCCCAGCTCGCCGGCGGCGAGAAGGGCAAAGCGTACGTACTCCGCGTTGTTCACGTGGCGGTTGGTGTCCAGGTGCTGCTCGGTTATCACGATGGGGGAGGTCGTGGTGCCCTCTCCCTGGGGCTTCAGGTGGCGCGAGATCTGCGGCAGGTCCGCCGGGCGTTCGTCTCCCTGCAGGAAGACCGACTCGCTCTGCGGGATGCTGATGACGCGCTCCTGCGAGAAGTCGTACATGTACCACTGAGAGTCTGCGCGCACGTGCGTGGTGCCGTCTGCCCCGCGAATCACGAAGCAGCGCTCTGCTTGGAGGCGCTTCATGGCGTAGCACCAGGTGCTTGTCGTGATGGTGTCGCAGAAGTGGGGGAGCGAGTCGATCTGGATGAGCCAGGAGGTCACAAACCAGCCGAGGTGGTCGTGGGCAAGCTCCTTAAGGCCCCTACCCACCTCCTCGCACTGGAAGGTGGAGCAGTCCTGAAGATAGTTCATCATGGGGACGAGGGCGAGCACGCCCTTCTCGTCGCACTCGCTGTAGCGTACCCTGCTGTCAAATGAGTACATGCCGCCTCCGGTAAGGTTGGTAAACCCCCTCACCTTACAGCAATCCTGGTTAGCGACGCAGCGTGATTCTCCGCCTGCCGGCGCCCGCGTCCTGCGCCATCACAGAAAGAGCCGTGTCCGCGAAAAAAGTCAGCGCGCACGCGGTTGCCGCGGCCTCGCATGCCGTCTCTCCCCACGAGGAGAAGAAGGCAATGAGCTGCGGCTCGATGACAAAGACCACCAGCACCGAGAAGACGCCAAAGACCGCCGAGGCTATAGGGCAGACGAGACCGCGATAGTTGAGCGGCCAGCCCGTATAGTCCCACCAGCGCTTCCCAAAGCGCTCTTCGAGCACGCGCCCGGTGGCGTACTCGATGGCCGTCGCCAGCACGGCACCCGCAACAAAAACGGCCAGTGGGCTTTTCAGCTGCCCGAGAAGCACGTAGACGGCCATGGCACCGGTGCCGTAGATGGGGCATGCCGGACCAAAGAGAAAGCCGCGGCGCACGGGGCGCCTCTCTACGAGGGAGCAGTACACGGTCTCCCAGACCCATCCACCAACGGAGATGGTGGTCATCGAGAGCATGAGAATTGAGAGCCCCCAAGGCGTGAGATCCGGCAAGGGCATGGTAGCGAGTGCTGCGATGAACGTCATGATGCGTCCTAGCATGCGGCACCTCCCTCAGGCGTGCGCACCCACGGCCGCTGCGCGAAGACCTCGATGGTCGAGCAGGCCTTGTCGACAAGCGAGACCACAAGTGCCTCCACGTGTCGAGGAGGCGACGGCACGAGTGGGAACATGTGGTGAGCGATGATGTCTCGCTCGAGCGGGGAGAGGTCGGGAAAGTCCTTCTCGGCGTTTCTCAGTGCGTGGCGTGGGTGCGTGAAACCGTGCCACGCGTCGGGAGCGGCGTTGTGGTCATGCCAGTCGTAGAGATAGTAGTCATGGAGAAGCGCCCCGCGCACCAGCGCGCGTTCGTTGCAGCGGATGCCAAGCTTTCTCACCAGAGCCAGGCTAAGGTAGGCCACGGCAGCAGCGTGCTCGAGCGTGGTTGTCTGGCCGTGCTGCACGTAGCCGGCCATGAGCGCCACATGCGGTGCCGCAAGCGTGGGCGCCGCAAGCTCCTCGTAACGCTTGAGTATCTCTTCTGGGGTAGAATCCACAGGTATCTCCTTAATCCGGAGAATCGACTTATTTCCAATTCTGGAAATAAGTATACTATCAGAAGCATTCGCTGCACACGTACTGCGTCACGTCGTTCTCGAGAGGTGACTTACATGGGCGTTCAGTCCAAGGGACACATCGACCTTCGCGTCAAGCGCTCGCAGGCAGCCATACGCTCCGCCGTGGTCTCGTTGCTCTCCGAGAAACCTACGCAGGACATCACCGCTAAGGACGTCGCCGAGCGTGCCCTCATCAACAAGAAGACGTTCTACGCTCATTACCCAAGCGTGCGTGCGGTTCTGCAGGAGATCGAGAACGACGCGGTGAGCGAGGTCTCGGGAATTGTCGAATCCGGAGACGTAAGCACGCCCTCAGGCCTCTCGAAGGTGCTTGCGCAGCTCAAGGCGCTATCTGCGGATGGGGCCTCTGCGTTTGGGTCGCTCGCTTGCACACCTGCCCGCACGCTCCTCTCAGAGCGCCTCAGACGAGAGCTCTCTGGGCGCCTAGGCGGCCTCTCCTCCGTGTCCTCGCAGCTCTCTGCCTCGCTCTCCTCCGGGGTGTCATGTGCTGTCGACTTTGCCGCGGGAGGCATCGTGTCGCTTCTTGCCAGCTGGCTCTTTGGAGAGCGTGTCATGAGCGAGGACGAGCTCTCGCAGGCTGTCATCCAGTCGGTGCGCTCGTGCCTTGGCGCCGTGCGCTCTATGGCAACGGCTCCAACCGGGGATGCCAACTGCGCATAGCTCCTCTGCCTACGACCGGTCTTCTCTGCACTAGAATCTCTCGTATGAGATGCGTGTCGTGCCCCTTTGCGGTGCGACCGCGCCAAGCAGCGGTAGGTGAAAGGGGCGTCCCATGATTGAGGGGCAGAAGGTACGCATCGCAACCATTGGCACAAGCGGAATAGCCCAGCGCTTCCTCGATGCGCTGGCCAGCTACGAGGGCGCCACGTATGTGGGGGCCTACTCGAGAGACCTCGGCCGCGCCCGTGCCTTTTCGAGCGAGCACGGAGGCACACTTGCCTTCGATTCCCTCGATGAGCTGTGTGCCTGCCCCGACATCGATGCCGTCTACATCAGCTCCCCTAATGCCGTGCACGCCTCGCAGGCGCTTACGTGCGTGCGCGCGGGCAAGCACGTGCTGGTCGAGAAGGCCTTCGCCGCCAACGCACGCGAGGCCAAGCGCGTGTTTGACGCAGCCGCCGAGCAGGGCGTTGTTGCCATGGAGGCCATGCGCTCGATCCACACGCCGGGCTTTCGCGCCGTCGTGGAGACATTGCCGCAGCTTGGCGAGGTCCGTCTCGCCCAGATGGGCTTCGCAAAGGTCACGTCGCGCATCTCGCGGCTGAGGGCGGGGGAGCGCCTCAACGTGTTTGACCCGCGCCTTGCCGGGGGCAGCCTCATGGACATTGGCATCTACTGCGTCGAGCCCGCCATGGCGCTCTTTGAACGCCCCTCCACCGTGAGCGCATCGTTGGTCACGACGCCGGTGCCTGGGGAGCCTGCGGGCTCACCGTACCGCAAGGTGGACCTTGCCGGTGCCATTCTCCTTGGCTATGGCGACAAGGTCGTGACGCTCTCGTTTGGCAAGGTCTCGGATGACCTGGCACCCTGCCAGGTGGAAGGCGAGCGCGCCACACTCATTTACCAGGACATCACCAAGCCGCATGACCTCCGCGTGGTCGAGCACGTGGACCGCGGCATGACCTGGGGGACCGTGGGCGGCAACGAGCGCACGGTTGCGGTCGAGAATCCCGAGAACGACATGGTCTGCGAGCTCGCCGACTTCTGCGAGGCGGCAAGCGGCGATGCCGTGGCAATCGAGCACGCGAATATGTGGGCAGACGTTACGCTGGCGTCGCTCGAGGTGATGGACGAGGTCCGCGCGCAGGCCGGCATCCGCTTCCCCGCAGACGACGAGGCCTAGGCCGTCCTTCCGCCATCCAGCGCCGCACGCCGGACTCTTGGGCGCATCCCTTCGTGCCAGACCTAGGATGTGGCTTGGTCAGGTTGGTTGGTACGGATGGAGGAGAGCATGGAGATTCTCTCGTGCAGGGACCCCAAGTTTCGCGAGTACGGTGCGGTGTGGGATGACATCCCAGAGGACATCGTCGACTCCCTGGTAGACGCTGTCGATAAGAACGTCGAGATGCCGGAGGGGCTTGCCTACACGCCCGAGATTGAGGAAATTCACCAGGCTCCTGGTGTGGGGGAGCTTGCCCGCACCCTGGTGGGCGGCCTCGAGGTGCAGGTGGGTGCTGTTGCTGGTCACAACACCTTCCTCAACTCCCTCGAGTACCACCGTACGAGCGAGTTCAACATGCCTGTCTCTACAGATTGCGTCATGCTCTTTGGGCACCAGTGGGACATCCGCGAGGGGGTCTACGACACATCGAACGTGGTCGCGTTTCGCGTGCCCGCGCGCACGATGGTCGAGATTTATGCCACTACGCTGCACTACGCGCCCATTGACATCGCGGGCGACGGCTACAAGATCGCGGTTATCCTGCCGCGTGGCGTCAACACTGAGAAGCCTGAGCTCTCGGTCTCGTGCGGCGACGCGGGGCTCCTCTTTGGCTGCAGCAAGTACGTGCTTGCTCATCCCCAGAGCCCCGATGCCTCGGCAGGCGCCAAGGTGGCGCTTACGGGCGAGAACTACTGTCTCAAGCTCTCCGAATAGGCTTTGCAAGCCGGCGGGCGCCCTCGTGGCGCCCGCTACTCCTGGGGAAACGCTATCTCGTCGGCGTCCGCAAAACGGGCGGGTGCGTCTGAGCTTGGCTGGTAGGAGCTCATGCTGTCCACCACGATGCTGCACACCCCGGGAAGGGCCTTTGCGTGGTACTCGGTCACGCCTGAGCTCACAACGTCTCCGTCGATCTCGAGTGGCACGGGCTCATCGGTGCGCACTGTAATCTCGCGGCCGCGGAATGCCTCGAGGTGCGGTCGACCAATGGACTTGCCTGTCTTGTCTACGATGCCCGAGAAGAGCGGGCGCAGCACCTGGGCTGCGTCCTGTGTCTCGACGACAATGACGTCGAGAAGACCATCGTCCATCCGGCAGTCGGGCACAATCTGGATGTCTCCCTGCATCATGGCATTGTCTGCAACCATGCAGGAGATGCCGCGGCGGTGGTACTCCTGGCCATCAACGATGATGGTGAACTCCTCAACCGTGGGGCGTGGGTTGGCAAACGCAGCGGCGAAGTATGCCGCCTGTCCCATGGCCGCCTTGTTTGGCAGAGCTGCTTCCATGAGCTGGGCATCGAAGCCCGTTCCTGACATGAGTCCAAAACCCTTTACATGTTGGACGCCCTGCTCGTCTAGCCAGGAGATCTCTCCGAGGTCGATGCAGGCGGTGTGTCCCACGCGGCACGCACGCGCGAGCGCCGCCGGCTCGGGTGCGTTGCCAATGTTTGCGAAGAGCAGGTTTGCCGTGCCCGAGGGAAACACGCAGGCGGAAACGTTGCGGTTACGCAGGGCATAGAGCAGCCCCGTCACGGAGCCGTCGCCACCGGAGAGCACGCAGACGTCAAAGTCTTCGGCGTCTGCCACAGCCTCCTCGGCAACGAAGTCCGGTGCGAGCGCACGGAACGTGCACTCGTCGCCAGCGTGGACGAGGGCCCGCTCGAACTCGAATATGGCATCCGAGCCAAACCCCGACATGGGGTTGTGGATGATGACGCTGCGCATGATGTCCTCCCCGGTCCCCCAACAAGGGATAGCATGTATCATGTTCCGGGCGCCGGCCCCCCGCCGGGCCACATGCACATGGTAGCCCAACGCTGGGGCCTTTGGCTAACACCTTTGAGCTGGGAGAGTCGAGTGTACATATCCACAAGCGATGAACTGAGTGCCTTCTGCGAGCGAATTGGCAACGAGCCCGTCATTGCCGTGGACACGGAGTTCCTCCGCGAGAGGACCTACTATCCCAAGCTCTGCCTCGTGCAGGTTGGTACGCCCACAGAGATTGGTGCCATCGACCCCATCCTGATCGAGGACCTCTCGCCCTTGGCGCACATCTTTGCAGACGAGCGGGTCACCAAGGTCTTCCACGCCTGCGGACAGGACCTCGAGGTCATTCTCGATGGCATGGGCGTGACCTGTGCCTCGGTCTTCGACACGCAGGTGGCTGCCGCGTTTCTGGGCATGCGCCAGCAGGTGAGCTATGCCTCGCTTGTCGAGGCCTACGCTGGTGTGAGGCTTCCAAAGGCAGAGTCCCTCACGGATTGGTCGCGCCGCCCGCTCGACCCAGAGCAGCTCACCTACGCCGAGGATGACGTGCGCTATCTGCCCGCCATCTACGACCGCATGATGGAGCAGCTCGTCGAGAAGGACCGCCTGGCCTGGGTCCAGCCCGAGATGGCCGAGGTGACCGACCCCTCCCACATGCACAGGGATCCTCGGGAGGCCTACCTCAGGCTCAAGCGCTCGAGCTCCCTCACGCGCCGGCAGCTCGCCATCGCGCGCGAGGTCTGCGCGTGGCGCGAGCAGACGGCGGCAAGCCACAACGTGCCTCGTAAGTGGGTTCTTTCGGACGAGGTGGTGGTTGAGGTCTGCAAGAGGGCGCCGCGCAGCCGCGACCGCCTGCGCAAGATCCGCGGCACAGACCAGCTCAGCGAGAGGGACGTGCTCGACCTTCTCGACGCCGTCCACGCAGGGGAGGAGGTCCCCGGTTCCGCCTGCCCGCAGCCGGAGCGCCATGCGCACCCCTCCGCCGAGATGGAGAGCGTGGTGGACCTCATGGTTGCGCTGGTGAGGATCGTCTCCGAGAAGTCCGGCATTGCCACGCAGCTCATAGCCACAAGGGATGACCTGGTGGAGTTCGCCCAGGACCGCTCCAAGTCGCGTCTTGCGACCGGTTGGCGACACGAGCTGGCCGGCAAGCAGCTCGAGAGCCTGCTCGAGGGCTCCGTAGGCCTCACGGTGCGCGACGGGCGCATCGAGGTCATCTAGGGGCGAGCTTCAAGGCGAAGCTGCCGCGGCTGCGGCCTTCTCGTGAGCATGCTATTTGTGTCGCGTGGCTTCTGTATCATCGTTGGTGCCGGACGGCCTTGGGTACATATGCCCCACGGCCCCCAACGATTGGAGCTTCCCTTATGGGCTATTACTACTACCGGTACGGTATCGACTTTGCCTACTATGGCATTGTGATCCTCTCCCTCTTTCTGGGACTTGTCACCCAGTCCTACATCAAGCGCAAGTACGAGCGGTGGTCCAAGGTCGATGCCTCGTTCGATGGTACCGGCGCAGACGTTGCGCGCCAGATGCTCAACGAGGGCGGCGCATCGAGCGTGGGGATCACCTCGGTTGCCGGGCACCTCACGGACTACTACGATCCGCGTGACAACAACCTGCACCTCTCCGAGGAGAACATGCGTGGCGGTTCCGTTGCCTCTGTTGCCGTGGCTTGCCACGAGGCGGGTCACGCCGTGCAGCGCGCCAAGGACTATGCCCCCATGCGCGTGCGTACGGCACTCGTGCCGGTGGTCAACTTCTCACAGAACGTGTGGATGCTCGTGTTTCTCGCCGGCGTCTTCATGAACGCAGTCGGCCTCGTGCGCATTGCCATCGCACTCTTTGCCTTCTCGGTCATCTTTCAGCTGGTTACGCTTCCGGTGGAGGTCAACGCCTCCAGGCGCGCCGTCCAGTTCCTGGAAACGCACGGCCAGGGCATAGACCGCCAGGGCGCCAAGGAGGTTCTCACGGCGGCCGCGCTTACTTACGTTGCCGCGGCGCTTGTTTCGGTGGTACAGCTGCTCTACCTCATTGGCCGCACAGACAGGAGGGACTAGCCCATGGCGGACACCAAGGAGGAGCCGCTCTCGGTAACCGAAGCGGTGCAGGTGGCCAAGGGCCAGGTGGCGCAGATCCCCACCCTCTCGGTCATGGGGGAGGTAAGTGGCTTCCGCGGGCCAAACGCCCGCTCCGGGCACTGCTACTTCGAGGTCAAGGATGCCACGGCGGCCATGTCGACCATCGCCTGGCGAGGTGTCTACCGTGACTTTGTCGAGACCTCTGGTACGCAGCTGCGCGACGGTCTCCAGATTCAGATGACGGGTGCCTTCGACGTCTACCAGAACACGGGCAAGCTCTCGTTTGTCGCCAAGCACATCACGGTGGCGGGGGAGGGGCTTCTCCGCCAGCAGGTTGCCGAGCTCGCGCGCAAGCTCGAGCGTGAGGGCCTCATGGACCCGGCGCGCAAGAGACGCATCCCTGCCTTCTGCTCGCGTGTCTGCGTGGTCACATCGCTTTCCGGCAGCGTGATCGAGGACGTCAAGCGCACACTGCGGAGAAGGAACCCGCTCGTGCAGATAGACGCGGTGGGCTGTGCCGTGCAGGGCAAGCATGCCCCGGCAACCATCATCCGCGCGCTTGAGGTCGCCGCGGCGTCGAAGCCAGACGCAATCCTGCTTGTGCGCGGTGGCGGCTCCTTCGAGGACCTCATGTGCTTCAACGACGAGCAGCTTGCTCGCGCCGTTGCCGCCTGCCCCGTGCCCGTAATCACGGGTATTGGCCACGAGCCGGACACGTCCATCTGCGACATGGTCTCGGATAGGCGCTGCTCCACGCCCACGGCAGCGGCGGAGTCTGTGGCACCTGCCATGAACGAGATTGAGACCCTCATCAACCAGCGCGGCGTTCGCCTGGGCAACGCCATGGCGGCCATGCTGCAGGCCGATGCCCGTGAGGTTGACGCGCTTGGCGAGAGGGCCGCCCGCTCGATGGAGGCGCGCCTTTCTCGCCTAACGGTCTTTGTGGATTCGCTGGCGTCTCGGCGCTGCCTCACTGACCCCATGGCAACGCTAGAGGACCGCGCTCGTACGCTTGACCTTACGGAGGAGCGCCTTCACGGTGCAATCCCCAAGTCGCTTGCACGCTCGCGAGAGCGCGTTGACGGAGACGCTCAGAGGCTCTCGGTTGCGGGAAGGGGGCTCCTGCGCCCGTATCAGACATCTGTGGCACGCTACGCCGCCTCGCTTGACGCGCTCTCGCCACTCAAGGTGCTGGGCCGCGGATATGCCCTGGCACGCGATGCCGAGGGGCACGTACTTTCAAACGCGTCCCAGGTAGAGGTGGGCGAAAACATCTCAGTCCTTCTCGGCGAAGGAGAACTTGGGGCAACGGTCACCAGCACGGGCAAGGCGGCCTCATAGGGTGCCTTGCTACCAACTGCAGTACAAACACGCGGCTTGCCCGCGAGGAAGGGAGACAAAGATGGCAGAAGACGCCACCAAGGACACGAGGAAGGTCGAGGACCTCAGCTTCAAGGAGGCTTCCGTCGAGCTCGAGCAGATTGTGCGCTCGCTCGAGGCCGGAGACCTCGAGCTTGAGGAGTCGCTCGAGCGCTACACCAGGGGCGTGGAGCTCCTGAAGAGCCTGCGCGAGCGCCTCGCCAACGCGGATCAGAAGGTCCGCGTGCTTCTCGACGCCACCGACGAGGACGCCCCCGTTACCGATACCACCGCGGCGCCCTCCACGGCCTACCTGGACGACTAGCTCCACGGCGGGATTGAGTTGCCCGGCAATGGAATCCCATTGCCGGGCAACGGGATCCCATTGCCGGGGAGGAAAATCCCGCACACATGGGACGAGATAAGGAGTAAGAAATGTCAGACTGCCTCTTCTGCAAGATTGCCAACGGCGAGATTCCTACCAACTTCCACTACGAGGACGACCTCGTTGTTGCCTTCCCGGACATCAACCCGCTGACGCCCACCCACGTGCTCGTGGTTCCCAAGAAGCACTACGAGAACATTACCGACAACGTTCCTGCCGAGACGCTTGCCGCCATCGCGCACGCCGTGAAGGTTGTCACCGAGCAGACGGGTATCGACAAGACCGGCTTCCGCTGCATTACCAATACCGGTGACGACGGCGGTCAGTCCGTGCACCACCTGCACGTCCACGTGCTTGGCGGTCGCAAGCTCGACCCCAACGCCGGGGAGGGGAAGTAGCGTGGAGTCCAGAAGCCAATTTGCCGCCGAGCGCCACACACGGGGTTACAACTGCGCCCAGGCTGTGGCCTGCACGTACGCAGACCTCGTGGGCATGGACGAGGTAACACTCTTCAAGGCATGCGAAGGACTGGGCCTTGGCATGGGCGGCATGGAGGGTACCTGCGGGGCGCTCTCGGGTGCCTGCATGTTGGCGGGTCTTGTCAACAGCACGGGCGACCTTGCGCACCCCACGAGTAAGGGTTCTACCTACGCACTCTCGCGCCAGATGGTGTCCCAGTTTGCGAGCGAGGCTGGCGCTACGGCGTGCCACGACCTCAAGGGGCGCGAGACGGGCGTGGTTCTCACACCTTGCCCGCGCTGCATCGAGATTGCCTGCGACCTTGTCGAGAAGACGCTCTTCTCAGGCAGGGACGTTTAGCCTCACAGGGTTTTCTGCGCCTTCCGCGCGGGTTCGCGGCCATCTGGGTGGCAACGGGCCCGCGCGGCGCTATCATGGCCCTTGTTGCGTGTGCATTTGGGGCATCGCACTCTTCGAGAGGAGATTCATGAACGTTCTTGTCATCAACGCCGGCAGCTCGTCTCTTAAGTACCAGTTGCTCGACACCAAGACCCGCGAGGTCTACGCCAAGGGCAACTGCGAGCGTATCGGCATCGACGGCTCATTCGTCGGCCACGAGGAGCGCGGCGGCGAGAAGCAGAAGCTCGAGGTGGCCCTGCCCGACCACAAGACTGCCGTGAAGTACGTCTTTCAGATCCTCGACGAGGCCGGCTTTGATACCGCCAAGATCGAGGGCATTGGTCACCGCGTCGTTCAGGGTGGCTGGTACTTCCCCGAGTCCAAGGTTGTCACCGACGAGACCCTGGGGTGGGTCCGCGAGGTCGCGCCACTTGCGCCGCTTCACAACTACGCCGAGGCTGACGTTATCGAGATCTGCCGCGACATGTTCCCCTCCATCGGCAACGTGATCGTGGCCGATACCTCGTTCCACTACAACATCCCCGAGAAGGCCTGGCGCTACGCCCTGCCGCGTGACGTCGTGGACAAGCTGCACATCCGCAAGTACGGTGCTCACGGTACCTCTCACCGCTACATCTGGCGCACCACCAACCAGTTCCTCAACGGTGACGTGCACAAGCTGGTCTCCTGCCACCTTGGCTCTGGCGCCTCGCTTGCCGCCATCCAGGACGGCCACGACATGGACACTACCATGGGCCTCACGCCGCTCGACGGCCTCATCATGGGCACCCGCTGCGGCACCATCGACCCGGCCACCGTCTGCTACCTGGTGCGTGAGGGCGGCTACACCATCGACGAGGTCGACACCATGATGAACAAGCAGTCCGGTCTGCTCGCGCTCTCCGGCGTCTCCTCCGACTCCCGCGACATCGAGGCCGGTGCCGAGAAGGGCGACAAGAACTGCCAGATGGCACTTGACATGTTCTATTACCGCACCTCTCAGCTCATCGCCGAGATGGCACAGTCCATGCACGGCTTTGACACCATGGCCTTCTCCGCGGGCATTGGCGAGAACTCAGTCGAGATGCGCCTGGGTGTGGCCAAGGAGCTCGAGTGGCTGGGCGTCAAGATCGACGAGAAGGCCAACCAGGTCCGCTCCGACGACCCGCGCGTCATCTCCACGCCGGACTCCAAGGTGAAGGTGCTCGTCGTTCCTACCAACGAGGAGTACATGATTGCCCTCGACGTCGAGGAGCTGCTCTCCAAGTAGCGGCTTCAGCGCTTCGAGACAAACGAGAAGGCCGCCCCGGGCTGGTTCCCAGGGCGGCCTTCTTTGTGTGCGGGGTACGGTTGCGCTCAGGACGGCGCGCTTCTAGAACGGCGACACCGAGAACTCGTAGGAGACCTTCTCGCCCAGGTCGAGCGACTCCATGCCGCGCTTCTCCTCGAAGATGTCCGACTCGTCGTGACAGGTGGCAACGCCGCGCCAAGGCTCGATGGCAACAAAGGGCGCGCCGGGCGCCGACCACACGCCAAGGTAGGGGAAGTCGTCGAAGTCAAGCTCGACACCGTGGCCGCTCTTGGTGCCCAAGAGCGTGACTGTGCGCCCGGGAACGTCCTGGAACGTGAGGGTGAGGTACTTGTCGAAGAGCTCGTGCGAGAGGGGCAGCGCGTCTGCATCCTCGAAGAGCGTGTTGGTCTTGTCAAAGTCGCAGAGGCCGTTTGTGTCGATGCTGGGGGAGATGGCAGTCCAGGGGCGCGTGAAGCGCAGCTCGTAGTCATCGAACAACTCACCGTCGGTGTCTGGTGCTGGCACGTTGAACGCTGGGTGGCCACCAAGTGTGAAGGGCATGATCTCGTCGCCGGTGTTGGTGACGGTAAAGCGCTGGATCATGCGCTCCCCGTCGACCGCATAGGTCATGTTGAGCCGGAAGGTGTAGGGGTAGGCGCGCAGGGTCTCTGGCGTACTCTCAAGTTCGAAAGTCACGGAGTCTTCGGTCTTCTCGACGATGCGGTGCTCGTAGTTTCTTGCCAGGCCATGGCGACCAAGGTGAATCTCGCCCGCGGCGCTCTTGGCGAAGTTGTTGCGCAGGCAACCCACAATGGGGAAGAGGATGGGTGCCCTTCTCGGCCAGAACTTCTCGTCTCCCTGCCAGAGGTATTCATTGCCATTGAGCTTGAGGCTCATGAGCTGCGCGCCCTGTGAGTCTATCGAGGCCTCGAGTGCGCCCTTGCGTATTGTGGTGATGGTCGACATCTCTTCCCCCAAACGTCGCATGCGTCCCAGGCGGATACCTGGCCGGAGCACCTTTTGTGCCTGTTCTGTCTATTCCCAAAATCGGACAGCGCCCACCCCCTGGCGGGATCATTTCGACATATCCGGCCAGAAGGGGCAGAAGTTCATCAAGGATTCGACAAGGTGCCGCGATTGTTAACAAATAGTCAGTCCATCAAAGGTACGGGTAGAATCAACCCTCGGGGCGCGGTTCCCGGAGCTAACTTCCGGGCTCCTGCCAATCCCACACGGTGAGCGCCCGTTTTGCGCCACCGCTCGCATGCTTGTCTTTGTTCGGCGCACGTAAGCTGCACCTAGGAGGTCTGCATGGTAGTTGAGGAACTTGAGCAGTATGGGATTCACCACACCGATGACAGGACGGCGATAGACCCGTCGCCCGCTCGCCTAATCGAGAAGGCTGTCTCGCGCGGGGAGGGCATTCTCACCAGCACGGGCGCGCTTGCGGTCACCACGGGCAAGTACACGGGCCGCTCGCCAAAGGACCGCTTCATCGTGGACACCCCCGACGTCCACGACAAGATCGCTTGGGGTAACGTGAACGTGCCCTTCTCCGAGGAGGACTACCAGCTTGTCCACGACGAGGTCATCTCGTACCTCTCCGAGCGTCGCATCTTCATGGTCCACGGCATTGCGGGTGCCGACAGGCGCTACTCTCGCAAGATCCTGGTCCTGACCGAGCTTGCCAGCCAGGCGCTCTTTGCGCACCAGATGCTCGTGCGCCCCACCGAGGAGGAGCTTGCCAACTACGGCCGCGCGGACTTCGTGGTCATGGCGTGCCCGGGCCTCAAGCTCGACCCGGCAGTGCACCACACCCACTCCGAGGCCGCTGTCATCATCAACTTCAAGGAGCGCGTTGTTCTCATCGCCGGCACCCAGTACTCCGGCGAGATCAAGAAGTCTATCTTCTCGGTCATGAACTACCTGCTCCCTGTTGAGGAGAACGTGCTCACCATGCACTGCTCCTGCAACATGAACCCGCAGTCGCACGGCACCACGGTCTTCTTTGGCCTCTCGGGTACCGGCAAGACCACGCTTTCTGCCGCCGAGGGCCGTCTGCTCATTGGCGACGACGAGCACGGCTGGGCAAAGGACTCCGTCTTCAACATCGAGGGCGGCTGCTACGCCAAGACCATCCGCATCTCCGAGGAGACCGAGCCCCAGATCTGGCACGCCATTCGCTTTGGCTCGCTTTGCGAGAACGTGGTGCTCGATCCCAACAGCCGCGTGGCAGACTACGATGATGATTCGCTCACCGAGAACGGTCGCGTTGCCTACCCGGTTGAGTTCATTGACAACGCCGTGGTCAAGGGCCGCGCCAAGCGCACGCCGGACGTGGTTATCTTCCTCACGGCAGACGCCTTTGGCGTGCTGCCCCCCATCTCAAAGCTGGACGAGAATGCCGCCATGTACCACTTCATGACCGGCTTCACCTCCAAGGTCGCCGGCACTGAGCGCGGCATCAAGGAGCCCACGCCTACGTTCTCCTCGCTCTTTGGCGAGCCGTTCATGCCGCTTGACCCCATGGTCTACGCAAAGATGCTCGGCGAGAAGATCGAGCACAACGGTACGCGCCCGCATCAAGCTCAAGTACACGCGCAAGATGGTCGAGGCCGCGCAGTCCGGCATCATCGACGACTCCGAGTTCGTGCACGACGAGCGCTTCAACCTCGATGTGCCCACGAGCTGCCCCGGCGTGCCCGACGAGCTGCTTAACCCGCGCAGCACCTGGGCAGACAAGGACGCCTACGACGCCACTGCCGAGAAGCTCGCGCAGATGTTCGTTGAGAACGCCGAGAAGCGACTGCAGTCGATGACCCCCGAGGTCCGTGCTGCCGGCCCGCGCCCGCTGGGGAAGTAGGGTTCATTTCGACGCCGTAGGGCTGCGGGATTTTTTACCCGGTAATGGAATCCCGTTACCGGGTAACGGAATCCCGTTGCCCGGCAAACGAATCCCATTCCGTTACCGCAGCAACTACGTACAAAGGAAGCCCTTCGGCGTCCATTGACGCCGAAGGGCACGTTCTTGCAGCACCAGGAGGTGCGGTGGCGTTTTTCTCCGCAGCCTTGTCCTACTCGGCCATCTGTGCCTGAACGGCGGTGATGGCCACAACACCCACGATGTCCTCGGCGGAGCAGCCGCGGGAAAGGTCGTTGACGGGCTTGGCAATGCCCTGGAGCACCGGGCCGTAGGCCTCGGCGCCGGCGAAGCGCTGGACCAGCTTGTAGCCAATGTTGCCGGCCTCGAGGTCGGGGAAGACGAGCACGTTGGCGTGGCCGGCAACGGTGGAGCCGGGAGCCTTGAGCTCGGCGACGCTCGGGACTAGGGCGGCGTCAAGCTGCAGGTCGCCGTCAACGGCAAGCTCGGGTGCCTGGTTGCCTCCTGGACCTTGGTGGGCACGTCGCCCTTGGCGGAGCCCATGGTGGAGAAGGAGAGCATGGCAACCTTGGGCTCGGAGCTCATGTACTTCTTCCAGGAGCCTGCGGAGGCGATGGCGATCTCGGAAAGCTCGTCGGCTGTGGGGTTGATGTTGAGGCCGCAGTCAGCGAAGAGCAGCGTGCCGTTCTCGCCGTACTCGGTCTTATCAGTGCACATGATGAAGAACGCCGAGACAAGCTTGGTGCCGGGGGCGGTCTTCAGGATCTGGAGCGCGGGGCGTAGCGTGTTGGCGGTGGAGTGGCAGGCGCCGGAGACCAGGCCGTCAGCGTCGCCCATCTTGACCATCATGGTGCCAAAGTAGGTGGCATCGTTCATCTGCTCCATGGCCTCGGGCAGCGTGACGCCCTTCTTCTTGCGCAGCTCGGCGAAGGCGGCAGCGTACTCGTCGTGCTTCTCGGCGGTGCGCGGATCGATTACGGTAACGCCGGGGACGTCGATCTTGGCGGGGTCGCCAAGGATCACGAGGTCGGCGATGCCCTCGTCCATAATCTGGCGTGCGGCCGCAATGGTGCGCGGATCCTCGCCCTCGGGAAGGACGATCTTCTTCCTGTCGGCCTTGGCGGCGGCCTTCATGCGGTCAAGAAACTCACTCATCGATGCTGCTCCCTCTTGTCTTGTGGTGTGCCGCTTACACCCCTTGTACGGTCCGTTCGCGGGCATTGGCCTGTAGATTGTGAGACCATGCCCGGCCGTCCGCAAGGGTCACTACCCATTATAGGAGCGAGTGTTAGAATCAACAGCCAGATCGAGATGCGTTGCGCCCTGCGCACACTCTCGATTCTTTTTGGCCGCGCTTCGCGGTTCGAGGTATCGGGGCCCCACGGGGCGCTTGGGAAGGACTTTCATGGGAATCGCAAATGGACTGCCTGCCGGCTTCAACCCAGATGCGTATGACGCCATCATCGTGGGCGCGGGCTACGCGGGTGCGGTCTGCGCTCGCCGCCTTGCCGAGGCATGCGGCATGAAGGTCGCCGTCATCGAGCGACGCGACCACATTGGTGGCAACGCCTACGACTACGTGGATGATGCCGGCATCCTGGTGCACAAGTATGGGCCGCACATCTACCACACCATGAATGATCGCGTGAATCAGTACCTCTCGCGCTTCACCGAGTGGACTGGCTACCAGCACAAGGTCCTCGCCAACATTCACGGCACCCTGATGCCTGTTCCCTTCAACCACACCTCGCTCAAGCTCGCCTTTGGCGACGAGAGGGGAGAGGCGCTCTACCAGAAGCTCGTGGCGACCTTCGGCGAGAACAAGAAGGTCCCCATCATGGAGCTGCGCGAGAAGAACGACCCGGAGCTCTCCGAGGTTGCCGACTATGTCTATGAGAACGTCTTTCTCCACTACACCATGAAGCAGTGGGGCAAGACGCCCGACCAGATAGACCCGTCCATCACCGGCCGCGTCCCCGTCTTTGTGGGTGACGACGACCGCTACTTCCCTACGGCCAAGTACCAGGGCATGCCTGCGGAGGGCTACACCAAGCTCTTCGAGAACATGCTCAACCACGACCTCGTCTCCGTCTTTTTGGGTGTGGACGTGCGCGACATCCTCAAGGTTGGAACTTCCAACGTGCTCGTCTGTGGGCGTCCCTACGGTGGTGAGGTTGTCTACTCCGGTCCTCTCGACGAGCTCTTTGGGCTTGACCTTGGCGCGCTTCCGTATCGCACGCTGGACATGGAGTTCGAGACGCTGCCGGTGGACCAGTTCCAGCCTGTGGGCACCGTCAACTACACCACGTCCGAGGACTTCACGCGCATCACGGAGTTCAAGAACATGACCGGTCAGGTGGCTCCCGGCCGCACCACCATCATGCGTGAGTACTCGAAGGCCTACGTGCCCGAGAGCGGCCAGACGCCGTACTACGCCATTCTGGAGGATGAGAACCTCGAGCTCTACCGTCGCTACCGCGACCGTGTCTCCGGAATTCTCAACTTCCACTGCGTGGGACGCCTTGCCGAGTACCGCTACTACGACATGGACGGCGTGGTTGCCTCGGCGCTCAACCTCTCTGACGAGCTTATCCAGGTTCACAAGTAGTACTTTTTCGGGGCGGGGCCCAGCGCTCCGCCCCGTTTCTGTCTCGGGCGCACGAGGCTGCCTGGCCCGCCGCGCCTGTACAGTCACGTATTCACGACCTAGGACGGAAGACCCACATGGAGAAGACCATCACCTTTGGCATCCCCTGCTACAACGCGGCAGCCTACATGGACAAGTGCATCACCTCCATACTTGAGGGGTCCGGCTATGCCGAGGACGTCGAGATTGTGATTGTGGACGATGGCTCCACCAAGGATGACACCCCCCAGAAGGCAGACGAGTGGGCCGAGCGCTATCCCAACATCATCCGTGCGGTTCACCAGGAGAACGGCGGTCACGGCAAGGCCGTGATGGCGGCTGTGGGCGTGGCCCAGGGCGCGTACTTCAAGAACATCGACTCCGACGACTGGTTCGACGCAGAGGCACTCCAGCGCCTTCTCACCACGCTCCGCCGCTTTGACGAGCTTGGCGACAACGTTGACCTCGTGATCACCAACTACGTCTACGAGCACGTGGAGGATGGCACGCAGAACGTGGTCGACTATCGCCACGTGCTGCCGGTGGGACGCGCCTTCACCTGGGACCAGATCGGCCACTTCAAGAAGACCCAGTACCTTCTCATGCACGCGCTCACGTACCGCACCAAGACCTTGCGGGCGGCCAACCTCCAGATGCCTGCCCACACGTTCTACGTGGACAACATCTACGCCTACGTGCCGTTCCCCAAGTGCCACACCCTGTACTATCTCGACGTGGACCTCTATCGCTACTTCATTGGGCGCGAGGACCAGTCGGTGAACGACGCAGTGCTCACGAGCCGCGTTGACCACTACTGGCGCGTGGCACGCGTGATGTGGGAGGCCTATCACCTGTACGATGACGTACAGCCGCGCAAGCTCCGCGAGTACATGATGAGCTACTTCACGATCATCATGGCCATCTGCTCGGTCTTCTCGAAGAAGTCCGATAGGCCCGATGCCGAGGAGCAGCTGCAGAAGCTCTGGGCAGAGCTCAAGGCCTACGACCCGAAGGGGTATTGCGACCAACCTGCCAGGGCTTGTGGGTAAAGACATCACGCTCTGGGGCTACCGCGTGGCCCAAAAGCACGTGAAATTCAACTAGGGACGCGCAAGGGGGAGACGTACCTGAAGCACCGGCGACCGGCTTGCTCCGCGAGTTGCGCTTCGCGAAAACTCGCCAAGCAAGCCGGTCCCCGGCACATGCGTCTTTCCTCGGCGCGTCTTGCCTCTGGGTTGATGAGCACTTCTCGGCGGAGTTTATCGCTTTTCTTAGCCGCACAGTCTATGCCAGGTCGCGGGCGGCGGGGAAGCCGTAGGCGGCAGTGGCGCTTCTCGCACCGTCTGCAATCGCTCGCTCGAGGGCGCGCGTGGCGAGAACCCCCACGACGTCCACCTGTGCCTCGACCTCTCCCGTTGCCATCACAAAGATGGTGTCGCCGTCGTTGGTGGTGTGCGTTGGCCTAATGGCGTGAGCATAGGCGTCCGCCGCCATCTGGGCTACCTTTGTGGCCTGCGGCTTGGTGAAACGCGCGTTGGTGACCACGCACGAGATGGTCGTGTTGGTGCGGCGCTCGAGGGGCATCTGGGCCGCCAGCGAGAGAACCTCTTCCTCGGTGCTCGCAAGTCCCGCACCGTCCGGCGTGCGGAGGCCTGCGATGGGTGCTCCGGTTGTTGGGTCGACGACGTCCCCGCATGCGTTGACGGCAGCCACCGCGCCGCAAATAAGAGCGCCCGCGCTCTCCACGTCCTCGCCAAGGCCGCTCTTCATGATGCGTGTGGGGCCACCAAGCTTGCCTACGGTGCAGCCCGTACCGGCTCCCACGTTGCCGCGGGTGAGAGGCTCTCCGCTGCCGGCAAGTGCCAGGCGCGTTGCCTGGGCGCCGTCCTCTGCGCTGGGACGCACGTGGGGGTCTCCGCAGGCCAGGTCAAACACGCAGGCACCCGAGACAATGGGCACGACGCCAGCGCCCACATCGAGGCCAATGCCATGGCGCTCGAGCTCTTCCGCGACCCCGCAGGATGCCGCGAGTCCATAGGCAGACCCGCCCGAAAGGACTACGGCGTTGAGAGTCTGGACGGTCTCCTCGGGGCGGAGAAGGTCTGTCTCGCGCGTTGCGGGGGCGCCGCCGCGCACGTCAACGCCGCCTATGGCGCCCTTGGGGCACACGATGACCGTGCAGCCGGTACCTGCCGCGGCGTTGGTCGCATGAGCAGCAAAGATCCCCGGAATCTGAGTGATGCTCTCGATGTTCGCCATGCTTTGTCCCTTCGCTTGCTAGTCCTGTGCGTCCAGGCAGCGGGCTACAAGGTCCTGTCTGCTTAGAAGACCTTCGAGCTCCCGCACGACGCGGGCAACCGGCAGCCCCACGACGTTTGCCCAGTCGCCCTCAATGCCGCTCACAAGTAGCCTTCCCTTGCCCTGGATACCGTAGGCGCCTGCCTTGTCCATGGGCTCGCCGGAGGCCACGTAGGCGCGAATCTCCTCTTCCGTGAGGTCGAAGAACGAGACGCGTGTGGTCTCGACGAAGGATCTGGTGGCGACCGCGTTTGCGGCGTGGTCAAGCTGCATGAGGCAGACGCCAGTGGAGACATGATGCGCGCGGCCCGAGAGCTCGCGCAGCGTGGCGCAGGCGGCTTTCTCGTCTGCGGGCTTTCCCAGCACGTCGCCATCCTCGGTCCACACAATGGTGTCGGCGGCGAGAAGTAGGTCATCGGTCGCCTTGCCTGCAAGTGCAAGGCGCGTTGCTTCGGCCTTTTGGCACGCAAGGCGCTCGACTAGATGCGAAGGCGTCTCGCCTTCGTGCCGGGTCTCGTCGATGTCCGCGGGAACAATGGTGAGCGAGAAGCCCGCCGCCTCGAGGAGTTGGCGCCTTCTGGGGGATTGTGATGCCAGGTACATGCGGTTCCAATCACGTGGCTGTATCCACTCGGTAGCATAGCCGTTCTGGGTACGCGGTTGCCGAAGTCAGGCAAACGAAAAGCGAGGGGGCCGCCTCTGCGACCCCCTCGCCTGTGCCAAAGCCGTGTGAGCCGCGTGGGCTACTCGACGGTGATGGCGGAGACGGGGCAGTTGTTCGCAAAGACCGCAGCCGATGCAATCCTCGTTGACAGAAGCCTTCATGTTGCGTTCCTCTCACTTGAACTTCTCGTCCCTGGGCCCCTTACCCAAGGTCTTAATCTTTTTACACGTTTCCGCAGCGGTGCGCAACGTTATTCTGCCTACGGTCTAAAAAGAGCTGTGAGACACGGAACTATGCCGCTGAGCTGCGGTTTATTCCTAGCGGACGAGGGGGATTTGCGGGTAAACGTGGTGTTGCCAGGTTGTACGCAAACGGAGTGGCGCAGTAATATCCGGTCTTCCTGAAGGTGCCTGTTGAGCCAAATGGTGACCCCGGCATACGTACCGTGCTCAAAATTTGTGGCTGACGGCCCATTTTGGGTGAATCGCTGAGTACGAAGACCCTAACTTTTTGCGGAGCCGCAGGTAGCGAAATGGCACCCGCGAGGTGATACTAAGCGGAATCCCCGAAAATGGCCGTCAACAGCATATTTTGGGCAAGGCGGCCAATCGCCTTGCCCAAAAGTCCGCGCGGGGCTATCGCGCGTCCACTCTATGTAGGATGGTCACATTCTCAACATGGAACGTCTGCGGGAAGAGGTCGACCGGTGTCACCCTTACCGGCTCGAACACGCCCTCGTCGCGGAAGCGCGCGAGGTCACGGGCGAGCGTCGCCGGGTCGCAGGAGACGTAGGCGATGGCTCGTGCAGGCTGGTCGGAGAGCTGTGCCACGACGTCG
>CACYGL010000010.1 GCA_902773995.1 uncultured Coriobacteriaceae bacterium | reverse complement strand
CTTCTCGACGTCGAGAACGTCGCCCTTGGCAACCTTATACTGCTTGCCACCAGTTGCTACGATTGCGTACATGTGTGTAACCCTTCATTGCTGGCGTGAGTGCAACAGTAAGTAATCTTACTAGCCGCACGGAAAACCGTCAACGAAAAATCGTCTTGACCTGCGGTGCCGCAAGGGAAACTGAATCGGGTGGCCGAGGCCTGACGCTTTTCCGCACAACCTTGATAAGTCTAGCCTGCTAGGAGCCCGAGGTGAGACCCGCTACATTGGCTCCACAAGACTCCCATCTTCATCCTCGTGCCACTGGGCGACCCTGCACACAGAAAGCGCCGGCATGGCAAGTCCCTCCTCCCGAGCGGCGGCTCCAATGAGGATTGCCGGCCTGAGGGAGCCTTCCTCGGTGGAGCGGCAGTCGAGAAGAAAGCCGTTGCCACTGGGACGCACCTCGCAAGAGACAAGCGTGCGACCAAGGTCCACGTGCTTTTCCTTCTCGCCGCGCAGGTACGTGAGGCTTCCCCTTGCGCGCACCGCATCGATGCCCTGGGAAAGAGCCTCCACGCTTGTCTCATCAATCACGTTCACGCTCCACGTGGAGCGAGTGAGCCACGCCTCGAGGGCGGGCAGGCCGTAGGGGACATAGCCCGCTGCCATTGGTGCCAAAAGCGTTGGGCTCGACGCGGCAAGCCGCTCGAGCGCTGCCTTGGGGTCCATCTCCTCGGTGAGGAAGAGATCGAAGTACTCCCCCAACGACGCAGCACCTACGGGCAGTGCCTGCGAGAACTGCAGGCGCATGCGACGCGCAAAGCCGTTGCCAACCGCAAAGGGGAGCTGCGAGCGACGCACGCTACGGTTGATGGTGTTGATGACCTCGAGGTGCCCCAGATGTGCGAGCCGGCCGTCCTTGCGGTAGCGAACGCGCAGCCGGTACTGGTTGAGCTTGCTGTTGGTGATGGCGACGGTGTTGATCATGCGCGCTCACCCCAAACCACGTTGTCCACACCAAGCGCGGGGCACACCCCACAGCCCACGCAGGAGTCGCGAGTGCAGTCCGGGGTGGTGACGCCTTGAGCAGCGCGGCGCCACTCTCGCTGGAGAAAGCCCTTGGAGACGCCGGGCGAGGTGTGGTCCCACGGGAGCCTCGCGTCAAGCAGGAAGCCCTCCGACGCAATGGAGGGCAGGTCGTAGCCAAGCTCTTCAGCGGCAGCCTCCCAGGCGTCGTAGTTGAACTCGCTCGTCCACGCGTCAAAGCGGCATCCACGGCGCCAAGCGGCAAGCACCAGGTCAAATCCGGCGCGACCCATCTTGGAGAGCGCCCCCTCCACGAGTGAGGTCCTGGGGTCGTGATAGGAGATCTTCACGTCGCGATCGGTGTTGGCGCCCAGCAGCAGTCTGGCGCGGCGCTCGACCTCGCCCACCTCGAGCTGCCCGGCCCACTGGAATGGCGTGTACGCCTTGGGCACAAAGACCGCGACGGAGGCCGAGACCTGCACCTTGCTCTTCTTGCCACGCCCGACGACCTCGCGGCCTATCTCGAGGACGCGGTGCGTGGCGGCTGGTATTGCCATGATGTCATCGTCCGTCTCGGTGGGAAGGCCCATCATGAAGTAGAGCTTGACGCGACGCCAACCGTGCTCGAAGGCGTTTCTCGCAGCGCGCTCGAGGTCCTCCTCGGTCACGTTCTTGTTGATGACATCGCGCAGGCGCTGGGTGCCCGCCTCGGGTGCAAAGGTGAGGCCACCGCGCTTAGAGCCAGAGGCAGCATTCGCCATGTCAACGCCAAACGAGTCAAGGCGTTGAGAAGGAATCGAGACACGAATGCCACGGCCAGACAGGCGCTCGTCGAGCTCGTTCAACATGGGTGCGCACTGCGAGTGGTCCGTTGTCGAGAGAGACGTGAGGGATAGCTCGTCATAGCCCGTCTCGGCAAGGCCTCGCTCGCTTGCCTCCACCACCTGGTCCATGGGACGCTCTCGCACGGGACGATAGGTCATGCCCGCCTGGCAGAAGCGGCACCCGCGCGCACAGCCGCGCAGCACCTCGATGGCAAGGCGGTCCTGGACAATCCCCATGTAGGGTACGATGTGCTCGGCACAGGCGGGCGTTGACGCAAAGTCCGCGACGCAACGCTTGAGCACGACCTCTGGTGCGCTGGTACCAGGCCTGGGCACGGCATAACCCCAGCGCGTCGATGTGCTGTCCACGACCACGTCGTAGAGCGAGGGAACGTAGACGCCCTGGATGCGCGAAAGCGCAAGGAGGATGTTCTCGCGCGATGCCCCGGCCGCCCTGGCGTCACGAACACAGGCAGCAATCTCGACAATGGCGTCCTCGCCATCGCCCAGCAAGATCGCATCGAACATGGGGGCAAGCGGCTCCGCATTCCACACGGAAGGACCACCGGCAATGACTATGGCATCGTCCTCGGCACGATCCGCCGCGCGAACGGGAATACCGGCGAGGTCGAGGGTCTCCACGATGTTCGTAGCCACAAGCTCGTGGGCAAGCGTGAAGCCCACCAGGTCAAAAGAGGCCAGCGGCGCCGCAGACTCGAGGGCAAGCAGCGGCACATGACGCTCGCGCATGAGGTCTGCCATGTCATGCCAGGGCAGATAGCAGCGCTCGCAGGAGATGCCATCGGCGCCGTTGAGGGCGTCGTAAAGAATCGATATGCCCAGGTTGGGCTGGCCGACCTCATAGGCGTCGGGATAGACGAGACACGCATGGAAGGGGCCAGGCTGCTCCTCGACGGCGCCCCACTCGTGATCGAGGTAGCGCGAGGGCTTCTCGACAAGCGGCAGCAGGGGCTCGATGAGCCGGAAGAGGTCCTCTCTGGCTAGGCGCACCGCTACTCACCCCTACCCACGGAGCCGTCGGGGCAGAGCACCACGTACGACGGAGCGGAGGTGTGCCCTGTGTGGGCATGCCTGCCATCCTCCTGCTTGTGAGCGTGCTCACCGGACCTCTTGGGAAGCTCGAGGTGACGCGCCGGCGCCTGGCGGGAGATCTCCTCGCCATGCGGGCGGAGCGAACCATCCTCGAAGTCAAAGCGAACCTGCAGCGCGCGTGCCGTAGCCACGGTGCCGGCATAACCCACGGCACCCTTGAACGCCCAGCCAAGGCCGGGAACAACGCGCGAGACAGCGCGGGCCAGCGCACGATAGCCAAAGCCAGCACCAACCACGCCCGCAAGCTCCAGCGCACGCGAAGGGTCAAGCCCGCGCCCATAGGCAACCGCGATGTCAAGGGCGAGCTTTGCCTGGTTGGCTGTCATGACCGCCATGTCAGAGCCTGGGATGAGGGTCACTGCCCCCACGGCAGCATTCTCCATGGCGCAGCGCCTCACCAGCAAGTCGACCTCAGCGGGACGGCAGAAGGGGAAGTTAGCCGCAAGTGCCAGGCCCTTGTCGGTGGCCCCCACGAGCCAGGTGCCAAGCCGGGGAACCAGCGCGAGAGCATCCGCACACGCGAGGACCTCCAGGAAGGGCATGGCCTCATCGGGGAGCTCGACGTCGGGAACCTCGACTGCAGACTCCGCAACAAGCGCCACTGGCACGGCGCGCCTGGCGGCATCGCGGGCAAGCGCGGCCTCGGCAGCGGTCTGCTCTCCGCACACAATCACCAGCGCGTCCGGAGCCACGCCATCGGGAGCGGGTGCGTCTACAGGCCGAACGTCCACGATGCCTGTCGCCTCTCGGGCAACAAGAGCCTCCTTGATGGCAAGCACAAGCCCTCGGGGTGCGCCCGACGAGATGCGCACCCACACGCGCACGGCCTCAGAGCCGCCCTCGCGGGCGTCCCTGCCTGCGCCGGCGACCTCCAGAATCTTTCCCCATGGAATCTTGCGCGCCATAATCCTCCTTACGACCGGCCGCCGCTAGGCGGACTTCTGCCGGTGCCTCCACACAGACTGTACCATCCCCACGGCCATGAGCTGCGCGATCATGGAGGTTGCGCCATAGCTGATGAACGGGAGCGGGATGCCCGTGATGGGCATGATGCCCATGCACATGCCCACCTCCTCAAGCACCTGGAACGTCCACATGGCGGCGCAGCCCACGCACACGAGCTTGCCAAACATAGACTCGCAACGCATGCCCAGAAGTATTGTCGAGAGAATCATCCATGCAAAGAGCCCGAGCAGCACGAAGCCCCCAACAAAGCCAAACTCCTCGGCGAGGAGGGCAAAGACGAAGTCGGTCTGGGCCTCGGGGAGAAAGCCGTTGCCCGCCTGCGTGGCGCCGCCAATGCCCTTGCCGAGAAGTCCGCCAGACCCTACGGCAATCTTTGCCTGTTGCAGGTTGTATCCGTTGTTTGTTGGGTCAACAGAGGGGTCGACAAACACGATGAGGCGGTTGAGCTGGTAGGTCTTCAGGATATGCGGGAAGCCATCGAGCATGGACGTCACGATGATGGCGGCAGCGCCAACAACGATGAGCGCAATGGTCACGAGGACCCAGCTGCGCTTGGCCCCCGCGCAAATGATTATGGTTGCGCCAAACACCAGAAGCACCAGGCCGGTGCCAAGGTCTGGCTGAAGGAGGATCAAGCCAAAGGGCACCAGAAGAATCGCGCAGAGGCGCACGTAGTCGCGAAGCGACTCGATCTTTCCGTTGTACTGGGCGCCAAGCGCCGCCATGAGGTAGATCACCACGAGCTTGGCGAGCTCTGAGGGCTGGAAGGTGATGCCAACGCCCGGCACCTTGACCCAACCCGTGATGCCCTTCGCTGAGTAGCTAAGGCCGGGGATCTTAGGCGCAATCATGAGGATGCACGCAATAATGAGGAGCGTGCGCGTCATGCCCTGGAGGTTTCGGTAGTCATAGCGCCATACAAGCACGGCACCCACAAGACCCATGGCAATGCCCACGAGGTGCCTTGGGAAGTTTGCCTCGGGAATTGTGAGGGAGGCAGACCAGATGACCACCACGCCATAGACCACGAGAAGCAGCGCTGGGATGAGCTGGGAGAGGTAGAGCCCGCCCAAGGTCTTGCCAAGCCGACCGGAGCCCGTGGACGCCCTTCTCGAGGACCCCCGGTTGAGGTGGTTGCTTGCAGAGTTGAGAAGACCTTGTCTTCTTGCCATGTTTGCCATGAGCCCGCCTCCCCTACCGGTCGACGTTGGTCGTGTCGTAGGAGACGTCATCCGGCTGCCCGTAGATGGCGCCAATGATGTCGCGGACCACATACATTGCAGACGAGGCACCCGAGAGAACACGGTCCATGTTTGCACCAACCGCGTACTTGGGATTCTCGGCAGGCACAAACGCCATGAACCAGCCAACAGGCTCGCCCACAGAGGTCTGCTCTGCCGTGCCGGTCTTGCCACGGACGGCAACGTCTAGGTTGGTCCAGTGGGCCGCCTGGGTGGCGGACTCCTGGTAGACCACGCCGGAGAGGCCCTCGTCGACAATGTCAAGGTTGGCCGAATCCTCGTCGGCGTTGATGATGACTTCCGGATTGTAGTCGATGACGGTTCCCGAACCCGTGGCGCTCTTGACGCTCTTGAGCACGTGCGGCTTGTAGATTGGCCCGCGGTTGGCTATGCCCGCATAGGCGTCGACCATCTGCATGCACGTGACGAGAAGGTCGCCCTGGCCAATGGCAAGGTTGCAGTTGTCGCCGCCCTGCCAGGTGCGCTGCTCATCCGTAGCGCTGGACCAGTAGTTCCACTTCCAGTCGGCGTCGGGGACGCGCCCTTCCACCTCGCTGGGAAGGTCTATGCCCGTGAGGGAGCCCAAGCCAAACTTCTTGAAGGTGTCCTGCATACCCTCTGGGTGGTCCTGGTCGTAGTAGAAGCCCTTGCCTATCTCGTAGAAGACGACATCGCAGGAGTAGGTGATGCCTGTGACGAGGTTCATCTCGCCATGGCCAGATGTCCACCAGCACTTCATGGGATAGGCGTCGCCAAAGCCAGTCCACCAGCCGGTGCAGTACCACGAGGAGCTGGCGGTGGCGATGCCGTAGCTCAGCGCGGCGAGGGTGGTGAGGGACTTGATGATCGAGCCAGAGGGGTACTGGCCCGAGATCGCACGGTTCATGAGCGGGTAATTTGCGTCCTCGGACTGCAGGGACTCCCAGTCGCTGGTCGAGATGCCGCCCACAAAGATGCTCGGGTTGTAGGTGGGGTAGCTTGCCATGGCGATGACCTCGCCATTTGTGCAGTCGATGGCGACGGCGCAGGCACCCGTGGCAGAGTAGCCGGCCTTTTGCTGGTACTCAGCCACCTTGACTAAGGACTCCTCCGCCGCCTTCTGAACGTCCATGTCAAGCGTAAGCACGACGTCAGAGCCGCTGCGGGGTTCCACGTAGGTGGAGTAGTCAAGCACGTTACCGTCTGCGTCGACGTAGACGGTCTGCTCGCCCGCAACGCCCTGCAGCACGCTCTCATACTGGAGCTCGACGCCCGACTGCCCCACGGTGTCGCCGGAGCTGTAGTGGACGGCGCCCTCGTCGGAGGAATCCGTAGAGTTGAGCTGGTCAGAGGTCACGGTACCGGTGTAGCCCACAACGTGCGCGGCAAGGGAGCCATAGGGGTAGGAGCGCTGGGTCCTCTCAGCCACCGAGACGCCCGTGAATACGGTGGGGTGCTCGCCCAGGAACGCAACGACGCGCCGGGAGACGTCGACAGCAACCGAACGCAGGCTCTGGGCACCTGCCGAGGAGTCCTCGACCTTGCGCTTGACGGCCAGGGCAGGCATGCCAATCAGGTTGCCGATGAGAGTGAGCTCGATATCGTCGTTAGCGACATCCGCCTCGGCGAGAACTGTGAGGCTCGAGCGGTTGGTGACGATCTCCTTGCCGTTGCGGTCGAGGATGCGCCCGCGCGGTGCCGGAACCGAGACGGTGCGGGTGCGGTTGGACTCGGCCTGCTTGGTGTACTCGTCAGAGGACAAAAGCTGCATGGACCAGAGCTTGCCCAGGAGAATGGCAAAGATTCCGCCGGTGACGGCCGCCTGACCCACAAGGCGTCCCTGGGTGGTTGTCTCGGCAGACGTGTCGGAGCCGCCCGAGGCCTTAGGGCCGTTGCCCCCAATGTCAAACTTGAAGTTGGTCTCGGATCGTCCAAAGACGAGAAACACGGCGACAAGTGCCGCCGCCACCGCAACGCAGACGATGATGATAATGACCGTGAAGCTCATGACGCGACCTTAGAGGCCCCTGGTGCTGAGGTGCGAGCCGCCGCGGTGCCGCCCACCCATCGAGAGGTTGGGCCCGCCGCCAGTGGAACGCGAATAGAACCAGGCAAAAGGCAAGAAAGCGATGATGGTGAGAAGTGCCGTGGGAAGCGTGCGCAGGACAATCACATCAAGAAGCGACGAGGACTGCCCCACCATGAGCATCGCAAGATGGTAGATGAGAGACACCACGAGAGTGGCGATCGAGAACTCGGCGACGCTCGCGCCAAACTCGCCAGCCATGCGGTTTCTCCCCTCCTGGCCCATCACGTAGGCTGCGGCAGCGCAAAGTCCAGCCATGAGCCCGATGGGCCCCGTGGTCGAAAGGTCAAAGAATAGTCCCGCGAAGAAGCCCGCAAGGACGCCCCTCCGTCCGCCCACGTTAAAGGCAACGCACAAGGTGAAGATGATAGCGAAGTTGGCACGGCCATTGCCGATGCCAATGTTGGGCGCAAGCGCAAGCTGCAGCACAGCGCACACGATGGCGAGGACGAGCGTGCCCCGCCGGTCCCTGTTCTTGTCGGCCACCTGCATGGCGAGCCCTCCCCTCCCTAGTTACCCGTGGACGTGGTCGACGTGGTTGTCGACGATGTGGTTGACGTGCCCGTGGTTGAGCTGCTGTCGGTACTCGAAGAGTCCGTGCTGGTTGAATCTGTGCTCGTGGAGTCAGTCGTGCTCGCAGAAGTCTCCTGGGCGTCAGCTGCCGCAACGTCCTCGGAGGTCGCGATCTGCGAGTCCGTGAGCGAGGTAATGACGAGGACCTCCTCGGCGTTCTCGGTGTGGGCGTACGGCTCGACCACGATCGTGTAGTACATGGAGCCGGGGTTCTTCTCGACGCTGGTAACCTTGCCAAGCGGCAGGCCCTTGGGGAAGACTCCGCCCAGGCCACTCGTAACCACGATGTCGCCCACCTCGACCGTCTGGTCGGTGCGAATCATGTCGAGGCTCACCTCGCCAGCAGCAGAACCATTGAGCATGCCTTGTGCCCTGCTCGACTGGACCATGGCCGAGATACTCGAGGACTCATCGGTCACCAGGAGGACCGTGGAGGATGTGGCACTGCACTCGACAATCTGGCCTATGACGCCAGAAGACGAGGTCACAGGCATGCCTACGGAGAGACCCGAGCTGGTGCCCTTGTCGATGGTGACGGTCGACGACCACGAGTCGCTCGAGCCCGAGATGATATGGGCTGCAGTCGACTGCAGGTTGTAGGTGCTCTGAATATCAAGAAGCCCCTGCAGGCGCGTAGCCGTCTGCTCTGCCTCCTCGAGCTCGGCGTTCCTGCTGCGCAACTGGTCATTCTCCGCCTCGAGCTCCGAGAGCGTGGCCTGGTCGGCCGTGAGGTTAGAGAAGATGTTTCCCAGCCCCTGGAATGGCATGGAGATAGCGGAGCCCACTAGGCGCACCGGCGTGGTGATGGTCTGGAAGCCGCCGCGGAAGGCAGCGAGCGGGCCAACCTCACCCGTGCGAACGCCAACGGTGATAAGTACGACCGAGATGATGAGGCACGCGACAAGCTCGCGCCCGCCCGTGCCCTGGCTGTTGTTTCCCAGCCCCGAGGACGGGGCCCGGTTTCCTCCGAGCGGCACGCCTACTGGCCCGTACTCTGGACAAAGCCGCCGGAAAGCGCGTTGGCCTCGAGGACCTTGGCGCAGCCGGTGACGACGTTTTCGAGGGCAGTGGGGCTCACGTTGACGGGCACGCCCGTCTCCTCGCGGA
Organism: uncultured Coriobacteriaceae bacterium; assembly: GCA_902773995.1. Lineage (GTDB taxonomy): Bacteria > Actinomycetota > Coriobacteriia > Coriobacteriales > Atopobiaceae > Tractidigestivibacter. The sequence goes on along the minus strand of CACYGL010000010.1, from coordinate 28,733 downwards.
GACGTTGGTCGAGACCACGGAGAAGCCCGCCGCCACCCGTGAGCAGGATGCCGTAGAACATGAGGTCAGAGGCAAGGTCGGGCGGCGTCACGTCGAGGGCGTCCTTGACGGCCTTGGTGACCTCGTCGAGCGGGCGATCCAGGGCACGGCGAATCTCCTCGCTCTCAATACGGACCGTCTTGGGCAGGCCACTCATGACGTCACGACCATTGACCTCAACGTCAAGCTCCTCAGCGAGCGGTGCCGCCGAGCCGACCTTGATCTTGATGTCCTCGGCCGTGCGCTCGCCGATGGAGAGGTTGTAGGCATCGCGGACGTGCTCGAGGATGGTCTGATCGAACTCGTCACCGGCGGTGCGGATAGACTGCGAGACAACAATGCCGCCCATGGAGATGACGGCCACCTCTGTGGTGCCGCCGCCAATGTCCACGACCATCGAGCCCGTGGGGTCCTCGATGGGAAGGTCGGCGCCGATGGCAGCTGCCATGGGCTCCTCAATGAGGTAGGCCTGGCGCGCGCCGGCCTGGATGGTTGCCTCGAAGACGGCGCGCTTCTCGACGGACGTGACGCCCGAGGGAACGCAGACAACCACGCGCGGCCGTGGCGACCAGGGGTAGCGGCGCTCGCGCGCCTTCTCGATGAAGTACCTGAGCATGACCTCGGTGACATCGAAGTCGGCGATGACGCCGTCCTTGAGGGGGCGCTCAGCGATGATGGAGCCAGGGGTGCGGCCGATCATGCGCTTGGCGTCGGCACCTACGGCAAGGACGCGGCTCTCGCTCTTGTCGATGGCGACGACCGAGGGCTCGTTGATGACGATGCCCTGGCCCCTTACGGCCACGAGCGTGTTGGCGGTGCCCAGATCGATAGCAAGGTCGCCGCCATATTCGCCGAACAGTGAGTCGAAGATCGACATAGCTTCCTTATCCCGTCTGCGCACCGGGGCGGTGCGCACGTTGCGTGCCGCGAGGAACCCTAGCCCTGCGACGCGGTTCCCGTAGTGGTTGTGGTGGTACCGGTCGAAGACGTGGTCGACGAGGTCGAGTCCGAGGTGGTAGACGTGGTGTCTGCCGTGGTGGACGTGGTATCCGCGGAGGTAGACGCGGCGTCACTCATCACGTTTGTCACCTTCCAGGAGATGCCGTCACGCACCAGGGAGATGGTGTAGGTCTGCGTGTCTCCCGTGGGAAGCGCAGCGGTGACCGTGGCCGTGGACTCGGTAGTGCTCCTGTCGACCTGGGTGGACTTGATGGTCGCGCCCGTGGGCACCGTGGACTCGATGGTCGCGGCATCAGAGGCCGGAACCGAGGCAGCGATGAAGCTGCCCAAGTCCTCGCCAGAGGTCTTGGCGTCAAAGAGCTGCTCGATCACGGCCTCCTGCGTGGGCCAGCCATAGCCACGGTAGTAGGCAAATCCTGCGGCACCAAGCGCCACCACGAGGATGACGAGGATGGTGATGAAGATCTTGAGGCCACGATGATTGTGCTTGCGGCGAATCTTGCGCTCCTTCTTGTCTTGCTCGACAAGGTCCTCCTCAGAGACCGAGAAGAAGCCGGTGTCGTCAGCGGAGGGCATGAGCTCGCCAGAGGCTCCCGTGGGGTCGAGCGGGTCGTATCCCCCACCGTAGCCCGCAGCGGCGAGAAGGGCGTCGGTGTCCGAGGGGCGCTTCTTACCGGCAATGGCAGCCATGGCCTTGCGCGCGGCGTCGTAGGAAGCCTGCGCTTCGGGAGAGAGCACGAGCGTACCGTCTGCCGTGGCGTGATCGAAGGCATCGACCGCCTCGGACATGCGGTTGGCGGCAACGTAGGCAAGGCCAAGATCGCAGTAGACCTGGTTCTGGCTCTGGAGGGGCGCCGAGAAGTCAAGCGCCGTGCGATATGCCTCGACGGCATCGACGGGCCGGCCGAGCTGCATGAAGCAGCCGCCAAGGTCGCACAGGGCAGAGGACGGGTTGGGGTTGGTCTCGTCGATGGCGGCATTCCTGTAGGCGATGCCCGCGTTGCGGGGATCTCCCAGGCGCTCGTAGGCGGTGCCCAGTGCCATGTGGGCCTTGTACGGGGTGGCATAGGAGGTGTCACTTAGCGCCTGCGTGAGGGCGGTAACGGCCTCGGCAGGATGCCCAGCGGCGAGAAGAGCGCGGCCACGGTTGCACGAGAGCGGGCCCACCTTGCCGTATGTGGTGTCGCGCAGGGCGCTCTCGTATGCGGCGGCAGCGGCCTCGTACTGGCCGAGCTTCATGTAGGAGTTACCCACGAGGTGGTCAACGGGACCAGAGACCTCTCCCGGGTTCTTTGCCTGGGAGAGCCTGTCTACCGCGGTAAGCCAATCGCCCTGCTGATAGGCTGCCTTGCCCGCCTCGTATGACTGTTGATTCACGTGAGACCCCCTCGCTTCGACACTGGCGAAACGCTACGCGCGGTGTTCGATCGTAATCGAGTTGATGACGTCGCCCTTGCGCAGGGCAGCAATGGTGTCGAGACCCTCGATGGTCTGCCCGAACACGGTGTAACCCTTGTCCAGGAAGTGCTGGGGGCCAAGGCAGAAGTAGAACTGGGAGCCGGCGGAGTTGGGATCAGACGCGCGGGCCATGGCAAGCGCGCCGTCCTCGTGGCTGTTGTGAGGGTTGGTGGTGTACTCCTCATGGATGCAATAGCCCGGGCCGCCGGTGCCGTTGCCCGCGGGGTCGCCGCCCTGAATAACAAAGCCGGGCTCGTAGCGGTGGAACGTGAGGCCATCGTAGAAGCCCTTCTCGGCCAGCTCGCAGAAGTTGGCCACATGGATGGGGGCACCCTCGCCATCAAGGCGCACCACGATGGTGCCCTTGCTGGTGTCAAAGACCGCGACCTCGTCGCCCTTCACCTTATATGCCGGCGTGTAGAGCGGCTTAGAACCAAAGAGACCCATGTCCCCTCCAAAGTGTCAAGCTCACAACGTCACGTGGACGTCGAGAGAAAAATGGCAATCTTTCATCCCTACGATAGTACCAGCAAGCGACGGCCTGCACGCAATCGCCAGACGCCGCACACCGCCACCGCCTACTGCTCCGTGGGCTTCCACGCGTCGTAGTTCTCGTCGAAGAGCGTCTTGTAGCTGTCCGTGCCCGAGGAGTAGCCGATCTTCTCGAGCGGGGCCAAGATCTTCTTCTCCGTGGTCATGGTGACGGAGAGCTTCCAGGCCTGGCAGATGGCATCCGAGCGGTTGCGCAGCCAGTTCCCCAGCGTGGTCATGTTGGAGATGTCATCCGCGTAGGTGCCGTCTGAGTCATCAAGCGAGGCGATGTCATCAATCAGATTGGAGAGCTCTATGGCTGTCTGGTCGGCGGCGGCCTTGCCAGACTCGCGCTCGGACTCCGTGCCGCTTACACCCGTCGTAGTAAGGTCGGCCACGCTCTGGTCGAGCTGGTCCGCATAGGTGCCGAGCTTGTCGTAGTCATCGCTTATGGACTCGTAGACAGACTTGGTGCCTGTATCCGAGCTAGAGTCCGAGCTGGAGTCCGAGCTGTCGCTCGACGAGTCAGTTGTGGTCGCCGTGGAGCCGTCCTGCCCGGTAAGCGCAGAGATGTAGCCAGGATAGCCCGCCATCGACGTGTCGGCATCGGTCTGCGCGTGCGTGATGTAGAGGTTGGGATTCCACGGATGCGTAATCCAGAGAGCCATGCCGCCTGCCAGGACCAGCGCGGCTGCCGCAGCTACCATGAGCACCCGCGTGCGCGGCATGCGGTCATGGCGCACCGTCGCGGACTCCGGGCCAGGCTCGGACGGAATGGCGCTCTCGATGCGCGGCATGGCGCGCGTGGCGTCTGCGCCTCCCTCGTCGACATCCTCACCATCAGCGGCAACCGGCCCCTCGATGGTGGGTATACCTAGGTCGCGCACGGCCTGCCCACTCTTGGAACGGGCTGGCGCGCCAACGGGAGCACCGCACTTGGGGCAGGAGTGGGCGTCAGGCGGAACCAGGGCCCCGCAGGTTGGGCACCACGCGACCTTGGTCACGGGAATCCTCTGCGTAAGACCAAGGTCATAGTGGCAAGACGGGCAGGCGACGGCACCCGCAGGCACCTCCGCACCACAGTTTGGACACCTCATGCAAATCCCTCCCGTCTGTCTCTTACCCAGCAAAGCGAGTCCAGCCGCACATTCTCGCCCTTCCGCCCGCCGCGCACAATACCGCCAAGCAAGCTCTCACAAGGCCTATGAAATCTCGTCCAAGACGTATGGAAGGATGCCGCCCTTTGCGAGGAAGCGTCCCTCCATGGGCGTGTCGACGCGTACGATGCAGACAAAGGTGACTGCCGTACCATCCGGCCGCGTGGCGTTGACCTCGACCTCACGCGGGCTGGGGAGCCCCTCGGCAAGGATCACAGGAGCGACGTCAAAGGTCTCCTCGCCCGTGAGCCCCAGCGTGGCGGCATTCTCGCCCTCCTTGAACTGCAGCGGGAGCACTCCCATCTGCACCAGGTTGGAGCGGTGAATGCGCTCGAAGCTCTCGGCGATGACGGCGCGCACGCCAAGGAGCAGCGGCCCCTTGCCAGCCCAGTCGCGGCTCGAGCCAGAGCCGTAGAGCTTGCCTGCGACCACCACCAATGGCACGTCATGCTTGGCGTAGTCCACGGCGGCGTCGTAGATGCTCTTGACCTCGCCGTCGACAAAATCGCGGGTCCAGCCACCCACGCGGCCATCTGCCAGCGCGTTCTTGAGCTTGACGTTTGCAAAGGTGCCACGCGCCATGACCTCGTGGTTTCCCCTGCGGCTGCCATAGGTGTTGAAGTCCTGCTGCGCCACGCCATGCTCAGTAAGGTAGCGCGCCGCGGGCGAGTCCGGGGCAATAGCGCCCGCGGGCGAGATATGGTCCGTGGTCACAAAGTCGCCGAGAAGCGCCAGGGTGCGGGCGCCCGAAACCTCGACGGTCTCGCGCTGCCGCGCAATGTCGAAGTACGGCGCACGGCGAACGTACGTGGATGACTCGTCCCATGGGAAGGTCGAGGAGGACGAGGACTCGATGGCCTGCCAGGATGCCGAGCCCTCCTTGAGCGAACCCTGGGCATCGGCGAAGAGCGACGGCGTAAGGACGTGCGAGAGAACCTCGGAGACCTCGGCGTTGGAGGGGACCAGGTCTGCAAGCATCACGGGCTCGCCGTTGGCGCCCGTTCCCACGGGCTCCTTGGTGAGGTCAACGTCCATGGTGCCCACAAGCGAGTAGGCAACAACGTAGGCGGGCTGGCAGAGGTAGTTCTGGCTCACGTATGGCGAAATGCGGCCCTCGAAGTTTCGGTTGCCGGAAAGAACGCTCGTGAGCTCCATCTCATCCGCTCGCTCGCGCAGCGCCGGGTGGATGTCGCCGGAGTTGCCAATGCAGCTCATGCAGCCAAAGCCGCAGGTGAAAAAGCCGAGCTTGGCAAGGGGCGCGGTGAGGCCGGCGCGCTCGAGCAGGAGCTGCGTGGCGTGGCTGCCGGGGGCAAGGATCTTTTTTACCCAGGGCTTGGGCGCAAGGCCGCGCTCGACTGCACGCTTGGCGAGAAGCCCCGCGGCCACCATCATGGCCGGGTCGGTCGCGGTGGTGCAGCTGGTGATGGCGGCAATGGCCAGCGCGCCGTGATGCAGAACAAAGGTGTTCTCGCCGCACGTGACCGAGAATGCCTGGGAGAGGTCTCCGTGGCCGTTCTTCTCGGCGCTCTGCTCAAAGCGCTCGCGCAGGCCTGCGATGGTCACGCGGTCATGCGGGCGCGAGGGGCCGGCAAGGCTCGGCTCAACCGTGCCAAGGTCGAGCGTGACCGTGCGGGCGTAGGTACGGCCGGTCGTGGCGCCAAAGGTGCCCTGGCGCTCAAGGTATGCCTGCGCAAACGCAACGTCATTGGCGTTGCGGCCGGTAAGCCCGAGGTAGTCCAGGGTCTTCTCGTCCACAGGGAAGAGCGTGGTTGTGGCGCCGTACTCAGGCGTCATGTTGGCAACGCAGGAGCGCTGCGTGGCAGTAAGGGTTGCCACGCCCTCGCCCGTCACCTCCACGAGGCAGCCAACGACGCCCGCAGCACGCATGAGCTGTGCCACCGTGAGCGCAAGGTCCATGCCGGAGACGCCGTCGCGCAGGGCGCCGGTGAGCCTAAGCTCCACCACCGGCGGCACAAGCATCGAGATGGGCTGCCCCAGCGCCGCGGCCTCGGCCTCAATGCCGCCAACGCCCCAGCCCATGACGCCCACGCCGTTTGCCGTGGTGGTGTGGGAGTCGGTGCCCACGAGCGTGTCAAAGCAGGCAACGGGCTCGTCTTGGGTGGAGAGCGCGTCGGTGGTCACCACGCGGCAGAAACGCTCGATGTTGAGCTGGTGGCAGATGCCGCCTCCCGGCGGAACGATCTCGACGTTGCCAAAGGACTGGCCCGCCCACTTGAGGAAGGCAAAGCGCTCGTGGTTGCGCTTGGCCTCGAGCTCCTGGTTCTTCTCGCACGCGTCCTTCTCGCCTGCAACGTCCGCAATTACCGAGTGGTCGACAACCAGTGTGCAGGGGATGTGCGGGTTCACACGCGAGGGGTCCCCGCCGCGGGCGACCATGGCGTCGCGCATGGAGGCAAAGTCGACAAAGACGGGCACGCCGGTGAAGTCCTGGAAGAGGACGCGCGCAGGCATGAACTCGATTTCGGTGCCCTGCTCGCCGGCAAGGCCCGCCTTTACCACAGCCTGGGCCTGGCGCACGGCATCTTCGTCTGTGGCCGAGCGGCGCACGACGTTCTCGAGGAGCTCGACCAGGGCGCGGGGCAGACGATTGGCGCCGGGGATGCCAGAGACGTCAAAGGCAAGGGCGTCTTGTCCGCCCGCGGAAATGCGGACGGGATGGCGAGCAGCGAGAACGGCGTCCTTAAACTCCCTGGTGCTTGGCGTTCCTTCTGTGAGTGACATGGGTCTCCTCCAGTCTGTCTGCAAGGCGGGCGATGCCCCCGCCGTTATTGGCAAGGGCTATCGAGCGGTTGAAGAGCGTGTCGAACAGGATGCACGAGAGCGCACCCGTGATGATGACCAAGACACACATACTAGGCGTGAGAGGGGCCACCATGAAGAAGGCACCAAAGACCGTACACCCGACGGCAACAATCGCCGCAACCGTAATGAGAAGCGCGGTGCGAAGCGGCGTCAGGGGCTGCGAGATGCGCCAGATGAGGCGGATGCCAACAATTGCAACGAGCAGCATGCAGACGGTAGAGGTCTGGGCAAAGTCCATGGGCATGATGCGCTCGGCAGCGAGGGCCACGACGAGCGCCACCGTGATGCCGGCCGATGCGGGGATCGAGCGCGCGAGCACATGGCCAAGGAAACCGCCGCTCACGCGGTCGTGGTTAGGCTCCAGTGCAAGAACGAACGACGGAATGCCAATGATGGCGGCCGAGATGAGCGACATCTGTATGGGGATGAAGGGATAGGGCGGGAAGAAGATGCACACCAGTGCGAGAAGAGCCGTGTAGACGGTCTTGACGAGGAAGAGCGAGGCGGAGCGCTGGAGGTTGTTGATCGAGCGGCGACCCTCGGCAACAACCTCGGGCATGTGGGAGAAGTCGTTGTCGGCAAGGACGATCTCCGAGACGTTGCGGGCCGCGGCAGAGCCGGAGGCCACCGAGATCGAGCAGTCCGCCTCGCGCAGCGCGAGCACGTCGTTCACGCCGTCGCCCGTCATGGCAACAACGTGGCCGTCCGCGCGAAGGGCGCGCACGAGCGAGCGCTTCTGCTCGGGCGTGACGCGACCAAAGACGTGGTAGCGGCGAGCTGCATCAACGAGGTCTGCCTCGGTCTTGAGGGCCGAGGCGTCCACGGCCTTCTCGGCATGCGGAACGCCCGCCCTTGCTGCGATAGCCGAGACGGTTGCCGGGTCGTCGCCGGAAATGACGCGCAGGTCGACGCCCTGGTCGATGAAGTAGCGCATGGTCTGTGGGGCCGTTGCGCGAAGCTCGTCTTGGATGCCAACAACGCCGAGAAGAGACGCCGTCCCCTGGGGTGCGCCCTCAGCGTCGAAGCCCTCGACCTCGCAGACAACGAGCACGCGCTCACAGGGGTCGAAACCGGCTGCAAGGTCTGCCGCTTGAGCCACGCCACTCTCGTCCAGGACAAAGCGCGCAGCGCCCAGGACGAGGGCGCGTCCGTCTGCCGTCACGCAACCAGAGCACTTGCGCCGCGAGGTAAAGGGGACCACGCGCCGGGGTGCCTCTCCCCTCTCGACGCCCATCTTGTTGGCGTGGGCGAGAAGCGCCTGGGCCGTATCGTTGGCATCACCCTCCGACGCGCGGACAACGGCGGCCAGCGCCTTCTCAACTTGGGCCACGCTGCACCCAGTGGCCGCCTCGACGTGCGAGACCTCCATGCGACCCGTGGTGATGGTGCCCGTCTTGTCTAGGCACAGCGTGTCCACGCGCGCAAGCGTCTCCACGCAGTAGGTCTGCTGCACGAGGACCTTGCGCGAGGCCAGACGCGTGGTGGCGATGGCCAGGATGCTCGAGGTGAGAAGCACTAGCCCCTGGGGGATCATGCCCACCACCGCAGCAACGGCCGAGAGGATTGCGTCGTTCAGGGTGGAGCCGTCCATGAAGAGGGTGCGCAGGAATAGGCCAATGCCCAGGGGAAAGAGCGCGTAGGTGCCCAGGCGGATGATGGCCTTGAGGGAATCCAGGATCTGCGAGTGCACGGGCTTAACGTACTTTGCCTCGGCGTTGATACGGGCCGCGTAGCCCTCCTGGCCCACCTTGGTCACGCGGGCGAGAAGATTCCCGGAGTCTACAAAGCTGCCGCTCAAGAGCGTGTCGCCCGCTCCTTTGGGAACGGGGCGGCTCTCGCCCGTGAGGAGGGACTCGTCCATGTGGACCTGACCCCTGAGCACCACGGAGTCTGCGGGGACCTGCTCGCCATGCGCCAGGAGAATGCAGTCGTCGAGCACCAGCTCCGAGGGAAGCAGCTCCACCACCTGGCCGTCGCGCATCACGCGAACGCGCTTCTCTGTTAGGATCGAGAGCCTGTCGACCATGCGCTTGGCCCGGATCTCCTGAAAGACGCCGATGACCAGGTTGCAGATGACCACGCCCATGAAAAGCAGGTTTCGCCACTGGCCCGTGATAGCCACGAGAACCGCCATGCCAACGTTGACGCCGTTGAAGAGGGTAAACGTGTGCTCAGCCAGAATCCGGCGCACGGATTTTGTCTTGACGTCGGTGTTGGCGTTGGTCTTCCCGGCGGCGACGCGCTCCTCGACCTCGGCGGAAGAGAGACCCTCGACGTTTGTCTTGGGCTTGTCCCCGGTGGCAGGTGTGGTGTTGCGCGTCATGGTCTCCCCTCGCTTAGGCTGCCGCAGGGCAGCGGGTGCCGAATGTCCATTGTATGCGAGCGGCCCAAACGGGCGCGGATCGACTTGGGTGTTGTGGGCGAGTCGTGACGATGTCAATCCGCGGTGACGGTAGCCAAGTTGGGAAGTTTGCCTATAATCAAAGGCCGTTGGCCCCGTAGCTCAGTGGATTAGAGCGTTCGCCTCCGGAGCGAAAGGTCGTGGGTTCGAACCCCACCGGGGTCACCAGGTGCACACGCAGCCCAGGGTGCTTGTCGCCCTGGGCTTTTTTGTAGCGCAACGAGATCCTTCTCGGCTGTCTCTCTTCACTGTCCCTCTCGCCAGCCCCGCTGCGGTCTCTCTCGTCAGCCTCTCTGTTGTCACTCTCGGCGGAGTTTAGCTCCTGTTCTTAAAACGAATCGACGTTTGACCAGGTAACGCATAACGTTTTAAAGAATAGGAGCTAATCTCCGAGAAGAGAGCGAGAGGTAGCCGAGAAGCGCCTCGAGTGCGGACAAGCAAGCCACCGAGAAAGCCACAGCAAGCGGCACGGCAATAGTTCGCCTTTGTTAACGCCGCAGGCACAAGCCCTGCAAAGAGTCCCCTCCGTGGTAGCATTCCAATCCCTATGCGACAAGACGGCCGCTGCCCACACGCGGCCTCGGAAAGGCATGCCACCATGATTGCAGTAGTTAAAGAGACGGCCACCCAAGACCAGCTTGACCATTTCGTCAAGTGGATCGAAGGACGCGGCTTCAAGACCAACGTTTCCCAGGGCGACAACGAGACCATCGTCGGCATCATTGGCGACACCACGCAGATTGACCCCTTCCTCCTCGAGTCGATGGACATCATCGAGCGCGTCCAGCGTGTCTCGGAGCCCTTCAAGAAGGCAAACCGCAAGTTCCACCCCGAGGACACGGTGGTGGACTGCGGCCGCAGCGTGAAGATAGGTGGCGGCAACTTCCAGGTCATCGCCGGCCCCTGCTCCGTTGAGGGCAAGAACCTCTTCGACATCGCCCGTGCCGTCAAGGCATCCGGGGCAACCATGCTTCGCGGCGGCGCCTACAAGCCGCGTACCAGTCCGTACTCCTATCAGGGCATGGGCGAGAAGGGCCTCGACCTTCTCGTTGAGGCGTCCGCCGAGCTTGACATGCCCATCGTGACGGAGGTCATGGACCCACGCGATGTCCAGCTCTTCCTCGACAAGGGCATCGACGTCATGCAGATTGGCGCCCGCAACGCCCAGAACTTCCCCCTGCTGCGCGAGGTTGGCAAGACCCAGGTGCCGGTGCTCCTCAAGCGTGGCCTCTCCGAGACCATCGACGAGCTCCTCATGGGCGCCGAGTACATCATGAGCGAGGGCAACCCCAACGTGATCCTGTGCGAGCGCGGCATCCGCACGTTTGAGACGCGCACGAGAAACACCTTCGACGTGAACGCAATCCCCGTCCTGCACCACCTGTCTCACCTGCCGGTTGTTGGCGACCCCAGCCACGCCACGGGCTACACCCGCTACGTGCGGTCGGCAGCATACGCCGCAACGGCCGCGGGCGCAGACGGCCTGGAGATCGAGGTCCACGACAACCCCAGCGAGGCCTGGTCCGACGGCGCACAGGCGCTCACCCCCGCGCAGTTCGACGACGCCATGCGCCGCATCCGCCTCATTCGCGAGGCCGTGACTGCGCCCGTCGAGGAGGCAGAGTAGATGGCCGAGAATAACCAGCGCTCCGGTTCCTCCACCTTTGTCCCCGACCGCGTGGGCGTCGTTGGCCTGGGCCTCATGGGTGGCTCCTTCGCCAAGGCGCTCGCGGCTGCGGGGCGCGAGGTGTACGGATGGAACCGCACGCACTCCGTCACCGAGATGGCAGAGATAGAGACCATCGCAGGCGAGCTCACCGACAAGACGATCCCCACCTGCGAGCTCATCATCCTCGCGGGCTACCCCCAGGTGAGCATAGACTGGCTGGGAGAGATGGCCAACCTCATCTCGCCGGGCGCCATCGTCATCGACACCGTGGGCGTCAAGCGCATCATCTGCGAGCGCTGCGGCAAGATATCCGATGGCCAGCCCTGGACCTTCGTGGGCTGCCACCCCATGGCGGGCACCCAGTACTCCGGCTTTGCGCACGCCCGTGCGAACATGTTCCACAACGCGCCCATGGTCGTGGTGCCTCCGCAGATGGACGACTTCGAGCGCGTGGCCATCCTGGAGCGCCTGAAGCACCTGCTCGAGCCATGCGGCTTTGGCTCGTTCACGCTCTCAACCGCCGAGAACCACGACCGCATGATCGCCTACACCTCGCAGCTCGCGCACGTGGTCTCCAACGCCTACGTCAAGAGCCCCACGGCGCAGGAGCACAAGGGCTTCTCGGCAGGATCGTACAAGGACCTCACGCGCGTGGCGCGCCTCAATGCCCCCATGTGGACCGAGCTCTTCCTCGACAACGCCGACAACCTCTCGCGCGAGGTGGGTACCATCATCGAGAACCTCCAGGCCTACAAGGACGCCATCGACGCACGCGATGCCGAGAAGCTCCAGGCGCTGCTCGCGGAGGGCGACCGCCTCAAGAGGGAGGCCGAGGCCCGATGAGCAAGACCCACGTCATCCCCGTACACACGCCCTCGCGCTCGTACGAGGTCCACGTTGGCCGCGGGCTTCTCGCCTCGGTGGGCGAGCTTGTCGCCAAGGCATGCCCCAAGGTCACGCATGTAGCCCTCATCTCGGACTCGAACGTGGCGCCGCTCTACGCGAAGCCAGTCGAGGAGTCACTTGGGTCAACAGGCATTGCGGTCTCGACCATCAACTTCCCCGCAGGCGAGGAGCACAAGCGCCTCTCGACGCTGGGGGACATCCTCGAGCACATGGCACAGGCGGGCCTCACGCGCTCCGACGCCGTCGTGGCCGTGGGTGGAGGCGTTACTGGTGACATGGCCGGCCTTGCCGCAGCCCTTTACCAGCGCGGCATTCAGGTGGTCCAGGTGCCCACGTCGCTTCTCGCGATGGTCGACTCGTCCGTGGGCGGCAAGACCGCCGTGGACCTGGAGGCCGGCAAGAACCTTGCCGGCGCCTTCCTGCAGCCGTCGCTGGTTGTTGCCGACATCGACTGCCTGGCCACCGTCTCGCCCGAGCTGTTGCGCGACTCGTGCGGCGAGATGATCAAGCACGGTGTGCTTGCAGATGAGAAGCTCTTTGACCAGCTGCGTAAGGACCCCGTGTGCGCACCTGGCTTTGACCCCGACAGGCTCGTGGGCATCGTTGCAAGAAACGTCCAGATCAAGCGCGACGTAGTCGACGCGGACGAGCAGGAGCACGGCCGTCGGCAAACGCTCAACCTGGGCCACACCATCGGACACGCCATTGAGGCGGCAAGCGACTTCACGCTGGGCCACGGGAGCTGCGTCGCTGCAGGCCTCTGCTGCGTTGCCCGGGCCTCCGCACGCCTTGGCTGGTGTGAGCAGGACGTCGCGGACCGCATCGTGACCTGCGTCGAGGCCTACGGGCTTCCCACCAACACGGACATCGACCACGACACGCTCGTCGAGTATGCGGCACGCGACAAGAAGCGCCGCGCAGACGGCGTGACCCTCGTGGTGCCCACGCGCATTGGCGCAGTCGAGTTGCGCAAGGTCTCGCTTGAGGAGCTTCGCCACGTGATCGACCTCGGCTGCGGGGATTAGAACATGGACGTGACCATCCATCCTGCACCGCTTCACGGCACCATTGCCGCCATCGCCTCGAAGTCGATGGCCCACAGGCTGCTCATCATGGCAGCGCTCTGCCCTGGGACCACAGACATCAACTGCAACGCGACCTCCAAGGACATCGAGGCCACCGTCAGTTGCCTGGAAGCGCTCGGCGCACGCATCGCGAGCACGTGCCTGGGCTTTAGGGTGAACCCCCTTCCCGGCACGAGCGCCACGGACAACATCCGGCAGGCCACGCCCGCGGCGCACCTCGACTGCGGAGAGTCAGGCTCGACGCTTCGCTTCATGCTGCCAGTCGTTGCCGCGCTTGGCCGCGGAGGCAGCCTCGATGGCCACGGCCGCCTTGCCGAGCGTCCCCTCTCGCCCCTCTACGAGGAGCTCGTCTGCCATGGCGTCACGCTCTCCACGCGCGGGAGGCTCCCCCTCGAGGTCTCGGGCACGCTCCTGCCGGGCCGCTTCTCCATCCCCGGGAATGTCTCGTCCCAGTTCGTGAGCGGCCTGCTCATGGCAGCCCCGCTCCTCTCGGCGCCCAGCGAGATCGTAGTCACGGAGCCCGTTGAGTCGCGCTCCTACATCCGCCTCACCATTCGTGCGCTCGCCGAGTTTGGCGTCGACGTGGGCGTGACGCACGAGACCGTGGACGGCGACCGCGCCACGGTCCTCTCGGTCTCTCCTGCCCGCGGCGCCGTCTCGCCGGGCACCGTGACGGTCGAGGGAGACTGGTCCAACGCCGCCTTCTGGCTTGCGGCGGGCGCCGTTGCCGGGGGCGTCTCGGTGAGCGGGCTCGACCTTTCGAGCGCACAGGGCGACCGTGCGATCATGGCCTGCGCCGCCGCGTTTGGCGCACGCGTTGGGCGCTCGGGCAACACTGCCTCCACAACCCCTGACGCTCTGCGCGGCCGCACCATCGACGTGCGAGACACGCCGGACCTCGTGCCCCCGCTTGCCGCCATCGCCGCAAATGCCACGGGCACCACGGTTATCGCCAACGCCGGCCGCCTTCGCCTCAAGGAGTCAGACCGTCTGAAGACCGTGCGCGAGGCCCTCACGGCCATGGGAGCCCGCGTTGAGGAAGAGCCCGACGCCCTTGTCATCCATGGCAACGGGCCGCTTTCCGGCGGCACAGTGGACGCGGCGAACGACCACCGCATCGCCATGATGGCGGCAATTGCCGGCGCCAACGCAACCGGTCCCACAACCATCCGCGGCGCCGAGTGCGTCGCCAAGTCGTACCCACGCTTCTTCGAGGACTTCCGCGTCCTCGGAGGCATTGCAGAGGAAGGCTAGACATGCCCTCGAGCTTTGGACAGACGCTCCGTGTCACCGTGTTTGGACAGTCTCACTCCCCCGCCATTGGCTGCGTTGTCGAGGGCCTGCCCTCGGGCATTGTTGTTGACCAGGACGCCCTTGCTGCCTTCATGGCACGCCGCGCACCCGGCCAGGGCAGCTGGACCACGCCCCGCCGCGAGGAGGACCGCCCCCGCATCGTGAGCGGTCTCAACGTCCACGGTGCCACCTGTGGGGCTCCCCTTGCCGCCGTCATCGAGAACACCAACACGCGCTCGGGCGACTACGACAACCTCCTCAAGGTGCCGCGTCCCGGCCACGCCGACCTCACCGCATGGGAGAAGTGGCACGGCAACCAGGACGTCCCCGGAGGCGGGCATTTCTCTGGCCGCCTTACCGCGCCTTTGTGCGTAGCGGGCGGCATCGCCCTCCAGGCGCTCACGGCGCGCGGCGTGCGCATTGGAGCCCACCTGCTCTCCGTTGCCAACGTCGAGGACGAGCGCTTCGATGCCCTCGACAACTCCCCCGCTGCCCAGGCGCACCTCGCCGAGCAGCTCGACACGCTCGCGTCCGGCCCGCGTTTCCCCGCAGCCTCGACTCCGTTGGCGGCGTGATCGAGTGCGTGGCCTGCGGCATGCCCGCAGGAGCCGGCTCCCCCATGTTCGACGGCATCGAGAACATGCTCGCCCGCGCCGCCTTCGGCATTCCGGCCGTCAAGGGCATCGAGTTCGGGCGTGGCTTCGAGGCGGCCCGTCTCCACGGCAGCGAGAACAACGACCCGTACGAGATGCGCGACGGCAGCCCCACCCCAAGGACCAACAACGCCGGCGGGATTCTCGGCGGCATCACAACCGGAGCCCCCATCCTCTTCAGGATCGCGATGAAGCCGACCTCCTCAATCTCGCGCGAGCAGGACTCCGTCGACCTGGAGAGCGGCACGAACGCCAAGCTCAGCGTCCACGGACGACATGACCCGTGCGTCGCCACGCGCGCCGTTCCCGTTGCCGAGGCCGTCTGCGCCCTCGTGCTCCTCGACGCCCTGCTCAGCTACCCCGCCGAATAGCACCGCACCATTGCCTCCTCACAAAGAACCGGAGATTCGCCCCATGGAAGACCTCTCGGACATCCGTCATGAGATTGACGACATAGACAGCT
The DNA here is from genome assembly GCA_902773995.1 of uncultured Coriobacteriaceae bacterium. GTDB lineage: Bacteria > Actinomycetota > Coriobacteriia > Coriobacteriales > Atopobiaceae > Tractidigestivibacter. The sequence goes on along the minus strand of CACYGL010000010.1, from coordinate 13,295 downwards.
CCATCCTCGACCTCTTCGAGCGCCGCATGGACTGCGCGGAGCGCGTGGCCGCCTACAAGCGCGCCAACAACCTGCCCGTGCTCGACCGCTCTCGCGAGCGAGAGCACATGGCGGCCCTCGCGGACAGGGCCCCAGAGGACATGAGGACCTACACCGAGGTCCTCTTCCAGCTCCTCATGGAGGCGTCGCGCGCACACCAGGGTAAGCGTCTCGCCGCCGACCATGCGCCAGCGATTCTGGCGAAGATCGACCAGGCGCGCGAGAAGACCGCCGACCTCTTTCCCCGCGACGCGTACGTTGCCTGCCAGGGCGTCGAGGGCGCCTACTCCCAGTTTGCCGCCGACCGAATCTTCAAGCACCCGCTCATCTCGTACTTCGAGTCCTTCGAGGGAGTCTTTCGCGCCGTCGAGTCGGACTTCTCGCGCTATGGGGTGCTTCCCATCGAGAACTCGACGGCAGGTTCCGTGAACAAGGTCTATGACCTCATGATGCAGCACGACTTCCACGTCGTGCGCACCACGCGCGTGAAGATCGACCACAACCTGCTTGCCAAGCCCGGGACGACCGTCGACCAGATTCAAGACGTCTACAGCCATGAGCAGGCCATCAACCAGTGCGCTGCCTTCATCGAGCGCATGGGCCTCACGCCCCACGTGGTCGAGAACACCGCGATGGCCGCGAAGAGCGTCGCCGAGAGCGACCGCACCGACGTCGCCGCCCTCTCGAGCCGCGCATGCGCCCAGCTCTACGGCCTCGACGTGCTCATGAGGGACGTCCAGGACAGGGACGACAACTACACGCGCTTCGCCTGCATTTCCAAGTCTCTCGAGGTCTACCCCGGCGCAGACCGCACTTCTCTCATGATCGTCGTCGACCACCAGCCCGGAAGCCTCTTCAAGGTCCTCGCGAAGTTCTACGCGCTCGACATCAACATCATCAAGCTCGAGAGCCGCCCCATCCCTGGGCGAGACTTCGAGTTCATGTTCTACTTCGACGTGGAGTGCCCGGTCACGGCCCCTGAGTTCCGAACCCTCATGGCGACCATCGGCGACGCCTGCGAGGAGTGCCGCTACCTCGGAAGCTACTCGGAGGTGCTCTAGATGCCTTCGCAAAGCATGCCGCAGCCCGGCTCTGGCACGGAGTCCTTCGGTCTGCTGGGAAGAAAGCTCGGCCACAGCTGGTCGCCGCGCATCCACACCTCCCTTGGCAGCGTGCCCTACGAGCTCTTCGAGCGCGAGCCGGAGGACGTGGCTGGCTTCATCCGCCAGGGCGCCTGGCGCGGTCTCAACGTCACAATCCCCTACAAGCGCGATGCCGCGCGCCTGGCAGACGAGCGCTCTGCGCGCGTTGAGCGCCTGGGCGCCGCGAACACCCTCGTGCGCCGCGCGGACGGTACGATCTTTGCCGAGAATACCGACGTCCTTGGCTTCTCGCTCATGCTCCAGCGCTTCTGCGAGCGCAAGCTGAAGACGACCCCGCAGGCTCTTCTCGCCGACAAGCCCGCCCTCGTCCTTGGAAGCGGCGGTGCGAGCGCGGCGGTTCAGGCGGCGCTCGAGGACGCAGACGCCCGCGTCTCCGTCATCTCCAGGAAAGGCGAGGACACCTACGAGACGCTTGTTGCGCGTCATGCCGATGCGGTTCTCGTCGTCAACGCAACGCCTGTTGGCATGTATCCCAACTGCCCGGCGACGCCCGTTCCCGAGAATGACCTCGCACGGTTGCACAACCTTGCTGGCGTTCTCGACGTTATCTACAACCCAACGCGCACGGGCATCGTGCTCGCCGCAGAGCGCCTTGGGATTCCCGCTGAGACGGGTCTCTCCATGCTCGTGGCGCAGGCGCTCCGCTCAAGCGAACTCTTCCAGGGTCGCTCGCTCGACGTCTCTCTCGTCGATGACATCGAGCGTCAGATCCTTGCCGAGACCACCAACGTGGTCCTCATCGGCATGCCCGGCTGCGGCAAGACAACCACCGGAAAGCGCCTCGCCCGCATTCTGGGACGCCCGTTCGTGGACATCGACGACGCCATCGAGGCAAACACGGGCACGAGCCCCTCTGCCATCATCAAGACGCAGGGCGAGGCGGAGTTCCGTCGCGTCGAGTCCGAGGTCACGGGCGAGTATGGCGCGCGCTCCGGCCTCGTGATCGCGTGCGGTGGTGGCGTGGTCACCCGTGAGTCGAACTACGACCTGCTGCATCAGAATGGAACGATCGTCTTCATCGACCGACCGATCTCCGAACTCGAGACTTCTGGAAGGCCCGTTTCCGCGGCACGCGGAGTCGAGGCACTCGCTCGCGAGCGCATGGGTGCCTACCACGCATGGGCAGACGAGACGCTCGTCTCGACCGGTTCGCCCGCTGGAAACGCTCGCGCGATCCAAGAGCTCCTGGGGCTCTGATCCTCGGGGATGGCCAGGCGGGCGGGAAACCGACATATTCAATTCGGCTCCGCCCGCCGAGAATGGGTAACGTCTACGGACTCCGCCCCAACCAAACAACGTGACGTAGCTGCACTAGCCCTATACTTTCTCCAACACATTTGAACAAGTGGGGCAGCGATGGGAGGCCTTGGGGAGAGGGCCTTTTTGAGCAGTGCGCCGCACAAAGAAAGGTTTGGGCGCAATGGCAAAGACGGATGTCGCCGAGCAGGTCCTCGAGGCACTCGGAGGCAAGCGGAACGTCAAGGCAAACGACATCTGCATGACGAGACTCAGGATTCTCACCGAGAAGCCGGATCTTATCGACATGAGCAGCCTCCGCTCCATCAAAGGCGTTCTTGGGACCGTTCGACGTGGTACCAACGGCGTCGAGATAGTATTCGGGCCCGGCTCCATCAACGAGGTGAGCAACGAGATTGTCGAGCTCACCGGTATCCAGCCAAGCTACTCGGCGTTTCGTGACTCATCCTCTGCCCCCGAGGACTCGATAAGCGTGCAGATCAACGACCACGCACCCATCCCCAAGGCGGTTCGAGCTGCCGTTGCGGCCAAGAAGCCCCTGGCATCGTCGCGTGTCGAGCCCTCCGCGAGCGCCCAAGACGACGAGGACGACATCGAGGAGCTCGCTTCTCTACTCGAGGCCACGAGCAGCGCTGGAACTCACCGGCTCCTGGTCGTCAACGGGCCCAACATAAACATGCTGGGCGTGCGCGAGCCAAAGATCTACGGCCGCAAGACCTATGCCGACCTCGTGCGCCTCTGCCGCACCGCCGCGCGAGAGGCGGGCTTTGCCGAGTGCCGCTGCTTCCAGTCCAACCACGAGGGCGACATGGTCGACGTCATCCAGGCCGCGTACGGCGAGTTCGATGGCATAGTCATCAACCCGGCCGCCTATACCCACACGTCGGTTGCGCTTCTCGACGCCCTGAAGTCAGTTGCCATCCCCACCATCGAGGTCCACATCTCGAAGGTCGACGAGCGCGAGGACTTCCGCCAGGTCTCCTACGTCCGGGCTGCCTGCTTCGAGACGATCGTGGGCCTGGGACTCGAGGGCTACCGCAAGGCAATCAACGACATGGCCGCCTACCTGCGCGATCACCCCAGCGAAGCAAAGGCGTAGCCAGGCTCGCCGCGCTATCGCACCACGGGGTTGCAGCACCAGGAGCCAGACTCACTCACCAGCCAGTCAACGGGAATGTCGTGCGCGTCGTGTGGGAGGGGGTTGCCCGAAAGCTGCTGAGCACGTACGAGCGCGACCTTCTCGCCAGGATAGAACGCCAGGAAGCGGTCATAGTAGCCCCCGCCATACCCAATGCGATAGCCATCGGCATCGAACACGAGGCCGGGAACGATGCACACCGAGCCAACCATCTGCGGTGCAGTGAGGGGCTGGCCGGACTCTGGAGACGGCTCCATGAGACCGCGAAGGCCCGGCTCCAGGTCATCCTCTGAGGAAATCTCGAAGAAGTCGAGCGTATGGGAAGGCCGACAGCGCGGAGCGGCAACACGCTTGCCTGACGCCCAGGCAGCCTGCATGAGCGCATGAGTGTCGACCTCGCTGCCAAACGAGACGTAGGTGAGGACGAGACGGGCATCCCTCCAGGCAGGAAGTTGCTCGAGCCTCAAGAGGATGCGGGCGTCTGCGGCGGCACGGGCAGACGAGCCAATGCGGGTGCGGATGCGAACGTACTCCTCGCGGAGGGCGGTCTTTCCAGCGTCTGAACCTTGGGAACTCGCCACCGCATCCTCCTTCTCAACGTGAACCTTGGGAACTCGCCACCGCATCCTCCTTCTCAACGACCTATTACTCTACTCCATAATCCCTCTCACCTAGTCTTTGTTGTCAATCTTGCAACCATGTTGCGGGGAGCGGCAAGAAACGCTTCCCGAGGGTGGGGGATGCACCATGGCAGGCCAAGGCCTCCGCTGCCTAAGGTGCCCTCTTGCCGTAAGATAAAGAGTTGTGAATACCCGCCGAAACACGGCACGCATACATGAGGGACGGAGACACCATGCCCAACGAGGGAAGCTACGAAGCAGCGCTCAAGCGCAGCGACCAGATCCAGGCCGACCTGCCAGAGCACCCCGAGAACTACACCATGCTCACGGGCGACAGGCCCACGGGCCGGCTGCACCTAGGCCACTACTTTGGCACCATCAAGGAGCGCGTGCGCCTTCAGGACCTGGGCGTCAACACCAACATCATCATTGCAGACTACCAGGTGATCACCGACCGCGACACTACCGAGCACATCCGCGACAACGTGTACAACATGGTCATCGACTACCTCGCCTGTGGGATAGACCCTGAGAAGACCATGATCTTCACCCACTCCGCGGTACCCGAGGAGAACCAGCTGATGCTCCCGTTCCTCTCGCTGGTGACCGAGGCCGAGATGGAGCGCAACCCCACCGTGAAGGCGGAGCAGGCGGCGTCCGGCCACGCCCTCACGGGGCTTCTCCTCACCTATCCCGTCCACCAGGCTTGCGACATCCTCTTCTGCAAGGGCAACATCGTGCCCGTTGGGCGCGACCAGCTCCCCCACATCGAGATCACCTCGAAGATCGCCCGACGCTTCAACGAGCGCTACGGGAAGGTCTTCCCCGAGGTCTCTGGCCTTCTCACCTCGACGCCGCTGCTGCCGGGCCTTGACGGCCGCAAGATGAGCAAGTCCTACGGCAACGCAATCTCGCTTTCCATGACTGCCGAGGAGACGGCGAAGCTCATCAAGAAGTCAAAGACCGACTCCGAGCGGAACATCACGTTTGACCCAGAGGGGCGCCCGGGCGTCTCGGCACTGCTCACCACCGCCGGCATCTGCAGCGGCCGCGACCCCAAGGAGATCGCCGACGAGATTGGCATGGGTGGCGCGGGCCAGCTCAAGCGCTACACCACCGAAGTGGTGAACGAGTACTTCGCCCCCATCCGCGAGCGTCGCGAGAAGCTCGCCGGCGACCTCGACTACGTGAAGGACGTCCTGCACGACGGCAACCGCCGCGCGAACGAGATAGCCCACGAGACCCTGAACGAGGTCCGCGAGGCCATGGGCATGGTGTACTAAGTCTCGCCACACAGCAGAGCCACTGCACCGCGTCTCTTTGGAGTTGACACACAAGTTGGTCTTAGCCAACTTTATGTCATCAACTTGACGAGAGGCGCGGTGCATCCATGAAGGAACCTCGCATTGAGAAGAACACGGTACAGGAAACACTGGTTGTTCCCCTCTATGGCCGTATGCTTGGAAGCGAGCTCTTCCCCTCAATCTTGCAAGACCCCTACGCGCGCGACGCGCTGACCAGGCTCGACTTTGACGTCAGCCAGTTTGACCAAAAGCGTGACTCACTCGCGTGGAAGTTTGGCTCCCTCGAGGGAATCCTACGCAGCCGCGACATCCTCTTTGAGATAGAGGCATACCTCAAGGTGCACCCGCAAGCCGCCGTCGTCAACATGGGATGTGGCCTCGACGCAACACCGCTTCTGGCGGACAACGGCTCGATGCGCCTCTATAACATCGACCGACAAGACGTCATCGATGCAAGGAACGCGCTTGTGCCTCCAATGGAGCGCGAAAGGAACCTCGTCGCAGACCTCAAGGACGCCGCCGCATGGATTCCAGAGGTCGATGCCTCCGAAGGCGTCTTCCTCTTCGCCGCAGGCGTCTTCATGTACCTCAAAACAGATGAGGTGAAAGACCTCGCACTTGCCCTCCAAAAGGCATTTCCCCAGGGAGTTCTCGTGTTCGACACGCTTGGCTCGTTTGGCATACGAACCCTCATGAAGGGGACGCTTCGAACCATGGGCATCGAGGACGCCGAGGGGCGTTTCTCGTGTGAGAAGCCCGAGCGCGACTGCCTGTGGGATGATGGCCTGCACATCTCGTCACGACCGTACCTCACGGGCTACGTCGACCTAAAGTCTGCCGGCGTGCAGCCCATCCTGCGTGCGACTGCACATTATTTCGACGCGATCATGAAGATGAGAGTCGTGAGGGTGGAACTCTAGCGGCCGATCCCCCAGGCCGTGCTCCGCTCCCCTAACGCGCGAGATGCGCAAGCACGTAGGCAGGCGCGCACACGTAGACGCGGCCACGCTCGTCCTGGAGGTCACAGCAGCGCTTGGGCCTTGTGTTCAGGCCGACGAACCGGTAGCGGCGGCCGCGCACCACAAGCTCGGAGCCCACGAGGGACTCCACCTCGGAGCGCGGGACCTCGGGCACCCTGCGGGCCGGCTCGCGCCGCGTGGCGCGGACGTTCGTGCCGTACGCCCCGTTGACCCTGGCGGCAGCCTCGCGGAAGCGCTCCCCGTGGTCGAAACAGCCCGGTAGCGTGTGGATAAGCTCGTGGTAGAGGACGTCTCGCGCCTGAGCGTCGGTCTTGCACGCATCGACGGAGCACGAGATCTGGAAGAGCGGCCTGCGCCCGCCGCGCAGCTTCTTGCAGCTGCCAATACGAGAGCGGTTGTGTGTGAGTCTCACGGAAGGAAGGTACTCGCGCGGAGAGAGACCAATGCGCCGCAGGCAGATGGCACAGTCCTCGAGCAGCGCATCGAACTTCTCTTGCATCCCAGCATCAACCACCGGCTGCCCTTCCTGCAGTGTAGTACGCTCTTTGGAAGCGTGGCCTGTTGCATCGTCGTGACGCTCAAGCAGGCCCAACGATAACGGAATGCGGGGGGGTTGGGCTTTCTCTCGGAGGGCGTGTCCTTGATGTCCTTCGCCCTCAGAGGGAAAGCCCAACCCCCGCCCCACAGCTACGTTTGCCTACTTGAGCGTCGCGTACATCACGGCCTTAATCGTGTGCATGCGGTTCTCGGCCTCATCGAAGACGCGAGAGCGAGGCCCCTCGAAGACATCGTTGGTGACCTCCATCTCGGCAAGGCCGAACTTCTCGTAGATGTCCTCGCCAATGGTGGTGTGGCGGTCGTGGAAGCTGGGGAGGCAGTGCATGAAGATGGCATCGGGGGCGGCCTTTGCCATCACGTCAGCGGAGACCTGGTAGGGCTTCAGGAGCTTGATGCGCTCGGCCCACAGGCTGTCAGGCTCGCCCATCGAGACCCAGATATCGGTGTAGATGACGGAAGCGTTGCGCGCGCCCTCGTCCACGTCCTCGGTGAGGGTGATGGCAGAGCCGTTCTCGGCGGCAATGGCGCGGCACTGCTCGACGAGTTGGGGCGCGGGCATCTGCTTCTCTGGCCCGCACGCGCAGAAGTCGATGCCAAGCTTCGCGCACACCACCATGAGAGAGTTGCCCACGTTGTTGCCGGCATCGCCCATGAAGGTGAGCTTGCGGCCGGAGAGGTCGTTACCAAACTCCTCGCGCATGGTGAGGACGTCGGCGAGCATCTGCGTGGGATGGAACTCGGTGGTAAGGCCGTTCCACACGGGAACGCCTGCGTAGTCTGCGAGCGTCTGCACGATGGACTGCGCGTAGCCGCGGTACTCGATTCCGTCGAACATGCGGCCAAGCACGCGGGCGGTGTCCTCGATAGACTCCTTCTTGCCCATCTGGCTCGAGCCGGGGTCGAGGTAGGTCACGCCCATGCCAAGGTCACGGCCGGCAACCTCGAAGCTGCAGCGCGTGCGGGTGGAGGTCTTCTCGAAGAGCAGGACGATGTTCTTGCCCTCGAGGTAGCGGTGCGGCTCGTGCGCGTGCTTCTTGGCCTTGAGGTCTGCAGAGAGGTCGAGAAGATAGCGAATCTCCTCAGGCGTGAAGTCGAGCAGCTTGAGGAAGTTGCGTCCAGAGAGGTTAACGGCCATGGATGGTCCTTTCTTCCCGCACGCGGGATGAGGTTGTGGTGCCCGTTGAGCAAGGCAGCAAGACAAAGTCTAAACCCTCGTATGGACGAGAAAACAGCCGCCCGCCTACTTCACGGCATCCCTCCAGAACGCATTGCCCGAGAACCCCCCAAGGTCTCTCGAGAGGCAAGCTAGGGTTCTGTGTAATTGGAGAGCAGCTTCACACAGTTCTCCAGATAAACATCCCTAGCAACATCGCTCTCTACGGCGAGGTCATACTGGCACGCGTCGGTAAAGGCAATACGCGGCCATGCGCCATCCACGGGGAGTGCATAGATTCCCACACGCTCTGGATGCTCGGCAATGTCCAGCGATATGCGCGAATAGGGATGCTCTATGAGACAGAAGGTCTGCTTGTACGTGTCACGGTTCTTCTCGCGTGGGTATACCTTCGGCTCTAGGAACAGGAGATATTCCTGTCCATCCCTCATGGGCATGAGGCCAAACATGCTGGGGCCAGATGATGCCCCCCACACCTCTCGAACCCTACTGAACTGCCCAATGCCCAGCCCGTTATGAGGCTCCGCAATTCTATATGCATCATATACGATGAGGTCGTCACCCGCTTTCACGTCATCGCCCCTCAGAACCGAGGTTACTTCCAAGTGGCATTGGAAAGCTTGATAGACGTAGTTTCTCTTCCCCTTGAAAGTTGCCGTTATCACAATCGGGGCATTCTCAAGCTCTTCCTCTGGAGTCATCCCCGAGTTCTCCCCCGAATCGCCGTCAAGACGAGTCTCCCCCTGCAGGCCTGGCTCAATAACCGCAGACGTACCTTCTCCCTTCGCGTACAGTCGAAGGTCCTCTTCGGACGCTCGTGCGCTCACCACAAAGGGCAGCTGCTGCACGGCCACCCCATCATTGGCATAATTCGTGAGGCTCATCCTCATGGCTAGACCAATGCACGCACATAAAGCCACGAGACATCCGCAGATGATCACCGTCGTTCTCACACTCAGCATTGGCAGTCGAAGAACTCGACGTCTCATCGCCGATTCACTTCCCCCGCTACGTGCCCGTCGACCATGCGCCACTCTCGTTCGAACAGAGCCTCGAGCGCAGGCTCGTTATGGCACGACACAAGCACTGTGCAACCGCGTTCGTGCTCCTCGCGAACAATCCTTGACACAGTTTCAATGCCTTCCACGTCGAGCGCATTAGTGGGCTCGTCAAGAATGAGCAGCTCCGGGGCCTCCATGATTGCCTGAGCAATGGTCAGGCGCTGACGCATCCCCATGCTGTACGTTGAAAATGGCCGCTTGTCATCGGGGTCCAGGCCTACGCGCTCAAGCGCCTTGCGAACCTCACGCTTCCCCACCACCTCCTTGATAGAGGCCAGCATCAATAGGTTCTTCATGCCGGTGCTCTCGTCCCAGAAGCCTGTCGTCTCAAGGACAAGCCCGAGGCTTCGGGGAAAATCGACATCGTCTCCAATCCTCTGCCCGAAGACATCAATCTCACCCGAGGTTAGATGGATGAGCCCTGATATGGCCCTGAAGAGCATCGTCTTCCCAGAGCCATTGATGCCACTGAACCCATAGATGCCCCCGCGCGGCAGCGAAAGCGTCACATCATCAAGCACTGTGCGACCACGAATAATCTTGGTCGCATGGCTCACTACAATCGCATCTGGCATGAGGACCTCCTATCAGAGAACATCCCAAGTGCGCACGAGGCGAATGATCAGCCACGCGATGAGCACAACACCCATAGACAAGCAAACCAAAGACGCGCCAACGCTGAAGCCCGCGACGCCATTCCCAAAGCCCATCGTCCAACCGGAGCAATCGTGCCAGGCAAGAACCCCCTGTGTTGAAAGAAGCCAAGGTGCAACAGCCCTCGACATCTCATACGGCATGTTTCCGACACCAACCAGAGCCGCCGCGTGCACCGCAAACACAATCGAAAACGCAACGATTGAATCAGTCTTTATCGCAAGGCAATTTGTTACAAGGACGAGGAGTAATGAAAGGGCAAAACCCAGCAGAGCATCGGCAAACGAAACTCCAAGCAACTCAGACAGCTCAACATTGCAACCGAGCGCAACCAACCCAATAGCGCTGGCAAGCCGTCCAAGGAAAGCGAATGAGGCTGAGAATATCACGAGCTGAGCTAGTCTGCCCAACGTCCAAGCATCGCGAGACACCAGACGGGGAATCACGAACGACGCGTCTTGTTCAAGGCCCGCAGTGAAATGGTCGGAGAAAAGAAAGCAGAAGGACGCCATTGGGGAGAGCAGCGCAACAAATGCAAAGATGGAAGGCCTACTCCCATACTGATTGGGAACAAGAAGGCCACCGCCCAGAAAGGCGTAGAGGGCTTGATTTGGATCTATGATTCCCGCGCTAAGGGCCGCAATCAGACTTACCAGCACGCAAATACCCATCCGCGCAAAGTGTCTTGTCCTCGGCAGCAGACAGAAAACGTGATGGTCACAGGTCTTAGAACTCACGCGACTCACCCTCTTCGGGCAAATAGTCTCTCCTCCGCACAAGGTAGGCGGCAAGCAGGCCGAGAATGACGCATGCAGATGCGAGCCGGAGCGCCCCTATCCCCTCGGCAACAAGGCCATCTTCCGGTGTAGCGACCACGAGAAGCCAGCCGGTCCAGAGAGCGGTGTTGTTGAGAGCCGATGTCATGCACAGAAGGTAGTCAAGCGCTCCATAGCCAAAAGCCGCAAGAGCCGCATACGCACCAGATCTTGTTATCAGGCGAACGACAAGAACGACAAGCCCCACTACCAGAAAATAGAAAGTTTGCAGCGTTGTTGAGAGGAGTCCGTACTTCAGATAGTCCCCTGCCGCAAACGCTACTGAGGATGAAAGCCGTACGCTCATAAGACAGCACGTCGTGAGAAGAGCAGAAAACACCACCGTACGAGCCGTCAACCGGGCCAGAGCATGGGACAGGGCAGTGATACGATTCGTGCGGGTCACCCATATGGCCGCATCCAACGGTCCCAAAGCGCCAGTCGCACAGAACGTGAACGTGGGGACGTATACAAACGCAGCGAGAGCATAGTTAGCAAACTGGGCGTAAGAGCGAGACAGCGAGATAGCGCCCTCAGTCGAGACACTGTCCACCCGTAACAGGTTCGCCAAAGTACAGAGCCCCACAAGGACACCGAGCCCTGCAGAAAATCTATTGTCCGAGAGACTAAAGCGACCCCCCGTGACGCTCATAGCAGCACGTCCCTATGACCACCGAGGGAAAGCCCCAGCGCAACAAGAAGAAGCAGGAGCACCGCGAGAGGTGCGGCGAAAAACACGACTTGGTTCCGTGGGACCACGAGGGAGACAATCAGACACTGTGCCACGTTCAAGTCCGGCGGCAGCAGGTACGAAGAGACAATCAATAAAAGAGCGGGCACCCCCACAACAAATAGTCGGCTCGTGTGAAGGTAAAGCGAGAGCACGAAGGACGCAAGAGCAAGAAGGGCTCCCCACAGGGCGTCGTAGAAAATAAACGCCAGGTTAAGGAGGTATCGGGCGTTCAGGAATGAATCGAGAAATAGGGTGCGACTGTACCAGCCAGTCGCGTCGGCCTCGGCAGCCGAGGTGTTCAGGAGAAGGTGATAGGCATCTTGTCCGGCCGTTGCGGGGAAGGCAAAAAATGCAAGCAGCTGAGACGCCAGCAATGGAATAGCAACCACGAGAAAGCCACCTGCAAACGCGGCAAATGCTCCCGATGAGAGATAGGAGCGAAGCGTAGAGCGCGTGGCGACGCAACCCGCATACCTGCGCCTCCCATCAAGGAAGAAGCTGTCGCCATAGACCGCCGCGGCAAGAAACGGCATCAGGAAGTAGAGGTAGAAACAAAAGAGAGGCGTCTGCATGGACTCGTAATTACCCACCCATCCCACGTCCGCAGCGGGGACCTCGCCCATGTCGTGACCCCAGAACACCAGACATGTTTGGATGAAGCAAGCAGACATCGCCACGAGTCCAACCACAACTGCATAGCGCCATGCCTTTCCGGCAGCCATGCGCCTAAAGTGGAACTTGAGAACACCCCAATCCGTGCTCATATCGCCCTCCGTCTGCCACGCATTTTAAAGGGCAGGATGCTCGTCGTGATCCCGCCCCATGGCACTAGACGTTAATAACTAGCGGAAGCTTACGTATCCCCTAGTACGATCACACGAATTTGGGCCCCAGCCCACCTGATGTCCCATAAGCGTCACAGAACCCCTGAAGGAACTGTAATAAGAAGGGTATTTAGTCTCACCCGCATTGACCGTAACAGAGTCCGCACATTGCCCTTGACCCGGCAGCTCAATCCAGAAATACCCACCGTAATCAGAATATGAGTAAACTTGAACGGTCGCAGAGGAGCCACCGTTATGGTATCCGTTACGAACTGTTACTGGTGCCTGCCATGCAGGCAGGCAGACGTTGAATGACCCACCGTCAGCTAGCGCAGGCGCCGCAGCACCCAAGACGGCAACAAGTGCCAAACTGGCAGCGACAATTACTTTCTTTATTTCTGTTGCCATAACAACCCGCATCCTTTCGCAAAGAGGATTACGTTGCAGGCAGCAAATCCTAATAGTGCATTCTTTCCTAGGGACCTGTTGCCCAAGCTGCGCCTCAAACGCCTGTCCCTACCCAAGCTACGCCATAGTTGCACTTCAATCACCTCCCTACCAGCTGTATATGGCGACATCTGTACTAGTCACTCGCTTGCCATCGAGAGTCTTCTTGCACAGGAATCGATACGTACCGGAGCCCACATTCTCCCAAGTTGCCTTGGTAAAGCCATTGCGCTTGAATGATGCGGATCCGACAAGAGAAGCCCTGCCATTTGAAATGCGAAACAAGCTCACAGTGAATGAACCGTCGATTGGGCAGCTAGCCGTCATCTCAATTCCGACATTTCTGCCATCGAAGTATCGATCCTGGAAGGTTTGCGTACTCAACAAGTTGAGCGAATCACCGTACCAAGAGCGCGAAATAGGCACTACAGGGTTCGTACGAGAATACGAAACGTTTGCGGCAACTCCGGTACTGTCAACCACATTAGCCAATGCAACATGGGGAACAGAAATCAAACCCAACGAAAA
>CACYGL010000009.1 GCA_902773995.1 uncultured Coriobacteriaceae bacterium | reverse complement strand
GTCAACTCTCCGGAGGGCACGTCTCCGGTGTCTCCGAACGACCGTCTGCGAACTCCAGTCGACCGTCCATCGACGCCCAGCGAATCGGATGAGCGGCAGCTGCCGCAGGCCCGTTCCGCGCGGGTTTGTGGCCACTTTTGTGGCCACGCCGTGGCCCGTTTGTGGCCACAAGCTCTCCAACGAGCCGTTTACCTGCGACTCATCGGCTTTTGGGAATTAGGTAGTGAAACTGCATTCCCTAGCTCCCGAACCGAGCGCTCTACCAAGCTGAGCCACGTCCCGTTAGCAGACGACACTTTAGCAGACTTGGCCGTCCAAACCAACCGTAAACACAGCCTTTGCCCACCATCCGTGCTCATTTTCCGCAGCTGTCGCAATGCGCTCAGCCGCAGAGGCAGATTCGCACACGGCAAACGAGCAGGAACCCGAGCCTGTTATCTGCGATGCAATCACACCCGGCTGCTGCGCAAGCCAAGCCGCAGGCTCCCCCATCGCCGGCTTCAGGCGCAGCGCCGCCGGTGCGAGGTTGTTGTAGAGATGCGCCGCAACGCCTGGGATGTCGCCCTTCGCGAGCGCGTCACACAGCGCGTCGGGGCTCTCCGGCGAGGCGGGAACGCGGTCGAACTCCTCGTACACCTCACGCGTCGAGCTGGCGCATCCCGCGGGCATCACCAGCACAAGGGGCACTCCCGCAAGCGCCGGAAACGTGCTTTCAAGCACGTCGCCCGCACCTCTCAGCAGCGACGGCGCGGGATTGAGGAAGAACGCGACGTCCGCGCCCACGCGTCGTGCGACACCAACAACGCGCTGGTCAAGCGGGTCAACGCCCCAACGTTCCGCGAGCGCGCGCAGGACGGAACCAGCGTCTGCCGAGGAACTGCCAAGGCCTCCCCCGCTGGGGATGCGCCGCTCGATGCGAACGGCGACGTGCTCCTCCACACCCAGCTCCTGCGAGAGAAGCTCGATTGCCCTCTGGGTGGCGTTCCCTCGCACAAGGCCATCGAGCGCAGGCTCAAAGGCGACGCTGGTCTCGGGCGCAGACTCAATGGAAATGGTGTTGCAGAGGACCACCGGTACCATGACCGAATCCACGCGGTGATAGCCGCGCGCGTCCTTCTCGGCATAGATGCCCAGGTGAAGGTTGACCTTGCAGGGCGCTTGTACGGTCTGTCGGCGTGAGCGCGGCATGCGGCCTCCGGCAGGACTACTCTTCGGGGAGGTCGGCCGTGTAGTCGAGCAGGCGCTCGCCCGTGTTCATGTCGTAGAGCTCGACGGTGCCTGTGAGCACGTCGACGTACTGGTAGGACTGGCGTGCCTTGCGGCCGCGACGCTCCTCGACCTCGATCACAAAGAGGGACGGATGCACGTGAACCAGGGTGCCCGCACGCTCGACGATACGCGAGCGGCCCATGTTGGCGCGGACCTTCACACGCTGGCCCTCGAGGGCCTTGAGCTCCTCGCGGATCTGGTCAATGCGGTTGACTGGCGGAATGTCGTTCTCCATGAGACTCCCAACAGGCCATAGTTGGCCCAAGTATCGAATACACAAAGCATGATGATACCCATACGTAACACTGTTCCTGCAGTTAGGGAAGAAAACAGCACGACAAGACCACGGGCTGGCAGTCATGCGCCCAGCTGCCGCCCCGGCGCAGGTCCCAGGTGCTACACTTCCGGCGTCAACGACTAAGGAGGACTCAATGAACAAGACGAGAAGGGCACAGGTGGTCGAGAACCTGCGCGGTATGGGGCTTACGCAGGCACTCATTTCCGACCCCATGTCCATCTACTACCTTACGGGGTACTACACCGAGCCCTATGAGCGCTTCCTTGGGCTCTACCTCAACGCCAACGGTGCCTCGACCCTCTTTGCCAACCGGCTCTTCCCCGACGCCTCCGCAGCGTGCGACGACGTGCGGACCTTTGATGACACCGAGGATCCCGTGCCCCTGGTAGCCGCAGTTACGGACCACGGCGCGCCGCTCGGCGTCGACAAGAAGCTCGCCGCACGCTGGCTTGTGCCGCTTCAGGAGGCCGGCGCCGCGTCCACGTTCAAGCTGGGCTCCGCAGCCGTGGACGACACCCGCTCTGTCAAGTCTCCGGAGGAGCAGGAGCTCATGCGCACTGCCTCGCGCACCAACGACAAGGCCATGGAGTGGCTTGCCGCCCAGGTCCACGAGGGCGTGACCGAGCAGGAGATTGCCGGCGGGCTTCTCGACGTCTACCGTTCGCTTGGTGCGCAGGACCACTCCTTTGCGCCCATCGTGAGCTTTGGGGCAAACGCGGCCGACCCGCACCACTCCCCCGACGGAACCGTCCTCGCCAAGGGCGACGTGGTGCTCTTTGACGTGGGCTGCCGCCAGGACATGTACTGCTCGGACATGACGCGCTCGTTCTTCTATGGCGAGCCCACCGAGCACCAGCGGGCGGTCTACGAGTGCGTCCGCCGCGCAAATGAGGCTGCCGAGGCCATCGTGCGGCCGGGTGTCACGTTTGCCGAGATAGACCGGGCTGCGCGCAAGGTCATTGAGGATGCCGGCTGGGGGCAGTACTTCACGCACCGGTTGGGACATCAGATTGGTCTTGAGGACCACGAGCCGGGCGACGTCTCCTCCGTGCACGACGAGCCCGTGCGCCCTGGCCAGTGCTTCTCCATCGAGCCGGGCATCTACCTCCCCGGCGACGTGGGCGTGCGCATCGAGGATCTGGTCATCGTGACCGAGGACGGCTGCGAGGTGCTCAACTCGTACCCCAAGGGGCTGACGGTGCTCAAGTAGGTTGGCCGCCGAGAAGAGCTGGCCCCTTCCGCCAAAACCTGCGGCTTAATAGCAGTCCCCAAAACAGACGCAAGCCGTTTACCAGCGATTTTGTCGAAAACGCCCCTCCCAAAACTGCAATTAAGCCGCAGTTTTGGGAGGGGCCATGTTACGAGAAGCAATTTTGGCCAGCCTCGTCCGAGAGACGCGAAGACCGCCTACCCGGAGGCAGGTCGTCCGGAGCCTACGCCTCCGGGCAGAGTGCCAGCGCCGCCTCGTCGGCAATCACGGTGCAGCTGGTGTGCAGCTGTAGGATGGACGCGGGGCACTGCGGGGTGACGGGTCCAAAGCACATGTCATAGACGGCCTGAGCCTTCTCCGGACCAGACGCCAGGATGAGGATGCTGCGCGCGTACATGATGGTCTGCACACCCATGGTGTAGGCCTGGCGCGGCACATCGTCGGCGTTGTCGAAGAGTCGGCTGTTCGCCTGGATGGTGCTCTCGGTGAGGTCCACGCAGTGCGTGCCCTTGGAGAAGTGGTCGTCGGGCTCGTTGAAGCCAATGTGACCGTTGCGGCCAATGCCAAGGAGCTGCAGGTCGGGATAGCCTGCCTCGCGCACCATGCGGTCATACTCAGAGCATGCCTCATTAGCATTGGGGTTGGCACCGTCGGGTACGTGCGTGTTGGCAAGGTCAATATTGATCTTGTCGAAGAAGTTCTGGCGCATGAAGTAGTGGTAGCTCTGCGGATCCTCGTGCGTAAGGCCGCGGTACTCGTCCAGGTTATACGTGGTAACCTGCGAGAAGTCGCAGTCTCCCTTGTGGTTCCACTCGGCGAGCTGCTCGTAGGTGCCAATAGGCGTGGTACCGGTGGCAAGGCCGAGGATGCTCGTGGGCTTGAGGATCACCTGGGCAGAGATAACATTTGCCGCCTTGCGGCTCATGTCCCGATAGTCCTTGGTGCGGATGATTCTCATGGGAGTCCCTCCTTCTGCAAGCGGGTGACCTCCCGTGGCACCCGCCCGTGGCCTTCAAGCCACGCTTGACGTGTGCGGCCACCAGGGCGAGGTCGCGTTTGCTCTGAGAAGGATTCACCACGTCGAGGCCCCTGCCCGTCCATGGCGACCTGGGACGCATGTCCCAGACGGCTTCATTCTACCTGCGCGGCATGCGACGGGCACATCAAACAATAAAGACTCCGCGAACGAGCCACAGCCTGACCTACAACTTGCGCGCGAGGTCCTCGAGGGCGTGGAAGCGATGCGAGATGGCGTTCTTCTCGGCAGGAGTGAGCTCCGCCATCGTCTTGCCCGGAGTGTCCGTGGGCAGGAACAGCGGATCATAGCCAAAGCCGTGGTCACCACGGCGTTTGTGGCCAATGACACCCTTGCAATCACCATCGCCACGCAGGACCTCATCGCCTCGCACGAGCACCACGGTGGAGTGGAAGCGAGCACCGCGACTCTCGTCGGGAACGTCTGCCATGAGGCGCTCGAGCTTGTCGTTGTTGGCGTCGTCGTTGCCGTGCTCGCCGGCCCAGCGCGCCGAGAAGATCCCAGGCGCGCCGTCGAGCGCGCGGCTCGAGCCTTGATGAGGGCGTTCTCGAAGAAGTTGGCGCCGTTCTCAACCGGATCAGGAAAGTCCCCAAGCTCACCCAGGGCAACAAAGCGCACGTCGGGAAGGGACTTTGAGAGAATTGCCTCTATCTCGGTCACCTTGTGGGGATTGCCCGTGGCCACAACAACAGTGCGCGCGGGGTCAAGCGTCTTGATATCAATTGCTGCCATTCCGGTGTCCTTTCGTCAAGACAGGTCCGCTCCTTGGGGCCTAGGCGCCAAAGCCCGTGACCTCGCGCTGAATCTGGAGGAGTTTGTCGATGCCCTTCTGGCCAAGGTCGAGCAGACGTCCAAGCTGCTCGCGGTCGAAGGTCGCACGCTCACCAGTACCTTGGACCTCAACAATACGGCCGTCCGATGAGCCCACCAGGTTCATGTCCACGTCCGCGTGCGAGTCCTCCGGGTAGTCGAGGTCGAGAAGCTCTACGCCACGCACGACTCCCATCGAGATGGCCGCAACCTGCCCCGTAAGGGGAACGCGCTTGATGCGCCCCTTGGAGCACGCGGCGGAGAGCGCCTCGTAGAGCGCCACCCAAGCGCCGGTGATGGAAGCCGTGCGGGTGCCGCCATCGGCCTGGATAACGTCGCAGTCAACGGTCACCGTGAACTCGCCCAGGTGCCGAAGGTCGCAGACGGCACGCAGCGAGCGGCCCACCAGGCGCTCGATCTCCATCGAGCGACCCTTGCGCCCCTTGTACTCGCGCGGCGTGCGGCGATTGGTGGCAGCCGGAAGCATGGCATACTCCGCGGTGACCCAGCCGTCCCTGCTCGCCCCGCGCCACTTGGGCACGCCCTCTTCGATAGTCGCCGCGCACAGCACGCGCGTGTCGCCAAACTCCGCCAGGCACGAGCCGTCGGCGTTCTTCATAACGTTGGGGGTCAGCGTGACGGGGCGCATCTCGGCAACGGACCTGCCAAAGCTGCGCTCTGGCTGTACAGCGCTCTCCTGGGGCATGGGGCCTCCCGTCTGCCGGCGCATCTGCCAGCGCTCATGCAACGGGGCCAGCCGGCTCACGCCGACCGGCCCCGACTCTTCTCATGGTGGGCGATGACGGATTCGAACCGCCGACCTTGTGCGTGTAAGGCACCTGCGCTAGCCGCTGCGCCAATCGCCCGTGCCTAGCGAGTGTACCACGGAACCCGGAAGCGGCACACGCATCGCCCACACCCGGCGCAGCCCGCGCCCATCTCTCCTGCTATACTTAATGCATGAATACTACACTCTCATCTCTTGCCCAGCTTCTCGACAATGAGGGGCTGCTGGCCACCACAGCAAACATCACCGCCGAGAAGGGCGCCATGCCCATCACCGGGGTCGACTGCGACTCGCGGGTCGTTGTCCCGGCGCACGTCTTTGTGTGCAAGGGCGCCGCCTTCAAGCCAGCCTATCTCACCTCCGCGCTGGAGAAGGGCGCCGTGGCCTACCTCTGCGACAGAGACCGAGCGGCCGAGCTTGCTGCCGTTGCACCCGGCACGCCAGCACTCATCGCCACGGACCTGCGCCGCGCCATGGCGCTCGCCTCGGCCGAGGCCTTTGGCCACCCCGACCACGACCTCACCGTCATTGGCATCACGGGCACCAAGGGCAAGTCGACGGTGTCCTATATGCTTCGCGCGGTGCTCGACGGCGACGAGCCTTACGCCCACGCTGGCGTCATGGGCTCCATTGAGACCTTCGACGGCATCGAGCGTGAGGAGAGCCACAACACCACGCCGGAGTCCCCGGACCTCTGGCGCCATCTCGCCAACGCCCGCAAGGCAGGCCTTGCCTACATGGATATGGAGGTCTCGAGCCAAGCGCTCAAGTATGACCGCGTCCTGGGCCTTGACCTTTCCATTGCCTGCTTCCTGAACATTGGGCGTGACCACATCTCGCCCGTTGAGCACCCCAACTTCGAGGACTACTTCCAGAGCAAGCTCCGCATCTTTGACCAGGCGCACGTTGCCGTGGTGAACCTCGACTCTGACGAGATCCAGACCATCCTCGAACGCGCCCAGCGCTGCGAGCGCGTGGTGACCTTCTCGGCCAAGGACAGCTCGGCGGACGTCTGGGCCTCGGACGTCCAGAGCGCCTACGGCATGGTTTCGTTCACTGCGCACACGCCAAGCTGGGAAGGGCCCATCTGCCTGGGCATGCCCGGACTCTTCAACGTGGACAACGCGCTTGCGACCATCGCCATCTGCGAGGTTCTGGGCATTGGGCACGAGAAGATCGCCGAGCCGCTCTCGCACGCGCGTGTCCCCGGCCGCATGGAGCTTCTCCCCAGCCCTGATCCCAAGGTTGTTGCGCTGGTCGACTATGCCCATAACAAGCTCTCTTACCAGCGGTTCTTCCCCTCGGTCAAGGAGGAGTTCCCGGGGTACCGCATCATTGCCGTCTTTGGCGCCCCCGGCGGCAAGGCATACGAGCGTAGACACGAGCTTCCCCAGGAGGCCGCCAAGTACGCCGACTACCTCATCTACACCGAGGAGGACCCGGCGAACGATCCAGTGGAGGAGATCTGCCAGCAGATGGCGGACGCCACGCCGGAGGGCACGGCATACGAGGTCATTCTCAACCGCGAAGAGGCCATTCGCCGCGCCGTCCAGCTGGGCTACGAGGGCGAGGGCCCGGCGATTCTCTGCCTGCTGGCCAAGGGTGACGAGACGCGCCAGCACGAGGGCAACGAGTTTGTCCCCTGCCGCACAGATGGCGATATCTACGAGGAGGCCGTCCGCAACTGGCATGCGGCGCATCCGGGCGTGGCTGAGTAGGGCGCAGCGCTCCGTCGACGTATGAACTGGCCCGGGCATCCCTGCGGGAGCCCGGGCCATTTTGTGCTCATGTGATTTTCCTGCTTGTGCAGCGCCTACTCCGGCTTTGCCAGGCTCAGCGCGACCTCCATCATCTGCGTGAGGCTCTCCTGGCGCTCCTCGGCCGTGAGGGCCTCGCCGCGGGAGGTGACGTCCGTCACGGTGAGGATCGTGAGCGCGCGCCTGCGGGCGCGCATCGCGTTGAGGTAGAGCGCCGCCGACTCCATTTCCACGGCGAGGACGCCCATCTTTGCCCAGCGCTGCTCCGCCGTGCGATCGTCGTTGTAGAAGACGTCCGACGAGAGCACGTTGCCCACGCGCGCGGGATAGCCTAGGCGCTCGGCGGCGTCTGCCGCGCGACGCAGGAGGCCGAAGTCCGCGATGGGGGCAAGCGTGCCCGGCACGTTGAACTGGTGGGCGTAGTTGGAGTCCGTGCAGGCGCCCATCCCGAGCACGATGTCGCGCAGGCGCACGCTTGGCGCCACGCCACCCGCGGTGCCGATGCGCACGATCGACTCGACGCCGTAGAAGTTGAAGAGCTCGTATGAGTAGATGCCGATGGAGGGCATGCCCATGCCGCTACCCATCACCGAGACGGGGCTGCCCTGGTAGGTGCCCGTATAGCCCAGCATGTTGCGGACCCCGTTGAACTGCTCGACGTCCTCGAGGTAGGTCTCGGCGAGACGCTTGGCGCGGAGCGGGTCGCCCGGCATGAGGACGAACGGTGCGACCTGGCCCGCGATGGCCTCGTTGTGCGGTGTGGGGGTGCGTGCCATGGCTATGCCTCCAGAATCCGGTCGAGGTGAGACGTGCCGTTGGGAAGCGCGGGCGCGCCAAGGTAGTCGAGGACCGTTGCGGAGACGTCCGCGAACGTGGGTCGCGTGCCCAGGTCGACACCGGCGCGCACGCGTGGGCCGCACACGAGCCACGGGACGTACTCGCGCGAGTGATCCGTTGAGGGCGTCACGGGGTCGCAGCCGTGGTCTGCCGTGATCATGAGCAGGTCGTCATCGCGCAGGCCTGCCACGATGCGCGGGAGCTGGCTGTCAAAGTAGCTCAGGGCACGTGCGTAGCCTGGCGCGTCGTTGCGGTGTCCGTAGACCATGTCGAAGTCCACGAGGTTGGTGTAGCAGAGGCCCGTGAAGTCACGGCCGGTTGCCTCAACGGTGCGCTCGATGCCCTCGTCGTTTCCCGAGGTGAAGACGTGCTCCGTGATGCCGCGGTGCGCGAAGATGTCGTAGATCTTGCCGATGGAGAGCACGTCCCGGCCGGCGTCCTTGAGGACGTCGAGCATCGTGGTTCCCGTGGGCTCGAGGGAGAAGTCGTGCCTGCGCGGGGTGCGCACGTAGTTTGGCCACTCCCCCGTGTAGGGGCGCGCGATAACGCGGGCGACGCCGTGCTCGCCCGTGAGGATCCTGCGCGCGATGCGGCAGTACTCGTAGAGCTGCTCGGGGGGCACCATGTCCTCGTGCGCGGCAATCTGGAAGACGCTGTCGGCGGAGGTGTAGACGATGAGCTTGCCAGTCTCGAGCTGCTCACGGCCGTAGTCCTTGATCACCTGCGTACC
This sequence comes from uncultured Coriobacteriaceae bacterium, assembly GCA_902773995.1. Lineage (GTDB taxonomy): Bacteria > Actinomycetota > Coriobacteriia > Coriobacteriales > Atopobiaceae > Tractidigestivibacter. Next base: position 59,218 of record CACYGL010000009.1, on the reverse strand, counting down.
GGAGTACGGCTTGTTGCAGAGAACCCCACGACCCGTCTGGCGCTCGAACTCGTCCAGCACCTCTCGGGGGAAGCCGTTGGGGTATGTGGGGAAGCGCTTGGGCGAGATGACGCCGGCCATCTCCCAGTGCCCAACCGTTGTGTCCTTGCCGGCAGACGCCTCGCGAAGGCGGGCAAACGCGCCGGTGGGCGAGGCAACCGACCTAAGGTCCACCTGGTAGGGAGACTCAAGCGCGCCCTCGATGTTGAGAAGGCCGAGCGACGCCATGTTGGGAATGTTGAGCTCGCCCGTGGTGGCACAGGCGCACAGGGTGTTGCTCCCCTCGTCGCCCCACTCCGCGGCATCTGGCTCGGCGCCAATGCCAAAGCTGTCAAGGACGATCAGAAATACGCGCTTACCCATGTGGCCTCCCTTTTTATGCCCGGCGGAGCAAAAGCTCCGCCGGGCACTTAGAGTACAGTGTCTCTAGAAGTATTACCCCTCGACAATCCTGATGCCAGCACTGCAGCCAAGCCGGTCGGCACCCGCCTCGACCATCGCGAGCGCCTCCTCCTTGGTGTGGATGCCTCCTGCGGCCTTGACCTTGCAACGGTCACCGACGGTCTTGCGCATGAGCGCGACGTCATGCACCGTGGCGCCGCCAGTCGAGAAGCCGGTGCTGGTCTTCACGAACGAGGCGCCGGCGGCGACCGAATCCTCGCAGGCGCGGACAATCTGCTCGTCGTTGAGCAGACAGCACTCGAGGATGACCTTCACCGGATGTCCCTGCGCGGCCTTGACGACGGCGGCAATGTCGTCGATGACGTACTGGTCATCACCAGCAACGAGGTGGCCGCCGTTAATCACCATGTCAATCTCAGTGGTGCCGTCCGCAACGGCCTGCGTGGCCTCGGCGACCTTTGCCTGCGTGGAGCAGGCTCCCAGGGGGAAGCCGATGCAGGTGGTTACGCCCACGCCGGTGCCCGCAAGGCGCTTGGCTGCCATCGCCGTCCAGCACGAGTTGATGGCAACCGTCGCGAAGTGGTACCTGATGGCCTCGTCACACAGGCGCTCAATGTCAGCCTGAGTTGCGTTCTGCTTGAGGTTGGTGTGGTCGATGTAGCCGTTGAGGTCCATAACGTACTCCCGTCTTTCAAGCCCTCCCATAGCTTCCGCTCTCACCTTGTCACAACCGGGAAATTGGTGCAACGAGATCGATAGCCAGCGTATCGACAATCGCTGACTTCCGAAGGCAGCACGTCTCAGTTCAACCGCAGCCATTCTCGGCAAATCAACCTCACACCTGTAAGTAAACCTCACACGTGTTATTTCTTATCTGATATCTTCCGAGAAAAGCCCAGTTGGCACGTTCTTAAAATCAAAGAAGAAATATTACGTGTGAGGTTTCCGAGGGGGCAAGGTTGGCATGTCAAGAATGCAGAAAGGGGGTCGGAGCCAAAGGCTCCGACCCCCTCGGACGGCAACGCTTGTACTACTAGGACGGAAACTAGAAGTTGACCGGCTCGTCGTAGTAGCAGCACTTGAGGATCTTCTCGAAGTCCTCGGCCTTGGTCTCGCGCGGGTTCTCGGGCGTGCAGGCATCCTGAACAGCGTTGGCAGCGATGGTCGGGAGCTTCTCGAGGAACTCCTTCTCAGGATGTGCAGCTCGTCGTTCATGCTGCGAATCTTCTCGACGAGGGAGTCGATGAGCTGGTCGTCGGTGGTGCCGGGAAGGTGCAGGATCTCCTTGGCAACATAGGCGTAGCGCTCGTGAGCGCGAGGATCCTTGGAGTTCCACTGGATGGCCTTGCCGAGGTACATGGCGTTGGCGGCACCGTGGATGATGTGGCCGTTCTCGAACGCGGCGCCGGTCTTGTGCGCCATGGAGTGCACGATACCGAGCAGGCCAGAGGAGAAGGCCAGACCGGCGAGGCACTGAGCCTCGTGCATGTGCTTGCGGCCCTCGTGGTCACCGGTGTAGGAGACGGGCAGCCACTGCGTAATCTCACGGATGCCGTGAAGGGCGTCGGCGTCGGTGAACATGGAGGCAGCGGTCGAGACGTAAGCCTCGAGGCAGTGGGTGAGGGCGTCCATGCCGGTGTGCGCGCAGAGCTTCTGGGGCATGGAGTAGGTGAGCTCAGGATCGACGATGGCGACATCAGGGGTGATGTTGAAGTCGGCCAGCGGGTACTTGATGCCGTGCTCGTAGTCGGTGATGACGGAGAAGGCGGTTACCTCGGTAGCGGTGCCGGAGGTGGAGCTAATGGCGCAGAAGTGAGCCTTGTGACGCAGCTCGGGGAACGAGAACGGCTGGATGATGTTGTCGAACTTCTCGTCGGGGTACTCGTAGAACACCCACATGGCCTTAGCAGCATCGATAGGCGAGCCGCCGCCGATAGCAACAATCCAGTCCGGGCCAAAGTCCTGCATGAACTTGGCGCCCTTCATGACCGTCTCGATGGAGGGATCGGACTCGACGCCCTCGAACAGCTTGACCTCAAAGCCAGCGTCCTCCAGGTCCTTCTGCACGTCCTGCAGGAAGCCGCCGCGGCGCATGCTGTGGCCACCAGAAACGATGACGGCCTTCTCGCCCTTGAGGTTCTTAACCTCGTGGCGGGCGCCCTCACCAAAGTACAGGTCACGCGGGTTGGTAAAACGTCCCATAGCACATCCTCCAATTCACTGGCCGCCACCAATGGCGGCAAATGTTTGAGAAGACCGTTTGGCCTTCCCTGATGCCCTACCTGGAACACCTCGGAGCCGGACGAGCGACGAAAGACGCACCCGCCGGTCCGTCCTTGAATGCGGCCCCATCCTATCAGATGGGAGACAGCAAGAGGTCGCTTTCAGCAAACGGTTCCGCGCAGGAACGAGGCCGTGTCCTTGCTCCATCGAGGTCCTTACCCTCGGTCTTCTTCGACACCTCGTCGTGACGAAATCATCACATCTTCAACACATCTCTCTCCTATTTGTGCACAGAAAAGGCGCCTGGTGTTGGTAGCACCAGGCGCCCCATCAAACGCATTACGAGAAGTCGTCTTACGCGGTTACCTCGGTCTTGGTGTCTACGGCAACGTCGCGCTTGGACTCCTCGACGTGCTTGCGGCCAAGCTCGGACCACTCGGGCTCCTCGTCGGGGATGGAGCCGGCCTTCTTGGTGAAGAGCTCCTTCAGACAGTTGTAGGCAACGATGACGCCCAGGATCACGATCAGGATGGCAACCACAAGCTGCAGGCCCTTGGTCGCGATGACCGCGAAGGACTGGTCGGCGGCAACGGCAGTCCAGCAGCCGTAGATGCTCATGCCAAGCGACGTGAAGGTGCACACGAGCAGGAACGCCACAGGCACGTAGAGCATCCAGCCCTTGCGACCGGTGCACTTGCAGAAGACGGCGAGGGTGATCATGGTCATACCACCGAGCAGCTGGTTGGACGCACCAAAGAGCGGCCAGATGTTGAGGTAGCCACCAAAGCACAGGGCGATACCCAAGACCAGCGTGACAGCGATGGAGAAGGCGGTGTTGGTGAGGACCTTGCGGGCACCGGACTGCTCGGAAGAAGTAGAGGCGGCGTCGTTGGTCTCGTAGAAGAACTCCTGCCAGCTGGTGCGGCCAATGCGAGCAACGGCATCAACGGAGGTGAGCGCCAGTGCAGAGACGTTCATGGTCATGAAGACCGTGGCGAACGTGGCGTTGAAGCCCATGAGCTCCATGCCGCGAGCGACGCCGGCAGCGAAGATCTGGAACGGCGTCGAGGCGGTGCCCGCGTTGAGGGCGCCCGTGCCGGCGGTGTTCATGTCGCCAAACATGATGCCGGCGGTCACGATGGCAAGCACGCCAACGAAGGACTCGAGGACCATAGCGCCGTAGCCAACGGGGAGTATGTGGGTCTCGTTGGAGATCTGCTTAGAGGACGTGCCGGAGGAGACGAGGCTGTGGAAGCCGGACAGGGCACCGCAGGCAACAGAGACGAACAGAACCGGGAAGAGGTAGTTGCCCTTAGCTGCCAGGGCGTCGAGCGTCTCGGAGCTCACAACCATCGGCGCCGTTATCGTGGCCTGGCCATTGATGCCCAGCGCGATGATGCCGAGGACGGCGCACGCGATCATGGCGACCATCATGATGGTCGTAAGGAAGTCACGTGGGGTCTTGAGCGTCTGGATGGGCATGGCGCTTGCGAGGATCAGGTAGAGCGTCACGACAGCAATCCAGCCAGTGGCGTTGAGGTAAATCGGGAACACCATGCCAAGCGCAAAGGGAACTGCGATGCACACGAGAGCAAACAGGAACTTTGCGACACCCTTGAGGTCCCACTTGCGGCACGCCCAGCCAAAGAAGATGGCCGAGAAGGTAAGCAGGATGGAGATGGTGCCCGCGCAGCCACCGGCGTAGGACTTGGCGAAGTCAACGGAACCGTCGGCAGCGGCGGTGGTGGCAAACGTGCCCGCCACCATAGAGACGAACGCAGCGATGACAATGCAGCAGAACAGCCAGGAGAACGCCAGGAACAGGTGACGGCCGGCCTTGCCAATGTACTTCTCGATGAGCTGGCCAAGCGACTTGCCGTTGTTCTTGACAGAGGCGTACAGCGCGCCAAAGTCATGGACGGCGCCAAAGAAGATGCCGCCGACAAGGACCCAGAGGAGCACAGGGAGCCAGCCAAACATCATGGCGACGATGGTACCCGTGACAGGGCCTGCGCCACAGATCGAGGAGAACTGGTGGGCAAACACGGAGAAGCGCTGTGCGGGCGAGAAGTCCTTGCCGTCCTCCATGCGGACCGCAGGGGTGAGGGCCTTGGAATCGACGCCCCATAACTTAGCTAGCCAGCGCCCGTACCCGAGGTAGCCAATAATCAGGACCACCGCACTTATCAAGATGATCGTGATGCCATTCATGTCGTCTTACCTCCTTAGGGTAGGGCGCTGCGGACCGTTTCCGCTGTTTGCGCTCGGTGCGCGGCATGGTACAACCTTGAGATGGAGTTGGGGATTCACTCAACTACCCTAAAGTATTGGATACTTTCAATAAATTCTGGATATTTTTGGATATCTGCCAAATAGTTTTATCGAGTATTGTATATTTTTCGATAGTTCAAAAACGCTGTTCGCAATACACCTCCCTTCAAACGTTCTCCAAGATGTAATCGTTTGGGACCTCGTTTCGAAACATTTTTCAACCGTTCACCGTATTTTGACAACCGTTCGTGGTATTCGAGAGATAGCAACCCTCGTTTGCGGGCAGGTTGGCCAGTTACCCGTGGCGTCCTTTGTCGTGCCACGCATGGGATACCATGAGAGCGACGAAAGGAGGCGCACCGTGGCATTTGACCCAAGGAGAGAGGACTACCAGCGCCTGGCGCTGCGCTATGCGCAGTCGCTGCCCAAGGGGAACCCCGTCGCTGCCGCCAAGGCGTTCACGGACTTTGGCCGCCGCTTTGCCCGCGATCGAGACACGCTCCCCCAGTCCGATGCCGACCGCGCCTTCCACCTGGTGGCCGTTGCCGCCGAGATCATCGACTACCAGCTTCCCTTCTCGAGTGAGGACAGGGCTGACGCGCTCATCAACCGCGGGCGCGACCTTCTCGACGAGGCCATCTCGCTCGACCCCAAGTGTCACGACGCTATCCGCATGCGCGCCTCGCGCGTGAGCCCCAGCTTTGATGCCCAGTTCACCTTCCTCCAGGAGGGCGCGGACGAGGTCCTCGCGTCCTGCCAGGCCGTTCGCGACGCCGTGCCAAACGACGGGGACGATGAGCGCATTGCCCTTGGCCGCGACATCGCCCTTCGTCCCTATAGGCGGTGGATGGCTGCGCTGGCAGAAGAGGCGCTCATCTGCGGCCGCAACCGCAGCTGCATAGAGACCGGCGAGCGGCTGCTGCAGCAGGACCCCTCGGACCAGGCAGACGTCCGGTTCACGCTGGCCCTTGCCTACGCAAAGCTCGAAGACGAGGCATCCCTCGACGCGCTGGCGAAGCGCTACGGCGCCATTGTGCCGTCGCGTCCCGCAGACGACGCCTGGATGGGAATCGCACGACTTGCACTGGCGCACAAGGCCCACGACATGAGCCTTGCCCGGCAACTCCTCGAGCACCTCATTGCCGTCTATCCTGGCTGCGCGTCCGCGCTTATTACGCAAACGGAGCTGCCGGACGGCGTCTTTGCCCGTCTCGCTGTGCCGCCCTATAGCGAGGACGAGCTCATCCTTGCCGTCTCCGAGGCAACGGTGCTGCTCCAGGAAGGCGACGACAAGAGCGGGCGCGGCGTACTTGGCTCCTGGGTCGCGCGGACCACGGCCAAGCTCTACCCCGAGGCGCTCGCTGAGGCACAGGAGCTTTCCGCCCCTTACTACCAGCAGGGCAAGAAGGGCACGCAGGATGGTGATGCCTCGTGAACGGACGGGAAGAGCTTGTCCTCAGGTGCGCCCAACGTCGCCGCGAGAAGATAGGCACCCTCTCTGACGAGGGGTTTGCCGAGCTGTGTCTGGCCGTGCGCGAGAACCCCGCGGCCTTTGTTGACTCCCCCGAGCAGGCGTCGTTCGCCACGCTCGTTGGCGCGCTGGACGCGTTTCACCGCGCCGGCGCCGATGACGACCTTCTCGATGACGAGGAGTTCCGCGCGGCACGCGAGCGCAGGTTGCAGACGCTCTCGGCAGCATGCGACCAGGCGCTCTCGCAGGACGGCGGCTGCCTGGACGCACAGCTCGTGCAGGTGCTTGCCGCAGACCTTGACCCCGATGACAGGCTCGACGCGCTGCTCGAGATCGAGGCAAAGGCCGACGAGGCGAACGAGCTTACCCTTGGATCCACTGGCGACGCCTGGGACGACGTCTTCACGCGGCCGCGGCTGCGCCTGTGGGATGCCATCGCACGCACCTGCCTTGCCGGTGGCCGCTACCGCATGGCGCTCGACGTCTCGCGCGGCCTCATGGCGGCGTCACCCAAAGACCAGGTTGGCGGCAGGCTCACAGCTGCGCTGGCCCTGGCGCGTCTGGAGGACGAGGAGGGCTTCAACGAGCTTGACGCGCGCCTTGCCGGGCGCGAGAACTCCTGGCTCAACCTTGGCCGCACCATCCTCCTCTACAAGCTGGGTCGCATGAACGCCGCGCGCCGTGCACTGCGCGGGTACGGCGAGCTCTGCGAGGGGGCGGCGTACGCCCTGCTCAGACCCACGTTTGTAGAGATCTACCTCCCAGACAGGCCCGAGGTTCCCGCAGGGGGCTTCGAGGAGGCAACGTTTGCCGTCCACGAGGCGGAGCCCATCATTGCAGACGTGCCCGACTTCATCGCCTGGACGGACGCCTTCCCGTGGTTCCACGCTTCTGGCGAGGCATATGCGGAGGAGAACGGCTACGACTGGTAGAGGCGCGTCGCTCTGATATACTCTCATCTGCGTCCCCATCGTCTAGCGGTCAGGACATCGCCCTTTCAAGGCGACGACACGAGTTCGAGTCTCGTTGGGGGCACCACGCTAATGTGCAGGCCAGGGGATTATTCTCTCTGGCCTGCTTTTGAGTTTAGGGGCAGCGTTCTGGCCTCTTGGCAAATAGGATATTGCCAGGCATTGAGTGAGAACTTCCGACGCTGGGACTGCACTACACGAACGTCCGGAATCCTCAGAAGCAGCACTTCATCATCATATACAATTCCTAAAGTACGTTACATGTAACGGATTTTAGGAATTAAATATGGCCGAAAGAATTGATCGCCCTTCGTATTTGAATAAGCTCATCGAGCGCGAGGGAAACGGTTCCATCAAGGTGATTACCGGGTTGCGGCGCTGCGGGAAGTCGTACCTCCTGTTCGATATCTTTGCCGAGCACCTGCGCAGCAAGGGAGTGCCAGACGACCGCATCATCCAAGTGGCGCTCGATGACGACCGCAATGAGGAGCTCCTAGACAGACACGCGCTTGGAAATTACGTTCGCGAGCGAATCACCGACGACTCCCCTTTTTATGTCATGCTCGACGAGGTGCAGGAAGTGGAGGGCTTCGAGCGCACTCTCAACGGCCTCGCTCGCATCCCCAATGCCGATATTTACGTTACGGGAAGCAATTCCAAGTTCCTCTCGTCTGACGTGATAACCGAATTTCGAGGCCGCGGGGATGAGGTGCGGGTACGTCCTCTGTCGTTCTCCGAGTTCTTTCCCGCTTATAAGGGACCGCTGCGCGATGCGTGGCGTGACTACTACACCTATGGCGGCCTTCCCCTCGTATTGAGCCGAACGTCCCATGAATCCAAGGCGTCGTATCTGCGCACATTATTCGAGAAGACCTATCTCACTGACGTGCGGGAGCGCAACGGCATACACGACAAGGGGGCTCTCGACTCAATCGTGAGGATTCTTGCTTCATCTGTCGGATCTCTCACCAACCCCATGCGCATAGCGAACACGTTCGCAAGCAACGGCATGCGGGGAACTGATAACAAGACCGTCTCATCGTATATTGAACACTTGAGGGAGGCATTCCTGGTCGAAAAGGTCCAACGCTACGACGTCAAGGGCCGTGCGTACATCTCGACCCCGCTCAAGTACTACTTCACCGACCTTGGAGTGCGCAATGCCGTCCTGAATTTCAGGCAGCAAGAGGAGAACCACCTGATGGAGAACGCCATCTACAATGAACTCGTCACCCGTGGATACAGCGTTGACGTTGGGATAGTGGACACCACCGTCACGAATGCGAAAGGAAAGCGGGAGAGGGCTCGGCTTGAGGTCGACTTTGTCTGCAACCTTGCCGACAGGCGCTACTATGTACAGTCAGCGTATTCTGTGGTAGATCCATCGAAGGCTGAGCAGGAGACAAGACCCCTGAAGAAGCTCGATGACTCCTTCAAGAAGGTTGTCGTCGAGGCGGGCGATGCACGCTCATGGCATGATGAAGCTGGAATATTGCATCTTGGGCTCTGGGATTTCCTGCTGAATGCCGACAGCTTAGATTGGTAACGGCGGCATAGGGCGCGCCAGCAAGAGATTCCCCCAGACGGAGCGGCCTTGATGCCACCCTTCATCCCCGCGCACCGGCCCATCACGCTACTATGGCTGATAGGATCACGTGCCCACGAGCGGCGCCGTGCCGCCCGCACCGAAGGGAGCTCGAGCATGTCGGACAAGAAGAAGCGCATCCTCATCGCATGCGGCTCCGGCATTGTCACCTCGACAATCGCGCGCAAGAAGATCGAAGAGCTTCTCGACGCGCATGGCTACAAGGGCCGCTATGAGATTGCGCAGGTACCCCTCAGCACGGCCGCCGAGAAGTCGAAGAGTTGCGACTTCATGGTGGCAACCGCCATACATCCCTCCGAGCTAAGCTGCCCGTTTGTCGATGGCGCGCCCTACCTCACCGGCACCGGCGAGAACACCGCCAACGAGCAGATTCTGCGCCTCATGGAGCAGTAGTTCCGCGGCTACGCCGCGTGCCGGAGCGCCAACCTACCCCAGCCTGGCAAGCACGGAGGCCACCATGCCCTCGGGCGTGAGCCCCGCGCGCTCCAACAGGCGGGCCTGCTCGTCCGCCTCGGGGTAGCTGTCGGGCGCGCCCAGGCGCAGCAGCCCAGGGGCAGCGCCGCGGTCGAGCAGCTCCTCGGCGAGAAGACCACCAAGCCCGCCCACCACACTGTGCTCCTCCACCGTCACGGCAAGCCGCGCGTTGGCGAGAAGCTCAACAACGCGCTGGTCAAGGGGCTTTATCGTACCTACGGCCACCACGCGGCAGGAAAGCCCCCGCCCCCGCAGCAGCTGGACGGCGGCCAGCGCGCGCGACGCGATGGAGCCGCAGGTAGCAATCGCAACGTCTGCCATGCCGCCGGGCGCGTCATCCGCAAGCACGCGGCAGTGCCCAAGCTCGAAGTCCCCGCTGGGCAGAGCGGGATCGCCAGCGGGCGCCTGTGTGATGCGCACGTAGGCCGGCCGTGGATTGCGCGCAAGCTCCGCAAGCGCACCGGCAAGCTCGGTGTTCGTCGCCGGCACCACCACGGTGAGCCCCGGGATGGAGCGCATGCACGCAAGGTCCTCCAAGGCCATGTGGCTGGGACCAAGGATGCCCGCGTGGTAGCCTGCGCCAAGACCAACCAGCACGACCGGCGACTCCATCATTCCCAAGTTCACGCGCACCTGGTCGAGCACGCGAGCCGTGATGAACGGCGCATAGGACGGCGCAAACACGTGGAAGCCCTCGTTGGCAAGGGCGGACGCAACCTCAACCTGGTTCTGCTCGGCAATGCCGCACTGAACAACGGAGCCCGGCAGCTTTGAGCGCAGCGCATCGAGCGCAAGCCGGCGGCCGTAGTCCGAGACAACGGCCATGACCTGCGGGTCATTCTCGGCAATCTTTCCAAGCGCCCGGCCAAAGGCCACGCGCGAATCCAACCGGTCGAACTCGGCTGGGTCTGCGACAATCGCAGACTCCACAGCAACGGCCTCCCTAGACATGGCCTACCTCCCGGCCAAGCTCCCTGACTGCCCGCGCATAGAGCTCGTCGGTCAGCTTGTTGTCGTGCCACTCCACGCAGTTCTCGGCAAACGAGAGGCCCTTCCCCTTGGTGGTGTGGGCAAGCACGGCCCGCGGCAGCGTATGGCTTGGCGCAAGCACGCTCCAGAGGGCGCTCACGTCGTGGCCGTCCACCTCGATTGCCTCGAAGCCAAAGGCGCGGAACTTCTCGGCAAGGCTGCCCGTGTCGAGAATCTGCGCCGTGGGGCCATCGAGCTGCAGCCCGTTGACATCGACGATAACCGTGAGCGACGCCAGTCCCATGTGCCCCGCAAGCGCGGCAGCCTCCCAGACCGAGCCCTCGTTGCATTCGCCGTCACCCAGAAGGCAGAAGACGCGCGAGCCGCTCGCACGCCTGTTGGCGGCAATCGCAAGGCCGCACGCATAGCCCAGCCCCATGCCCAGGCTACCGCCGGAGGTCTCGATGCCACGAGCAGGGTCTCGCCTGGGGTGCTTGAACAGCACCGCATTGGGGCCGAGAAGCCCGCGGTCAATGTCCTCCTGCGAGACCAGGCCCGCATGCAGCAGAGCCGGGTAGAGCGCAAGGGAGGCGTGGCCCTTGGAGAGCACAAAGCGGTCGCGCTGCTCCCAGGGGGTGCCGTCCGCTCCGGTGCGCATGACGCCGCCGTAGAGCACGGCGAGAATCTCTGCCGCAGAGAGACTACCGCCCAGGTGGAACGGCATGTTTGGGTTGGCGTGCGCAAACTCGACGACGGCCTTGCGGATGTCCAGAGCCAGGCCGGAGAGCCGACGCCGTTCAGAGGGGGCAAGCGCAGGCGCAAGCGCCGTAGGCAGCCAGCCATCTTGAACCGAGGTCCCAGCCACCTCTTGGCCGGCACGCAGCCAGGTGAGGCCCCACTCGATGACCGTTGCGTCCGCAAGGCCTATGGTCTGACGCAGCACCAGCACGGGGTCGTTCTCGCCACATCCCAGCGCCTCCGCGCGTTCCCCTGCCGAAGAGGCGGAGTAGCGCACCTTAGACCAGGTGATCTTTCGGCCAGAGCAGCGCTCCACGGCGTCGAAGGCCGTCTCGCACGAGAAGTCCGCATCTTCCAGACCCGGGCACTCTCCCAGGTTCTCCCAGCCCTCCTGGCAGATGACCGGCTTGCCGTCGACAGTGCGAACGCGCAGCAGGTAGAGCACGGGGCTGCCCGGCTGTATGCGCAGGTGCTCGGCAACGTCTGCGGGAGCGGGGACCACGCGCTTCTCGAGGACGTGGGTCACAAAGTCCTTACCCTGCTCGCGGAGGGACTCACCAAACGAGAGAGGCCGTTCGCCTGCGGGATGCGAGAGGGCGCGTTCCGAGACGAAGGTGCCCGAGCCGCGCACCTGGACGAGAAATCCTTCGTCCACGAGCTCGCTGATGGCGCGGCGCACGGTACCGCGCGAAATGCCAAAGCGCGCCATGAGCTCGTGCTCGGAGGGAATGCGCGAGCCGGGGGCCCACTCGTGCAGGCCGATCTTCTCGCGTAGGAGAGAGGCCAGCTGCGAGTACACCGGGGCAGAGCCTGCCTTGCCGGCAGCCCGTTCTGCAGGCCTGCTCGCCACCGCCTGCGGCGCGCCACGAAGCGCATCCGTGCCGTTCTCTGCCATGCTGCCCCTCCCCCACTCCAAGCGCATCGACGTTGCGAGACATAGTTGTACACCACTTGTCCTTACATGGGACACGCAAAGGGATGTTCTGGGCGCATGCGCCAAAACAACACGCCAACGGATGATGGGCTGTGGCAACGGGCAGGCGAGCGGCTCGTCAGCCGGGGACGAACGCTCGTCAAGGCGAGGGTTCTCGGCGTTTAGGGGCTGCGAGAATACGAAATGCGTACGATTTGAGATACGAGTCCGGGGGCCGACACGCAGTTGCGCCAGCCGCAATCCGCCGTTTTTAGTGGTAGGGGCGGTGGGACTCGAACCCACAATCCTTTCGGCGAGGGATTTTAAGTCCCCTGCGTATGCCAATTCCGCCACGCCCCCAGGTTGTCTTGGGAGGGCTACTCCCCAGACGGTTTGAGCGGCCTCATGGTGGGCTTCCACACCACCGGAGACTCGCGCCCCTCAAGCATAGCAGCAGCGACGATCGAAAGGCCAAAGAGAAGATCACTCTCGCTCACCGTGAGACTCGAGAAGCCCGTCTGGTGCACAAGCTCGGACACCGCAACGGCACCACCCAGGATCACGGGCGCACGCTTGGCCTGGATGCCCTTGAGCGCGGCACGCCCCTCCTGCGTGAGCGAGGCAAGGCGCCGCTCAAGGGCGTCGACCTTCTCGCCCGTAAGCTCATGGAGATGCACGTATGCAGGGTCGTACGGGTCAAGCTTGGCATCGATGGCGACCAGCGTGGTGACCGTCCCGCCTGTGACCACGAGCGTCTGGGGGCTGCCCAGGCGGCCTCCTGCCTCCTTGAGCGCCGCAGAGAAGGTCTGTGCGGCGTACTCGTGGGCTTGGGCCAAGTCCCCTGCGGAAGGCGGGTCCTCGCGCGAGAGGAAGCGCTCTGTGAGACGCCTGCAGCCAACCTGGACTGAGGTAACCCACCCCAGGTCAAGCGTGCCGCCAGAAAGCTCGCCCACGGCAAGCTCGGTGGAGCCACCACCGTTGTCGGCCACGAGGATGCGACGCCCGTCGAAGTCCTGGGCAACGCCCAGGAAGGTGAGGGCGCCCTCAATCTGTCCGGGGATAACAAGGGGGTCAAGGCCCAGCGACGCAAGCGCCGCGCCAAGCTCGGGCGAGTTGGAGGCGTCGCGGGCGGCGCTCGTGAGGGTGCAGCACACGGCCTCGGCACCGGACTCGCGCGCGGAGTTTACGTATGCCTTTGCGCAGGCAAAGACGCGCTCCATGGCCTCCTGCGCAAGTTTGCCCGTTCTGTCAACGTCCTGTCCCAAGTTGCAGATGTTCGACTGCTTGCCCAGTCGCACGACGCGGGACCCCTCGACGTCCGCCACCGCTAGGCGGCAGGTGACCGTGCCAATGTCGATGACTGCGACCCTGCGCATTAGTTACCGCTCCCCGAGGTATCCGTGTGGTACTGGAAGATGACGTCGGCGACGTTCACGTACCAGGGGACATCCGCCGAGACGACCGTACCCGTGCCCATGGGAGTGGCATCGGTGCTGGTGTCAGAGAGACCCTCGACCACCACGCCCGTCTCGCCCTCGCCAACGTAACCGCGCTCGCGTGCGAGGTCCTGGACGCCCTCTGGTGTCATGAGGGCATCGACCTCGTTGGTGAGTTGGTCGTTGCTCTGGGTGGTGGCGTCGTAGGTGGCCTGGAGGTCAAGCCCCGAGCGCCACGCAGCGTACAGGTTGCACGCGGGGCCGTAGAGCATGATCACCGTGACGATAACAACGGTGGCGATGATGACCGGGAGGCGATGCGCGCCCGCAAACTCCTCAGCGCGCGAGACCGTCGCGGAGGCAGCAGACGTAGCGCCCGACGCGACATCTGCTGCCCTTGAGGCAACGTCAGAGACAGCGCTGGGCGCAGGTTCAGCAGCACGCTGCGAGCGGCGCTCGGCGCGAGTGCACGTACGGGTGCGAGTAGCACTAGCAGCACCCACGGAGCGGGTCGCAGTTGCGCGACTGGTGCTGGCGCCGCGGGAGGCGCGCCGGCGACCCGCGGAAGCCTGGGCGCGACCGGAGCGTGAGCGCGTAGCGGTGCCCGTGCCCACGTGGTGACCGGTAGGGCCGTCCTCCTCAACGCGAACGCCCTCCATCACGGAGGAGAAGGCCGAACGATGGGATCTACCTGCGGAATAGGTGTAGACAGCCGGTCTTGGCGACACGTCTGTAGAGCCTCTCAGCGCAATTTCTGTGCCCGAATATCTGCTCATGCCGTTGCTTCGTTTCTAGTTTGGTTTGGCGTGACAGTGCGGATGCACCGCGTGGTCCCAGTGTATACCAGAAGTGACCGCAGCCGGGCTCAGGAGTGGTTCTCCTCTTGCTTCGCACGGTCCCAGAGCTCGTTCAGCTCCGCGGTCGAGAGGGCACCAAGGTCGCAGCCCTTCTCGCGCGCCAGACCCTCCATGCGAGACCAGCGGCGGCGGAACTTCTCGTTGCTCTGTGCCAAGGCTCCCTCGGCGTCGATGCCCTCCATGCGCGCAACGTTGACCAGTGAGAAGAGCAGGTCGCCAAACTCGAGCGCGCGGGCCTGGGACCCCGCCGGCTCGCGCTCGAACTCATCGCGCTCCTCGTGCACCTTGTCCCACACGCCAGAGACGTCATCCCAGTCGAAGCCCGCCTTTGCCGCACGGGCGCTGATCTTTTGGCACTGCATGAGCGCCGGCATCGCGCGCGGCACGGAGTCGAGAAGCCCGGCCTCGGCCTTTCTGGCGCTGCCGATCGCCGCCTCGCGCTCGCGACGCTTCACGTTGTCCCAGATGCGAGCCACGTCCTCGGGCGTCTCGGCATCCGTGCCACCAAAGACGTGGGGGTGGCGGCGCACGAGCTTCTCGTCTATAGCGCGGCACACGTCGTCGATGGTGAAAGCGCCCTCCTCCGCAGCCACCTGAGAGTTGAGAACAACCTGGTAGAGCACGTCACCAAGCTCCTCCGCCATGTGGGAGGCGTCACCTGCGCGCAGGGCCTCGGCAGCCTCGTAGGCCTCCTCGACCATGTAGCGCACAAGCGACTCGTGCGTCTGCTCGCGGTCCCATGGGCAGCCGTCCTCCTGGCGCAGACGCCAGACCGTGCGCACGAGCCGATCGAACTCGCGGTGCGTTCCGGGAACGCCGGGGCGCGAGAGGCTCTCGGCGTCCACGGCGTCAAGGACGTCTGCGGTCGCAGCGACCTCCGGCCCCGGAGCGGGCGCGGACACGGGTTCCGCTTGGGGCCCACGGCCGCCTGCTTCGACGCCGCCGCCGTTGCGCACTGCTGCGGCGAGCGCCTCGGCGACAATCCCTGCGCCGGTGGAGCCGGGATGAAGCCGCCCGTCAGCAAACATGAGGGGGCTTCTCGGCAAGACATTTGCCCCGTCGACCACCGTCACGTTTTCGTGGTCGCGGCACGCGCGCTCAATGGCGCGGCGCGCCCACGAAAGCGACTTGCCATTGGGGATGGCAGCCAGCGTGGCCTCGTCCGCCTCGTCGGCGCGCCAGAGCGGCGTGAGCACATAAATGGGCGTGCTGGGGAAGAGCTTGCACAGGCGGTCAAGGTAGGCGGAGGCGTCGTGGCGAATCTCCTTGCCCGAGCCCTTGCGGCCCCAGTCATTGGTCCCGTATGCCACGGTAATTGCCGCAGGTGGCTCCTTGCGCAGCGCCTTCATGCCCGCAAGCGTCTTCTGGTCAAAGACGTAGCCGCAGACGGCCTGGTTCACCAGGTCAAGGCCAAGTTCCGCCGAGAGGAGCGCCGGGTACGAGAGCGACGGGCACCCTACCACAAAGCCCTGGGTGATGGAGTCGCCAAGAGCCAGCAGGTACCCACGCCGGGGTGCCGGTGCGGCCGTGCCGTTCGAGGCAAGGCGTCCCACGGCAACGGACATAATGAGCGGCAGGTAGATGCGCACCTCGAGGGGCAGATGCTCTGGATTCTCAAAGCGCACGGCAATGCGACCGTCTCGCACGGCAACGGTATGGGCCTGGCCGCCCTCCACCACGGCGTCGATGCCGTCGATAAGGCCGTCCTCCGCCTGCCCAAGGCTACCCAGGTGCTCCATAACCTCGGCGTAGAGCGGGTGCGCGGGATCCAGGGCGCCCGTCACGCGGCAGTCAAAAGAGACCTCGCTGCCCGTGGTCACAAGCGCCAGGCATACGCCCGAAGTTGCACGGGCGCGGCGCCCGCGGCCAACGGAGTCCAGGTAGCGAAGCTGTTTCTCGGAGAAACGGTAGGGCTGCACAAGGCCGTCGCCCGCGTCCTCGACGAGAAGGGCGCCACGAAGGTACTCGGTGATGTTACCGGGCAGGGATACCTCGGACGGGGCCGCATCCTCGCCGGAATGCGGCGCCACTCTCGTCCCCATGTGCGCCGCCGCAAGCGCTGTGCGTGCCAGCTTGCCAGACTTGATGAGCCTTGCCCTGTCGTCCTTGCTCAAAGCCATGGGGTCGTCCCTCTCCTCGCGTCACGCTGGTTGTCAGCTCTCGTCAGCATAGGGCAAGAGGCGGCACGGGGACGGCGAGGCACCGAATGTGTGACGAGCCGATACACATTCGGGGCACGAACGTGTATCGACCTGCGCGGGATACAGCTTTGGGTCCGAACGTGTGGCGGCCGCCGGTCTGCAGCGATGCCGCCCACCGCCACCCGGAGCGAGCCGGCGCCAAGCCCCGCCCTACTCGTCGTCCGTCTCGTCTCCGCCGCCAATCTCCTCCAGCACGCCAAGCGCGGCGGGCATGACCTCCTCCTGCTTTGCACGGAAGGGATACGCCAGCTTGTGCGTCTTGGGGTAGACCAGGGCCCCGCGCTCCTTGAGCTTGAGTGCCGTCTTCCTTGGCACGTCAATCCCCTGGTAGACCAGGCGCCCGTTGGTAAGCGAGACGGACGTGCATCCCAGGCGCTGCGCGCGGATGCGAATGCGCGCACGGTCAAGAAGGTTGCGTCCAGCAAGCGGCAGCGCACCGTGGCTCTCCTCGAGGTCGCGCTGAAGCGCGTCCACGTCGGAGAGCTCGGTGGCAGCAGCAAGCCTGCGGTAGGCAAGCACGCGCTGGTCCACCTCGGGCATGTACTCCTCGGCAAGGTAGAAGTCGGCCGAGAGATTGATGGTGACCTCGGGAACCTCAACCTCGGCGGTCTCGCCGCGAGCCTCGGCAACGGCCTCGCCCAGCATCTGCGTGAAGAGGTCAAAGCCCACGCTGGAGAGGTTGCCGTGCTGCTCGGCGCCTATGAGCGAGCCCGCGCCGCGAATCTCGAGGTCGCGCATGGCAATGCGCATGCCACTGCCCAGATCCTGGTACTCGTTGATGGCGGTGAGGCGGTCGGTTGCCTCGGGCGTGAGCGGTGCCGTGGAGGGGAACATGAAGTACGCGTACGCCTGCGTGCGGCCACGCCCCACGCGGCCCTTGAGCTGGTAGAGCTGCGCCAGGCCCAAACGCTGCGAGTCCTCGATGATCAGCGTGTTGGTGCGCGGGTTGTCGATTCCGCTCTCGATGATCGTTGTGGCAACCAGCACGTCGATCTCGTGCTCCTGGAAGCGCAGCATCACGTCCTCTACCTCGCGGGCGCTCATCTTGCCGTGCGCCACGCCCACACGCGCCTCGGGCGCCGCCTCCATCACGCGCGCCACGGCGTCGTCGATGGTGGTCACGCGGTTGCTCACGTAGTAGACCTGCCCCTTGCGCTCAAGCTCGTTGCGGATGGCAGCGGAGACCAGGTCTGGGTCCCACTCCCCCACGTGCACCTTCACGGGCAGGCGCCCCGGTGGCGGCGTCATGATGAGGCTCATGTCGCGCACGCCGCTCATGGCCATCTGCATGGTGCGCGGGATTGGCGTGGCCGAAAGCGTGAGCACGTCGACCTGCTCGCGCATGTTCTTGAGCTGCTCCTTGTGCTGCACGCCAAAGCGCTGCTCCTCGTCGATGATAACGAGCCCCAGGTCATGCGGGTTAACGTCTGCCGAGAGGAGCCGGTGCGTGCCAATGAGCACGTTCACCGTGCCCGCGGCAAAGCCCTCGAGCGCCTGCCGCTGCTGAGCCGGCGTCACAAAGCGCGAGAGCACACGAACGTCCAGGTCAAAGGGCGAGAAGCGCGCAAAGAACGTCTCGAAGTGCTGCTCGGCCAGAATCGTGGTGGGGCACAGCACCATGACCTGCTTGCCGTCCTGGCAGCACTTGAACGCCGCGCGCAGGGCAACCTCGGTCTTGCCAAAGCCCACGTCGCCGCAGAGCAGCCGGTCCATGGGCTTTCTCGCCTCCATGTCGGCCTTGATGTCGGCCACGGCCGAGGCCTGGTCGGGCGTAAGGTCATACGGGAAGCTCGACTCCATATCCAGCTGGGCGGGAGTGTCCGGCGAGAAGGCGTAGCCCGTCACCGAGGCGCGGCGCGTGTAGAGGTCCACCAGGTCAAATGCCAGCTTCTTGGCGGAACGCCTGGCTTTGCCGGTTGCGCGCGACCAGTCCGCCGTGTTGAGGCGCGTGAGGCGCGGGCTTGAGCCGTCTGGCCCCACGTAGCGCGTGATGCGGTCGACCTGCTCGAGTGGCACGTAGAGCTTGTCGCCGCCGGCGTACTCCAGGAGGAAGTAGTCGCGCATGCGACCGGCAACCTCCTGACGCACGATCTGCGAGAAGAGCGCGATGCCATGCGTGGCATGGACCACGTAGTCGCCGGGCTTGAACGGGAAGGTCACGCTTGTGGGGTCCACGCGCTTGGCGCGACGGCGGTTGCGGGCCGTGCGCGGCGTGAGGTCAGAGATCGAGAGCACGCCCAGGTGCGCCGAGGGAACCACGATGCCCGCTGGCACCGGCGCATCCGTGAAGGTCACGGAGCCACGGCGCAGGGGCGTAATGGCACTGTTGGCGTCTGCCGAGGTCACGGGCACGGCATTCTCAGCTGCCGAGCCAAGCGACTCCGCAAAGGGGATGTGCTCATCGGTAAGGCGCAGCTCGAGCGACTCGCGGGCCCCACGGTCCGGCGCGGCAAACACCACGCTCACGTTGTCGTTCACCAGCTGGCGCACCACGCCAATGAGCTTGGTGTCCGCGCCCGCCACGTTGGGTTGGCGCACCTTGAGCTCCGCGGTCACCGAGCCGCCCACCCTCAGGATGGACGAGAGGGACAGGCGCTGCTGGCGGCCAAAGTCCATCTCGCGCGGACTGGTGTAGAGTCCCTCCGTCGAGACGTGCGCCGAGGACGCGGATGCAGAAATGTCATCCATCGCCCGCTGGCAGTCATCGAAGAGCGCGCGAGGCTCTGCAAGCACTACCAGGGCGTCCTTCGAGATGTGCTCGATGGGGCTTGCCGAGCCGCCGTAGAGCGCCGGGAGGTACTTCTCGAGCGAAGGCTGAGCGGAACGCGCCTGGATGGCCTCGAGGTCGGCCGCCACCTTGGCATCGTTCTGCGCGCGGTTGTAGAGGGCCTTCTCCGCACGAGTGATGGTCTCGTTGGTGAAGGCCATCTCGCGACAGGGCACAACGTCAACGGAGTCCAGCTCGCCGATGGTCTGGCCCGTGGAGGGCACCATGCGGCGCACTCGGTCGATCTCGTCGCCAAAGAACTCGATGCGCACCGGGGACGTTGCCTGCGCGGGAAAGACGTCGACGGAGTCGCCATGCACGTGGAAGGTGCCGGGCGCTGCCACATCTTCGGCGTCGCCCACGTCCGTGTATCCCATGCCCACCAGCAGCGGCGCCACGTCCTCGAAGGGGACCTCGTCGCCAACGGAGAAGGCGCTCGAGGCAAAGTAGCCGGAACCCGCCGGCGGCACGCGGCGCAAGAGCGCCGGCGCAGAAGCAACCACGACGCACTTCTCGCCCGCGGCCAGCCGGGCAATCGCGCGGCAACGGGCGCCAATCACGGCGTCATCGGGGGCTGTCTCGGCCCACGGGAAATCGCGGCGCATGGGGTAGCGCGCAACAACATCCTGGCCAAGCCAGGCCGCGAGCGCCCGCGCGGTGCGGTCCGCCGCCTCCTCGCCAGAGACAACAACCAGGCACGGGCGCGGGTCACGTGCCCAGAGCGCCGCGATCACCAGCGGGCGGGCACTCTGCCCCACGGCGAGGGACGCGTCGTTGCCAGAGCCCAGCTCGTGCAGGAGCGGCACGAGCTCCGGCGCGGTGAGCAGCTGGCGAGAAACCCTATTGATGAACATCGAGGCGGCTCCTTGGGAGGTGTCAAATGGCGGCCGGGCATGCGCTGCCAGCCAAAGGACATGCAAAGCGGCCCGCATGGCAATGCATGCGGGCTCGCATGTTGACTGTTTTTCTCAGCGATTGTACCAGGTGACGGGACCAGGGTCGAAGCGTCCTCGCAAATGAGACAAAGGGACTGTCCCTTTGTCTCACGGCCAGTCTAGGCAGCGGCCTTCTCCCCGTGCCCAAAGAGGGTCTTCACGTCCGTTGCGGCGGTGATGGCGCCAAGGATGATGACAACGGCGCACACCACGCCACGGACGTCGGGCATCGTGCCCAGAAGCAGAAGCGAGAAGGGAATAGCCCAGGCAGAGTACGTAATGTTGAGCGCCATGGCGCGCGAGGCGCCAAGGGTGGCGATTGCCTTGTAGTAGAGCAGGTACGACACCGTGCCCGAGAGCGCCGCAAGCGCGATAGTTGGCATGGCGCTCGAGGTGAGAGCCACGATGGCGCTGGGCCAGCCGCCAAGGAGCGGCAGGATTACCAGCGCGTACGTAAGGGCAGAGGTGGTCTGGCGTATCTGCATGGCGCACTCGTCGTCCACGCTCGCGTTGCGCAGGCCCCAGTCGATCACCACGGCCTCGGTGCCCCAGCCAAGAACGCACACCAGAGCGCCAATGATGCCCACGGTCCAGCTTCCAGGCACGCCATCGACGGGCGTCCAGCCCAGCACGGCAACCGCAACCAGGCACGCAGCAAGTCCTGCCCACTGGTAGGGCCGCATGCGCTCCTTCAAGACCACAGTCGCGAGCGCGGCGCCATAGGCTGGGAAGAAGGCCGAGATGGCCGCCGTGTACGCAGGGCCGATGTTGTTGATGGCAAGCACGTACCCCGTCATGCCCACGGGTCCACCAATGAGGGCAGCGCCCGCAACGACCAGACCGCTCTTGCTGCGAAGAGTCCGCCAGGTCTCGCTCAGCTTGCGTCGAATACCCATGTAGCCAAACGCGAAGACCGCCGAGCTCGCGTCGTGCAGGAAGGTGCTCGTGAAGGCGGCGAGCGCGATTGCCTGCGGCGTGGCGGCAAAGGCTGGGTTAGCCAGCGCGATGCCGAGAATTACCGTGTCAAGCGCCCAGGTGAGCGCAGCGCCAAAGCCATACGGCATGATTGTCCCCTCTCAACAGCCTGTTAGGCAGCTATGGTGTCGTTCTTCTCGTACCACGAGAGAACCTTGTCAACATATGTGACGGCATAGCTCTTGTAGATGTCGAGCCACTCGCCCACGCCCGCCCCCTCGGCACCCTTCTCGAGCGCCCTGACGTACCAGCACCAACCGCCGAGCACCACGCGTGCCCAGAAGTGTCGCCGCTCGACCGGAGTCGCCGCTCGCCCAAAGTAGGCGTCAATGGCGGCGTTGGCCTGCTCCTCGTTGTACTGGGAGCAGATGATGAAGGTCGCCGTGTCGTTGCCAGGGTCTCCCATGCCGGCAAACTCCCAGTCGATCACGCTCATCGAGCCGTCCTCGCCAATGAGGAAGTTGAGCGGCAGGTAGTCGTTGTGGCAGAAACAGACCGGGAAACCCTCGTCAGATGCACAGTACTTGTTCAGGCGCGTAACCTTCTCGCGCAGATCCTCGTAGCCCGGGGCGTCGATGTCCCCATGGGACTTGAGCAGACGCTCATAGCCAAGCCCGTCCTCGTAGAAGTCGAACTTGGCATTGATCTTCGCACCAGACTCGTGGAAGGTGCGGGCAAGCTGCATGGCGCGAGCGACCTCATTGGGGTCAAGCGGGTCGACGTTTCTCGCGTTGGGCACAAAGCGGGAAATCTTCCAGCCCTTCTCGGCGTCCTCGAAGACGAAGGTGCGGTCTATCCCAAGCTCATGGGCAACGGTGTCCGCGTCCTTCTCGGCAGTGCGGTTAATGAACTTCTCGGTGCCCACACCGGGATGGCGATAGACGTACTCGTCTGCACCCACGGCAAAGTGGAACGTGAGGTTGGTGAGCCCATTCTTGATGGGATAGAAGTCGTGGAGCTGCGTGCGCTCGCAGCCCAGGACATCCACAATGTTGTCGAGGGCGGGGCACTCGACCTTGGCAAGGAAGCTGGGGTCAAACTCCATCAGCTCGTCCACGGAGTCAAACTCCAGCACCTGCCCCGCGGGGTAGCGACGCATGTCCATCGAGAGGCAGTCGGGATTGCGCGCAAATATGGTCTCCCAGAGCTCATCGGCGTACTTCTCCTCGTAGAACGGGCTGCGCACGATGCTCTCGAGAATGCGCACGAAGGTGTTGGAGAAAGCCCGGTCAAAGTACACGTGGCCGAGCATTGCCCAGGCATCGTGCCCGCCCACCGTGACGGAGGTGATGAGGTCATTCTCGTCCACGCCCAGGCACCACTCGTCCGTGGGGCCGTCCATGTAGACCGCAGAGTAGTAGGCGCGGTAGACGTAGGGCTCGAAGGGATTCTCGGTGAAGTAGTCGTCCGACGAGCAGATGTAGGTGTTCCTCAGCTGGTCGCGAACGAGCCAGAGGGTCCAGTTGTTGTTCCTCTCGGCATAGAGGTCATTCTTCACGAGACGGACGCCAAACTTGTCCGCGAGATAGGCGAACTCGTCTGCGCGATAGCCAACCACAACGGTGATGTCCGTGATACCGGCCTCGTGGAGCTGGCGAATCTGGCGCTCGATAAGAACCTCGCCACGTACACTCGTGAGCCCCTTGGGTCTCCAGTACGATATGGGCACGAAGCGCGACGATAGGCCTGCTGCCATGATGACCGCGCTCTCCACGCGATAGGGCTCCAGCGCCTTGCGGCCGAGCTCGGTGATGGCGGCATTGGAAACAAGCCCCATGCTACGAAGCGTGTCAACCGCAGGAGACGCAGCGAGGCTACCGGCGTTGGCCTTATCGGATGCCAGCGAGCTCAGAATGTCAAACTCTTCTCGTGTGAGTGCCATGGCGAATCCTTTGGACAAAAGTAAGGTTCATGTAAAGGATGCAGCCAATCATAACTGAACACTTACAGTTCGCTTTGGGATTTCTTAATGTTGTTGACAATTTACGTAAATGGCATGGCAAATCGGCCCTTGTCGGCAGCATGGGAGAATAGAACGCGGACTGCGCGTTCTATTCAAAAAGCAGCGACTCGACGCGAGTCATTGAACGCGGCACACAAAAATACGGGGTGACGAGAAATTCCCCGTCACCCCGTATCGTCAAGTCTGCAGCATACAGGCCAGAGATTATCACCGGAGGGCTTACCCCTCGACGGCCCTTCCGGACTCATCGGCAAGCTCGCGAAGCCAGCTTGTGGCAGCCTCAACGTTGGCCGCATTCGCCTGCCACGTCCAGTTGCCCTCGGCGACGCCTGGCACGTTCATGCGTGCCTCGTTGCCCAGGAGCAGCACGTCTTGCAGCGGCATGATCACCACGTCATTCTCCACGCCAGCGGTGCGGCGCTCGATGTCGCGCGCAAGCTCGACGGCCTTCTCGGCATCGCCGTCCGCAAAGCTGCGGGTGCACCAGCCCACAAGGGTCTCGGTGTCATGCGTGCCCGTATAGACCACAGAACCCTTGTTGGGCGTGAACTCGTTGCGTACGTCCTGGTCGGCAAACTGCACGATGCTCATGCCGGGCACGCCCGTCTCGGCAATAAGGGCGCGCACTGCCGGTGTGACGTTGCCAAGGTCCTCGGCAATGAGCGGCAGCCCGCCAAAGAGCTTGTTGGCCGCACGGAAGAGGTTGGTGCCTGGGCCAAAGGCGTACGCACCCTCGGTTGCCGGCTTGCCGGCCTCGATCTCGAAGTACGAGGAGAACCCAATGAAGTGGTCAAGCCTCACGTAGTCATAGAGCTTGAACGCGCGGTCAAGCCTGCGAAGCCACCAGTCGTAGCCGTCAGAGCGCAGGACGTCCCAATCGTAGGTGGGGTTGCCCCAGAGTTGCCCCTCGGCGGAAAGCTGGTCGGCAGGGGCGCCGGCCTGCATGGCCGCATGGCCGTCCTCATCAAGGTCAAAGATGTCTGGCTCGCTCCACACGTCCGCGGAGTCAGCCGAGACGTACATGGGCATGTCGCCCACGATGCGCACGCCGCGCTCGTTAGCGTAGACGCGGAGCTCGTTCCACTCCTGCTGGAACTCAAACTGCAACTTGCGCGCCGTCTCGATGCCCGGCGCCAGTTCGGGGTCATCCGCAAGGCGCGGCGAATAGCTGCGATACTGCTCTGGCCAGGCCTGCCACGGGGCACCGTCGAACTTGTCCTTCAGTGCACAGAACGTGGCATAGGGCGTGAGCCAGTAGTCGTTGTCGTCGCAGAACTCGGCGAAGCGGCCATCGCCAAAGAGTATGTCGTCGGCGAGAACCTCCTCGGGATCTCGCTCGAGAAGGGAAACGTTGCCCGCGTTGGCGGCCAGGCCGGCATAGGGCGAGCCAAACTCGTCCGTGGGGTTCACGGGAAGCACCTGCCAGTAGCGCTGCCCGCAGCTGGCCAGCCAGTCCACAAAGCGCTTGGCCGGCGCCCCCAGCGTTCCCGGCTTGCCGTTGTTGGGTACCGAGGTCACGTGGCACAGCACGCCCATGCCGCGCTCGAGCGGCTTCTGGAGTCGCTCGTGCCTGTGGAAGTGCAGCACCGCCGTGCCCAGCGGCCAGAGAAAGACCTCCGCCTGGCCCTGCGAGACCTTGGGGTCGCGCCCGGAGACGATGTCCGAGACCTCCATGCCACTCTCGATGGGAACCCGCACGGTGTGCGAGTTGTTCAGGCTAGCGTTTACCAGCACGCAGACGCAGTCGCTCTTGGTTCGGCTCCGACGCCAGAACCCAAAGACGTCATCGCCCACCGCAAACGGGTTGAACCTGCCGTCCACCAGCACGTCGAGCGTCTTGCGCACGGCGATGGCGTTGCGGTAGATGTCAAAGCAGTCCTTGTCGCCGCCGTCCCAGGGGTAGGCCGCGCGGTTGTAGGGGTCGCGGAAGCCCTCCATGCCGCGCTCGTCCCCGTAGTAGATGCAGGGGACGCCGGGCAGGGTCATCTGCAGCAGCGTAATTGCCCACAGGCGGCTCTTGGCCAGGTTGCGCTGGCCGGGATCAAGGCGATACGACGCACGCTCGGACTCGGAGAGCGTGTCAGGGTTGGGCGCGCCGCCCAGTGTCGTGAACAACCGCTCGCGATCGTGGCTGCCCAGGAGGTTGAGCTCGCTGTAGAGTGCCTGGCCAGGGTAGTTCTCGCCCAGCTGCTCCAGCCGCCTCGTGAGCTCCTGCGCACCAATCTCGTTGCGCATGAAGGCGAGAAGCCCCTCACGCAGTGGGTAGTTCATGGTGCCGTCAAGCTCCGAGCCCTCGAAGTACTGGCGCAGCGAACCGTAGGCCGTCTTGTTGCTGGCGTCTTCCCACACCTCGCCAATGAGAAGGCCGTCGGGCTTCTCGGCGAGAACCGCATGCTTGATGTCCGCGATGAAGCTGTCGGGCAGCTCGTCTGCAACGTCCAGGCGCCAGCCGCGTGCGCCATCGCGCAGCCACCGGCGCACCACGCCCTCGCGACCGCAAATGAACTCGTGGTAGGAGGGGTCGTTCTCGTTGATGGCGGGAAGGTCGTCCACGCCCCACCAGCTGTCGTAAGTCCCGTCATCGTGGAAGGTGTACCACGAGCGATAGACCGAGTCGGTGCTCTGGTATGCGCCCACGGAGTCCGGGTAGTTCCCGTACTTGTTGAAGTAGCGAGAATCGCAGCCAGTGTGATTGAAGACGCCGTCCAGAATCACCGAGATGCCCATCTCCTCGGCGTCCACGCACAGACGGCGGAAGCTCTCTTCGTCGCCAAGCATGGGGTCGATGGCCATGTAGTCACCGGTGTCGTAGCGGTGGTTGCTCGCGGCCTCAAAGATGGGGTTGAGGTAGATCACCGTCACGCCCAGGTCCTTGAGATAGCGCAGCTTCTCGCGGACGCCCTCGAGGGTCCCGCCGTAGAAGTCCCAGCGCTTGATGCGGCCGTTCTCGTCCTTGTCGTAGGCAGGGGGCGTGGACCAATCGTCGACCACGGCACGGCCTGGGCCGGCGATGTGCGGGCGCTCCATGGCAACGTCGGCCCTGCGGCGCCAGTCCTCCCCGCGGGCAAAACGGTCGGGAAAGACCTGGTACACAATACCGCCGCGATACCAGTTAGGCTGGATGGCGCGCTGCTTGTAGACGGTTATCTGGAACGACGGGGGATCGCCGTAGGCAAACGCACCTTCGCCGGTAGTCCAGCCAGGCTGCGCACCATAGCGCCACACGGCGCCGTCGGACGCCTCAATGTCGAAGCTGTACCAGATGATGCCGGTCCTGTCCGGCGTAAAGGTGACCGAGAAGTGCGTCACGCCACCGCGCTTCTCACCATGCATTTCGAGCAGGCGCTCGCCCACCCCGTCCGTCCAGGTGCGAAGCGTGCAGAACACCACCTCGTCATCCCAGACGTCGATGCCTACAGTAACGGCGCCGCCCAACCGGACGGCGCCAAAGGGATCTCTGTACTCCCTCTCGGAAGTTACGTGCCGCGCCTTCAAACCTTACCTGTCTCTTCTCTTGTTATACCTAATGACCTCGGGGTGAAGCCCGTGGTAGATGTCCATGTAATCGTTTGCGGCACGGCGCCAGCTGAAGTCTGTCGCCATAGCCTGGAGCATGAGCTTAGTCCAGAGCTCCTGGTTAGGTTCATGTTGGAGAAGCGGAAGCCGGTGCCCTCGCCGGTGAACTTGTTGTACGGGACCACCGAGTCGCGCAGGCCGCCCGTCTCGCGCACGAGGGGAAGCGTGCCGTAGCGCATGGCAATCATCTGGGAGAGGCCACAGGGCTCGAACTCGGACGGCATGAGCAGGATGTCGCCGCCAGCGTACATGCGGTGCGAAAGCGCGTTGTCAAAGGCAATGCGTGCGCACATCATGTCGCCGTACTTCTGGTCGAAGTAGCGGAACGCCTCCTCCTGGTCTGCGTCACCGGTGCCGAGAATGGCCACCTGAACGCCGCGCCTCATGATGCCGTCCATGGCATAGCGGACAAGGCCCAGGCCCTTCTGGTTGGTAAGGCGGCCAATCATCACCACAAGCGGACGCGTGGGGTCTTGGCGCAGGCCAAGCTCCTCCTGGAGCGCACGCTTGCACTCGGCCTTGTTGGCAAGGTCGTCGGCAGAGTAGTTGGCCGTGATCATGCCGTCGGTCTTGGGGTTCCAGATGCTCGTGTCGATGCCGTTGAGGATGCCCGTCAGGATGTTGGAGCGCCTGCGGAAGATGGGGTCGAGCCCCTCTCCGTAGAACGGCATCTGCAGCTCGTAGGCGTAGCTCGGGCTCACGGTAGTGAGGGCGTCCGCGTAGCACAGGCCGCCCTTCATGAAGTTGATTGAGTCCTTGTCGCAATAGAGCTGGTCACGAGCGGCGGGGATGTCGGCAAGGCCAAGGATGTCGGAGAGCATCTTGTCTCCGTACTGGCCTTGGAACTTGATGTTGTGGACCGTCATGACGGTCTTGACGTTGTTGCACTGCGGGGCGCCGCGATACAGCTCGCGCAGGAAGACGGGGCACAGCGCTGTCTGCCAGTCGTTGCAGTGCAGGACGTCGCAGGCGAGCTCGGGCACCTTGACAATGGCCTCGCAGATGGCCTTCGCGAAGAAGGCGAAGCGCTCGCCATCGTCGAAGTAACCGTAGAGCCCGTCGCGCTTGAAGTAGGCCTCGTTGTCCACAAAGTAGAAGTCGAGACCCTGAAGCTCGAGCTTCTCGATGCCGCAGTAAACGTTCCTCCACGCCAGGGGCACGTAGAAGTCCGCTACATGCTTCATGCGGTCACGGTACTCCTGGGGGATGGTCCCGTACTTGGGCATGATCACAGCGGCCTTGGCGCCGGCGTGCTTGAGTGCGCGCGGGAGGGAACCCGCCACGTCACCCAAGCCGCCGGTCTTGGCGAACGGCACCGCCTCTGAGGATGCGAAGAGAATCCTCAGCTTCCTGCGGTGTGCGCTTGTTGGCATGGTTCCCACCTCTACTCGCGACCCTTTTCCTTGACGAGAACATCTTCGGGCGTGCCACGAAGCTCGGTGCCCGCAGGCACGAGGTTGTTCCTGTCGACGATTGCGTTCTCCACGCGAGCGCCACTCTTGATGACGCAATCCTGCATCACCACGGAGCCGCGGATGGTAGCGCCGCTCTCAACAATGACGTTGCGGCCCAGGATCGAGTCGCCAACGTTACCAAAGATGCGGCAACCAGCGGAGACGAGCGAGTTAGTGACGTGGGAACCCACCTCAAACTTGGCGGGCGACGTGTCGTGCGCCTTGGTCTTGATGAAGCGGCCCTCGGGGAAGAGCTCGGCATTGATCCGCGGGTCGAGCGCGTCCATGTTGGAGCGGTAGTAGCTCTTCTTGTTGAACACCGCCGCCGCATAGCCATCAAAGTTGTATGCCTGCACGTTCACGCGGCCGTAGTCGTTGGCCATTGCCTCAAAGAGGTCGAGGTAGTCAGTGGCGGCGTACCAGTCGAACATGTCGAGCAGCAGCTGGCGGCTGATCACAAAGCAGTCGAGGAAGGCAGTGTCGCCAAACGAAACACCGTGCTTCACGCCGTTGACGCGCGAGCCGTCCAGCTCGAAGCCGGTGACGTCGGCATCATTGCCGCTGGCCTGCTTGGTAAGCACAGTGACGTCGGCTCCGGAAGCAACGTGGGCGTCGTACAGCTCGTTGAGGTCCATGTTGTACACAAAGTTGGCGGTCGAGAAGATCACGTAGTCAGACTTGGACCTCGTGAAGAAGACCTTGTTGTGCACCAGATCGCGCAGCAGGAAGCGCGCGCCGGTGCGAGAGGTGCCAAAGGCAGAGCCAGGGAGGACAAACAGGCCGCCGTTCTTGCGGTCGAGGTTCCAGTCCTTGCCAGAGCCCACGTGGTCGATGATCGAGCGGTAGTTGTAGGGCATGACCATGCCCACGGTGCGCAGGCCAGCGTTCACCATGTTGGACAGGGGGAAGTCCACCAGGCGATAGCGGCCGAGGAACGGCATGGACGCAACCGGGCGGCTCTCGACGAGCGCGCTCGGGGCATTGCTTACTCCCCCTTCCCGACAACGACGTCATTCCCAATGACGGCCGTGTCCTTCGTAGAGTCGACGCTACCGAGGTTCACGTTCTCCTCGACGACAGAGTTCTCGCCCAGGATCGCGCGAACAACGTGCGCGCCGTTCTTCACGACGGCACCGGGGAGCAGGACGGAGTCGACAACCGTGGCATGCTCGCCAACGTAGGCGTCGACCGAGAGAATCGAATGCTTGGCCTTGCCGTAAACCTGAACGCCGTTTGCGACCAGGCAGTCATCGACATCGCCATCGCGGCCCACGAACGCGGGCGGCCTCGTGGAGGCGTTGCTCATGATGGGGAAGTCTTCGCTGTACAGGTCAAAGGCGGGGTTGGGGCCGAGAAGGTCCATGCTCGTCTCGTGGTAGCTCGAGATGGTACCCACGTC
Organism: uncultured Coriobacteriaceae bacterium; assembly: GCA_902773995.1. GTDB lineage: Bacteria > Actinomycetota > Coriobacteriia > Coriobacteriales > Atopobiaceae > Tractidigestivibacter. Next base: position 29,578 of record CACYGL010000009.1, on the reverse strand, counting down.
GCGCCAGAAGCCGTTGAACTCGTAGGTGTAGAGGCGCTTGCCGTCTGCCAGGAGCTTGGGGATGATGTTCTTCCCGAAGTCGTGCTCGGACGTCTGGTCGACGGCGTCCTCCTTGAGGGAGCTCTCGAGGAGGTCGGCGGCGCGAGGCCTCCTCCCAGGGCACCGGCATGACGGCGATGGTGAGGTCGGCGTTGTGGCGCTTGTGGTTCTCGAGCATCTTGCCGTAGTCCATGCGGTAGAGCTGGTCGCCCGAGAGGATGAGGACGTACTCCGGGTCGTTCTGGTCGATGTAGCCAAGGTTCTGCGTCACGGCGTCTGCCGTGCCCTCGTACCAGGCACCGCCAGTCTGGGTGGCATAGGGCGGCAGAATCGAGACGCCGCCGTCACGCTCGTCGAGGTTCCACGCCTCGCCGGTGCCAATGTAGGAGTGCAGCAGGTACGGACGGTACTGGGTAAGCACGCCCACCGTCGAGACGCCCGAGTTCGCGCAGTTAGAGAGCGCGAAGTCGATGATGCGGAACTTGCCGCCGAACGAGACCGCAGGCTTTGCCACGTTGCTGGTGAGCGCGCCAAGCCTGCTGCCCTGCCCTCCGGCAAGAAGCATCGCGATGCATTCCTTCTTGCTCATAAGGTCCCCCATTCCCTTCTAACGTCCCAACACTGCCTCAATATGCCAGATGTCACTCATGTACTCGCGAATGGTTCGGTCACTAGAGAAGTATCCGGCCTTGGCGGTATTGTGCAGCGCCGCCTTGTTCCATGCGGCACGGTCTCCGTAGGCGGTGGTGAGCTCGTCCCAAGCGTCAACATAGGAGCGGAAGTCACGCAGAACGAGATCCGGATCGTTGCTTACCATGAGGTAGTCATGGATGCTCTCGAAGTTGCCCGAGAGGCGCGCGAGCGAACCGTCGGAGAGCATATCCACCACACGACCAAGGCGATCACGGTCGGCGTTGTACTGGTCCCAGGCGAAGTAGTGGCCGGAAGCGTGCAGCGCCTCGACCTCCTCGGTGCGAAGGCCAAAGATCTTGATGTTCTCGTCACCCACGAGCTTGGCAATCTCGACGTTGGCGCCATCGTAGGTGCCCAGCGTGATTGCCGCGTTCATCATGAGCTTCATGTTGGAGGTGCCGGAGGCCTCGGTGCCTGCGGTCGAAATCTGCTCGGAGATCTCGGCGGCGGGGTAGATGAGCTGGGCGCTCGACACGGCAAAGTTGGGAACGAAGGCGACCTTGATCTTGTCGTTCACACGCGCGTCGTTGTTCACCACGTCGGCTACCGAGTTGATGAGACGGATGACCTCCTTGGCAAAGGTGTAGCTCTGTGCAGCCTTGCCCGAGAAGATGAACGCCGTGGGACGCGGATCAAAGTGCGGGTCTGCGAGGATGCGGTTGTAGATGTCCAGGATCTTGAACACGTTGAGGAGCTGGCGCTTGTAGGCGTGGAAGCGCTTGACCTGCACGTCAAAGACCATGGAGCAGTCGAGGTCGACACCGGAGGTCTCCTTCACGTAGGCCGCAAGGCGCTGCTTGTCGACAAGCTTGGCCTTCTCCATCTCGTCCAGGAAGCCGGCGTCCTGCTCGTAGGCCGTGAGCTTCTCGAGCTCGAAGGCGTCGTCCAGCCAGCCCGTACCAATGGCGCCGGAGATGAGACGCGCGTATGCAGGGTTGGCCTCGGCAAGGAAGCGGCGGTGCGAGACGCCGTTTGTCTTGTTGTTGAACATCTCGGGGTTGAGGCGGTAGAAGTCCTTGAGCACACCCTCCTCGAGGATGCTCGTGTGAAGCGCGGAGACGCCGTTCACCGAGTGACTGAAGATAATCGAGAGGTTTGCCATGCGCACCTGGCCGTCCCAGAGGATGGCGGTGTTCTTGAGCATCTCTCCCCAGTCGTCGAAGGTGTGGGGGAAGCTCTCGCGATAACGGCGGTCAATCTCCTCGATGAACATGTACAGGCGCGGCATGAGGGCACGGAAGGTGTCGATGGGCCACTTCTCCAGTGCCTCGGGCATGACCGTGTGGTTGGTGTAGGAGATGGTCTGCTTGGCAATCTTGAACGCCAGGTCAAAGTCCACACCGCGCTCGTCTACCAGGATGCGCATGAGCTCGGGGCCGCACATGGCTGGGTGCGTGTCGTTGGTGTGGATGGCCACGTGGTCGGCGAGGTGCTCCCAGTCGGGGCCGAAGTCGCGCTCGTAGGTGCCGAGGATGGTCTGCAGGCCAGCGGAGACAAACAGGTACTCCTGCTTCAGGCGCAGAATCTTGCCGTGCTCGCCGGAGTCATTGGGATAGAGGATCGTAGAGATGGCCTCGACGTCGGAGCGGAACTTGTTCGCCTTGGCGTAGTCACCGGCGTTGAACGCATCGAGGTCAAAGTTCTCCTCGTAGGGCTCGGCGCTCCAGAGGCGCAGGCGGTTGATCTTCTTGGTGCCATAGCCAACGATGGGCACGTCGTACGGGACGGCGCGCACCTTCTCGCCGCCCTCCTGGGTGAACCAGTAGCGACCGGTCTCGTCCTCGTGGCGCACGACCTGGCCGCCAAACTGGACAATCACCGTGTCGGAGTCGCGGCGGGACTCCCAGGGGAAGCCGTTCTCAAGCCAGTTGTCGGTCTTCTCGACCTGGCGACCGCCCTCGATGACCTGGCGGAAGAGACCATAGTGGTAGCGCATGCCGTTGCCGTAGCCAGCAATGCCCTCGTGAGCCATGGAGTCGAGGAAGCACGCGGCGAGACGCCCCAGGCCGCCGTTGCCCAAGCCAGGGTCTGCCTCCTGGCGGCAGATGGTCTCGAGGGAGCCGCCCATGTCCTCCACGCCCTTGGCGACAAGGTCGTGAACGCCAAGGTTGAGAAGATAGTTGTCAAGCAGCGGACCAAGGAGGAACTCGAGGGAGAAGTAATAGACCTTCTTCTCGCCCCTCTGGTGTGTTGCCACAGAAACGTTACGAGACTTCTTCGCGATGAGCGTCGCGAGCACCTGGTAGCGCTCGAGCTGAGTGCAGTCCTCGAATTTCTTGCTGAGGTCTGCCATGCAAGCCTCGCGATACTGCTTCTCGAAATCTGCGGTGTCCTTGAAGATCTTTTCCTGTGCCATGCGACTCCAATGTCATGTCCTACGGGACGGGACGTCCTAACATCACGTGAGAACGTTCCCGTCTCATTATACGGGCGCATTCGTCACGCGCGCGTTGCCTGACGGTATGGCGCGCGTGACGAATGGCGGTTTACTTGGCCTTTGGCGCCTTTGTCGAGGACGCTCGACGAGTTGCGGGCTTCTTCTCGGCAGCGGGCTTGGCCGCGGTCTTGCTCGCCGCCGGCTTCTTGGCCGTGGGCTTCTTTGCTGCGGGCTTGGCGGGCGCCTTCTTCTCGGCGGCGGCAGCCTTTGCCTTTGCTGCCGGCTTCTTTGCCGCCGTGGCCTTTGTCGTGGCGGTCTTTGCGTGCGTGGTGGTGGCGCGACGCTTCCTCAACGCTCCGGTGCGGTGCAGGATGATGCCACCCAGCGGCGGCACGCGCACGACGACAGACTGCTCGCGGCCGTTCCAAGGAGTCTCGCTGGTCTCGAGCTTGCCGATGTTCACCACACCGGAGCCGCCAAACTGCTCGGCGTCGGAGTTAAAGAGCTCCTCGTAGTAGCCCTCTTCGGGCACGCCAAGGCGGAAGTCCTCACGGGCGTTCACGTCAAAGTTGATGAGAATGACGAGGTCGTCCTTGGGGCTGTCGCCCCTGCGGATGAACGAGATGATCGACTGCTTGGCGTTGTCGGCGTCAATCCACTCGAAGCCGTCGCTCGTATAGGAGCGCTGCCAGAGCGCGGGGTGCGCGTTGTAGAACGCGTTAAGCGCCGCGACAAACTGCTGCTGGTGACGGTGGGTGTCGTACTGCTCGGCCAGGAAGTACTGGATGCCCTCGTAGTAGCGCCACTCGATGAACTGGGCGATCTCGTTGCCCATGAAGTTGAGCTTGCCGCCCGCGTGTGTCATCTGGTAGAAGGCAAGCGCCCTCATGCCTGCAAACTGGCGCCAGTAGTCGCCGGGCATGCGCGTGATGAGCGAGCACTTGCCGTTGACCACCTCGTCGTGGCTGAGCGGCAGCACGAAGTTCTCGTTGAACTGGTACATGGTAGAGAACGTAAGCAGCCTGTGGTTGCCCGGGCGATAGGGGAAGTCGGTCTGCATGTAGTGCAGCGTGTCGTTCATCCAGCCCATGTCCCACTTGAAGTTGAAGCCCAGGCCGCCGTCCTCGGGCGGGTAGGTCACGAGCGGCCACGCCGTGGACTCTTCGGCAATCATCGAGACGTCCGGGTAGTACTTGCCCACCGTGGAGTTGCACTGGCGGACAAACGCGATGGCATCGTCATCCTCCTCGGTGCCGCGCGAGTTGAACTTCTTGAGACGCGGGTCGTCCACGCCAAAGTTGAGGTAGAGCATAGAGGTGACGCCATCCATGCGGATGCCATCGGCGTGGTACTCGTCAATCCAGTAGAGCAGGTTGGAGATAAGGAAGGTGCGCACCTGTCCACGCGAGAAGTCGAACTTGTGCGTACCCCAGTTGGGGTGAACCTCGTTCTCGTAGAGCATCTCGCCGTTGAAGGTAGCAAGGCCCTGCTCATCGGCACAGAAGCCACCGGGCACCCAGTCGAGAATCACGCCGATGCCGGCCTTGTGGCAGGCGTCGACAAAGTGCTTGAACTGCTTGGGCTCGCCGTAGCGCGAGGTTGGGGCGAAGTAGCCCGTCACCTGATAGCCCCACGAGCCGTCAAACGGGTGCTCCATGACGGGCATGAGCTCGATGTGCGAGTAGCCCATGGTGCGCACGTAGTCCACCAGCTCGACGGAGAGATCGTCGTATGAGTAAAACTCGCCGCGCTGCGCGGGGAACGGATCGCCGGGGCCAGGGTAGGTGCCATCCGGACGGGGGTCTCCCTGCGGCTCATCCCCGTGGCGGCGCCACGAGCCAAGGTGCACCTCGTAGATGTTGAGCGGGGCCTTGAGCTTGTCTTCCTTTGCACGCTTGGCAAGCCACGCCTCATCGCTCCAGGCATAGCCATTGATGTCATACGTGCGCGAGGCCGTGCCCGGGGCCTTCTCGGCGAAAAACGCGTATGGGTCTGCCTTGTAGAGGCGCTTGCCGGAGTTTGTCTCGATCACGAACTTGTAGAGCGAGCCCATCTGGACGCCGGGGACAAAGCCCTGCCAGACATCGCCGGTCTTGGTCTTGGTGAGCGGATTGGCCCCCTCATCCCAGTTGTTGAACTCCCCAATCACGTGAACGCTCTTCACCTGGGGTGCCCAGACGGCAAAGTGGAAGCCCTCGGTGCCGTTCTCGTCGACGGCCTGATGCGCACCCATCTTGTCGTAGCTGCGGTACCACTCGCCCTTTGCCAGCAGGTAGAGGTCGTCGTCGCTCAAGTACAGAGAACTGTCACGAGTCTGCATGCTCGCTCCTCACGCGTCGTTTGTGTCCCCCATGGGGTGTGACGTGCGGTTTATTGGCCGTCGCCCCCGTCATTCTCCAATTATATTCCATAAACGCAAACTGACCGGGGTCGCTCAGGTGTTGGGCAAATGAGTGCGGGAACGGTTCCACATAACGGTGCGAGCGGTGGTTTTGGGTGCCCGAGCGGCTTTGTCGAAGCCCCGGTGGAATGGCCACGGCAAGCGTTGTCGCCATGTCAAATTGCGGCCCACTGGGTATCATTGACGACAGACGAGAGGAGCTGCTATGCCACGAGAGTCAAAGAAGTCAAAGCGGGAGCGCGCCACAGAGATCTGCCGGCGCATGGGCGAGCTGTACCCCGGTGTCAAGAGCGCCCTCACGTTTACGAACCCGTTCGAGCTGGTGATATGCGTGCTGCTCTCGGCACAGACCACCGATGCCGGCGTGAACCGCGTGACGCCGGAGCTCTTCTCGCGCTGGCCTGACGCCCAGTCCATGGCCGCCGCAGACCCCGAGGAGGTTGGCGAGGTCATACACTCCATTGGCTTCTGGCGTGCCAAGTCCAAGCACTGCGTGGAGACGGCACAGATGATCGTCTCGGACTTTGGCGGAGAGGTTCCCGGGACCATGGAGGAGCTCTGCCGGCTGCCGGGTGTGGGGAGAAAGACCGCCAACATCGTCCTGAACAAGGCGTTTGGCGTGGTAGATGGCATTGCGGTGGACACCCACGTGTTCCGCCTGGCAACGCGCTTTGGGCTCACCCGCGCAACGACGCCGGCGGCTGCCGAGAAGGACCTTCTCGACGTGATTCCACGCGAGCTGTGGTGCAACGTCAACGAGGAGTGGATTCACTTTGGGCGCGACGTGTGCATGGCGCGCTCACCCAAGTGCCTGGGGTGCCCCATGGCCGACATCTGCCCGAGCGCCGGTCAGCCCGACCGCTACATCAAGCGGAGGAAGTAGCGTGCGCGGGGGCGTGCCCCAATGTCGCCGAAAGGCACATTATTGAGGCTACTGCGCACAAAAGGGGCCCTCCGGCGATTATTCGTCGCCGGAGGGCCGTCTGTGTTGCAATTCTCGCCAAAAGTAGCCTTTTGGCGACAAGCATTAGGAACGCGAGAAGACTGGTGAGTCGCTACCAGCAGCCTATGCGTTGGAGAGCGCCTGGTCGAGGTCGGCGATGATGTCGTCCACGTCCTCGATGCCAATGGAAAGGCGGATGAGGTCCTCGGAAAGGTGCGCAGCCTTGAGCTGCTCGGCCGTAAGCTGGGAGTGCGTGGTGGAGGCAGGGTGGATGATGAGGGACTTGGCATCGCCCACGTTGGCAAGGTGCGTGAAGAGCTTCACGTTGTTCACCACGTTGAGGCCAGCCTCACGGCCGCCCTTGACGCCAAAGACCACTACGCCGCCAAAGCCGTGGTGCAGGATGCGGCTTGCAACCTCATGCGAGGGATCGCCCTCGAGTCCGGAGTAGCGCACCCAGGAGACCTTGGGGTTCTCCTGGAGGTACTTGGCCACGGCGAGCGCGTTGTCGGCGTGACGCTGGACGCGCAGAGACAGGTCCTCGATGCCAAGGCCGATGAGCTGGGCCGCGTACGGAGAGAGCGTGGGGCCAAAGTCACGGAGCTTGTTGGCAAGCACGCGGGTGGCAAAGGGAGCTGCGGGTGCCGCGTCAGCAAAGACCAGGCCATGATAGGAGGGGTCGGGCTTGGCGAGGGTGTGCCACTTCTCGGGATCCTGCTTCCAGTCGAACTTGCCGGTGTCGACAACCGCGCCGCCCAGCGTGGCACCGTGACCACCAATCCACTTGGTGAGGGACTCGATCACGACAGCCGCGCCATCCTCGGCGGGGCGATAGAGGTACGGGGTCGCGAAGGTGTTGTCGACAAAGACGGGCACGGGCGAGGGCAGCGAGTTGGCGGCCTCAACGATGGCGGGAACGTCCGCCACGTCGACCAGGGGGTTGCCGATGGTCTCGACGTACCAAAGCTTGGTCTTGGGGGTGGTGGCAGCAACAAAGGCGTCGATGTCGTTGTTCTCGACGAAGGTGGTCTTCACGCCCAGGTCGCCGAGGGTGTGCAGGAAGATGTTCCAGGTGCCACCGTAGAGCGAGTCGGAGGCAACGATCTCGTCACCCGCACCCACCAGGTTGGTGAGGGCGAGAATCTCGGCTGCGTGACCAGAGGCGACGGCAACGGCGCCGGTGCCACCCTCGATGGCTGCCACGCGGGCGGCCACCGCATCGGTGGTGGTGTTGGTCAGACGACCATAAACGTTACCGGGACGAGAGAGGGCGAACTTGGCGGCGCCGTCCTCGGCGTCCTTGAACTCGAATGCAGCGGAAGCATAGACGGGAAGTGCCGCGGAGCCGGTGGTGGGATCGGGGGACCAGCCGGCGTGGACCTGCAGGGTGTTGAAGTGCTTCTCAGGATCCTTGGCGAAGTCGGGGTTGAGTTCGAAAGCCATGATGTTTGCTCCCTGTTTCTCATAATGCTCTGAATTGGTGTGATATCGCGATTGCTGATAGCTGGTGCTTCCGGATGAGCCCGAGCGCGTGGCAACGTCACTGTTGTTCGCGGTCGGGCTAAGGCATCTGCCTGCCCGGAATTGGTTGGTATGTCTGTGTCCTCTTCATGGCTCCCAACTATAGCCACCCTTGCGACGAGAAGGAACCCTCGTAGTTCCACAAGGTGTGGATAGGTTGTTATCGTGTAAACAGATATCGACGAACTACTGACTTTCTAACTGGTCATTAAGCCACCGTCGGTGCTTTTTGCAATCCCATACCATATGCTGTCATCATGAACACTATGCCAGCACCTCCCGCAACCAGGCCAACAGAAGGGGCAAGCCATGTGGACCAGAGCAGAACTAAAGGATCGCGGCAAGGCTGCATTCAAGCGTAACTACTGGAAGACGGTCCTCGTCGCCTTCATCCTGTCGTTGCTCACCTACTCGACGTCGCTTTCCCGCGGTTCTTCCGACGCGAGTGGCGAAGGCCTCTCCGAAACCACCCACATGCTCGCGGACCCCGCCTCTGCCCTCTCGACCAACAGCCAGTTGGCTACAGGATTCTTCGTGGGTATCGGGCTTACAGCCCTAGTTGTCATCGCGGTTCTCGGCATCCTGATCGGAGTGTTACTCGTTCTGCCCCTCCAAGTGGGCTGCCAACGCTTCCTGTTTCTCAACCTCCGCGAGCCGGCAAATGTGCGAGAGGTTCTCTGGGCATTTGACAGCAACTACCTCAATATCGTGAAGGTCATGTTCTTGAAGAACCTCAAGATCTTCGCATGGGCATTGCTGCTCGTGATTCCCGGCATCGTGAAGGCATACGAATACCGGCTGGTTGACTATCTCCTCGCTGAGAACCCCGCGCTCTCCTCAGCAGAGGCGTGCAAGCAGAGCCGCACCCTCATGGACGGCAACAAGTGGAATGCCTTTGTGCTTGACCTGTCGTTCATTGGCTGGAACATCCTTTCGTACCTCACGCTTGGACTTGTCGGCCTCTTCTATGCCTCGCCCTACGAGAACAGCACCAACGCAGCGTTGTACGAGGCCCTTCGTTACGGGAACAACCAGGCATCTGCTCTGCCCGAGAAATAAAGCGCACCTCTCGCCCCACAAGCAAGGCGCCCGCCCCGGGGATCCGGGACGGGCGCCTCTTGTCTCTCGCTAGATTGGCGAAACCTACGCGGAAAGCGCTAGTAGTTGATCGCCTGCTCCTCGAAGTAGCTCTGCGGGTGGTTGCAGACGGGGCAGACCTTGGGGGCCTCGGGGCCAACGTGCAGGTGGCCGCAGTTGAGGCACTTCCAGACCTTGACGCCCGGGCGGTTGAAGACCTCGCCCTTCTCGACGCGCTCGGCGAGCTTGTTGTAGCGCTCCTCGTGGTGCTTCTCGACCTCGCCAACCAGGCGGAACTTGGCAGCGATCTCCTTGAAGCCCTCCTCGTCAGCGGTCTCGGCGAAGCCCTTGTACATCTCGGTCCACTCGTAGTTCTCGCCGGCAGCAGCATCCTTGATGTTGGTCAGGGTGTCGGGCACGTCGCCGCCGTGCAGGTACTTGAACCAGAGCTTGGCGTGCTCGGACTCGTTGCCAGAGGTCTCGGTGAAGATGTCAGAGATCTGGACGTAGCCCTCCTTCTTAGCCTTGCTCGCATAGTAGGAGTACTTGCGGCTGGCCTGGGACTCACCAGCGAACGCTGCCTCGAGGTTCTTCTTGGTCTGCGAGTTCTCAAAATCGACTGCCATTACTGCTCCTCTCCTTCCCCCTCTTTGGGGGAAACATTGGGCCACGAAGCCGTGTCCCACCTGCCTTCGCAGGCGGTTCCCATGGTAGCATCAGATGCACCAAATGTTACCGTTATTATGACAAAAACCCTCTCTCGAGAGTTCCGCCAGTAACGCCTGGGCATCCGATACGTCCACACCTCTTCTACCCGCTGCGCGCTCCTCGCGCGAAAGCTCCACGCAAAGAGTATCAAGGTCCACGCCGCCGCGCGGGTCGGCTCGGTGAGCGAGAAGAATGCGCAGGACTTCGGCCCGCTTCTGTCGGTGAGAGCCCTCGAAGCGCGACTGCCGCACATGCGAACGCGACCGACGCGAAGGGTTGGGAACGGTTGCCTTGAGGTGCGCCCCGTAGTCGAGAAGAGCATAGTACCAGGTGCGCGGGTCATCCGTGGGGTCGCTCGCATCTGGCGGACAGGCCGCGCGCACAATGGGCACCAGCTGCGCGTCAGAAACGCTCTCCTCGTGGGGGAAGAGCTCGTGGAGAAGCACGGTGCGCACGTTTGTCTCGAGATACACGCCGGGCAGGTCAAAGGCAAACGCGCGGATGCCAGCGGCCGTTGCCGGGCCAACGCCGGAAAGCGCCTTGAGCGCAGCCTCGTCAGACGGCATGCAACCGCCCGCCGCCGAGACCTCCTGCGCCGCACGCCAGAGCGAGAGCGCACGCCTGTTGTAGCCCAGGCCCTGCCACTCATCCAAGACGTCCGCAGAGTCCGCGGCGGCAAGGGCGTCAACCGTGGGGAAGAGCTCCAACCAGTGCTGCCAGCGGCCGTCCACACGCGAGACCTGCGTCTGCTGGAGCATCACCTCAGAGATCCATATGGCATAGGGGTCCCGCGTGCGACGCCACGGCAGGTCGCGATAGAGCTCGCGCCCACGCGCAAGCACCGTGGAGCGAAACGCGGCGAGCTCCTCTGCGGTCGGCAGGGCACCGGGGTCCGCGACAGGCGGCATTACTCGTCCGTGGCCTTTGGCTTGCGCTTGCTGCCCACGAGCTTGAACGAGCCCGTCATCTGCGGCATTTTGCCCTCCATCACAACCTGGTAGAGAGTCACGGAGTCAAAGTAGGCGCGCAGCATGCGCTCGGCGTTGCACCAGACAGGATTGAAATGGCATTCGGCCATGCGCGGGCAGGGCCCGCCGTCCTCCCCCGCATAGTCACAGGCGGCAATGAGGACGGGACCCTGCACTGCCTCGACGAGCTTGAGAAGCGACGTGGTGCGCGGGTCGACGGCGAGTCTCATGCCGCCGTGGGCGCCACGCGTGCTCTCGACAATTCCCGCAAGGGCAAGGTCGTGCTGGATGGACCGCGCAAACGAGTAGGGAATGTCGTTGTCCTTTGCTGCAGTGCGCACCGAAACCACGCCTTCCGGGTTCTGGACGAGAGCCGCAAGCATACGTAGTGCGTAGTCTGTCTTTCTCGAGATTTCCATTGTTACCTCCTGGCAACCCGATGGGCTAGCCTCTCCTCCGGCTCATCTTTGCAGGAGAATCTCCCCACTCGAGGATCTCCCAGCCGTGCTGCCGCGCCAACTTTCTAAGCGTCTCCCCCGGGCACACCGCATAACCCTTAGCGGCAGCCGAGAGGAGCGCTGCATCCGTATGGTGGTCGCCGTAGGCATATGCGAGCGTCCATGTGCCCTTGCCCAGGTGGGCGTCCGCCCAACGCGTGACCGCCGCGACCTTCTCGGGCCCCTGCACCACGGTTCCCTCGACACGACCCGTATAGTTGCCCTCGGCGTCGCGCTCCATGCCGGTGGCAATATAGTCGTCCACGCCAAGTGCCTTGGCGGCATCTGCGGCGATGGGGGCAAACGTTGCCGAGACAAGCAGCGTGACGCAGCCCTCGTCGTGCCGCTTGGCGACCTCTGCGGCAACCTCCGGACGATAGCGGTCCTTGAGGGTGCTCTCGTAGAACTCGTGCATGACCTTGTCGATGTCCCGATGACTCAGGTCTTCGAGCGCGCCAAAGACGAGCTCGCGCGCCTCGTCCTGACTCTGGGGCAGGTGCAGCTTGTAGCGCAGGCCCCACCAGGCAAGCGCGAGGGCGCGCGGAACGGACATGAGCCCGTGACGCCACAGGTACACCGAGAAGAGCGCGCCGGACTGACCGTCGATGGACGTGCCATCGAAGTCGAATACGGCGAGCTTGGTCTTTCTCTGCGGTTGCGCGCTGTCGTTCGTAGTAGCGAGCATGCTGGGCGTCTCCATGGTGCGGGTGGGAATCGTATCGTGCCAATGATACCAGTCCGATAACGGCACGGGATGAATTGTACTATTTGCCGTATCAATTCGGACGAGTGATGGGGACGCTGTCGTAATGCGTTACCGTGATGGCATAGCCGGTAGGCACGCAGCGTATGACCGGCGCTTCTCGCACATCTCATACGCATAAGAAAGCGGGGCTCGAACCCGCGACCTCCGACGTGACAGGCCGGCGCTCTAACCAGCTGAGCTAATACCCCACGCGCGTTGTGCGGGAGCTATTATACGCAGAGTGCACAAGGTCTGTCTAGCCCAAAATTAAGAAAGTTTTGTGGGCAAGACAAGACGGCAGGATGCCTTTCGCAAGCCTCGCTTGGCGTGGGGCCGGCGGAACGCTTGCCGCGGTATTTCGCCGTTTAGGGGCGGCTAACCGTTCGGAATCCGCGGCTAAAGCAGAGCCCTACGGAGCACCTACCTACTCGAGCGACACATCCGTAGTGGCACCGGTCGAGTCCGTCACGTGGACCACGGAACCGTCAAGCGTAGCGGACGCAATGGTGCCTGTACCCGTGATGGCGTTGCCCGAGGAGTCAGCCACCGCCACGGGCTCCGAGTCACCGCCAATCGTATACGCCACAACATCCCAGGTGCCGTCGGACTTGTTCTCCGGAACCACAATCACCGAGTTGTACAGGATGAGCGTGACGGGGGTCCCGCTCACGGTGAACTCCTGCGTCTTGTTGCCCTGTGGGTCAGTTGCAACCACGGCATAGGTACCGTCGCCGGCAGCCTCGATGGCATAGGAGACGCCCTGGTACGTAACAGATCCGTCCGCAGTGGTCTGGACCTGCTGCGGCTCCTCCGTCGTGGTGGCAACGGGCTGCGAACTTTGGGGATTATCCTGCGCGCCAAGGAAGGTGACAAAGGCAACGATGGCGAGAATGACAAAGAGCCCCACCACGCCGGCAATCACAAGCAGGACAGACTTGAGGTTCGCGGGCCTGCTCTCGGAGTTGGAACCATATTCCGGACGGTTGCGCCCGTTGAGACGACGGTTACGCGAACGACGCTCGGCACGGTCGCGAGCGATGTCGGCTGCCTCGGCAGCGTTCTCGCGCGTGGTCACGCGGGCACCCTGGCCCGCAGAAAGCGTTTGGAGAGAGTCTACCGGCGCCGCGCACTGGCGCGGGGCGACGCTGTCGTCAACGTCCTCGGGAATGGCGTGCGCCCCAACCCCGGAGACCCTGTGGCCGCCGGCGGCATGCCTTCCCGCAGCGTGCGCGGAGTGCCTGTACCTCTCGTCATTCGATGCGTAGCCCATCTTGTCTCCCCCTGCATTGTCTAACCCGTACCATCCTAGCCCTCCGCGCTGCTATACCTCGCGGCGGGCCTCGATGGCACGGCCAAGCGTCACCTCGTCGGCATACTCGAGGTCCCCGCCAACGGGCAGGCCGCTGGCAAGACGAGACGCGCGCACGCCCAACGGTCGGATGATACGCGAGAGATACGTTGCGGTTGTCTCGCCCTCGACATCCGGGTTGGTGGCGAGAATGACCTCCTGAACCTCGCCCGAGGCAAGGCGCGAGAGCAGCTCCTTCACGTGGAGCTGCTCGGGGCCGATCTTGTCCATGGGCGAAATCACGCCGCCAAGCACGTGGTAGAGCCCGTGGTAGCTGCCCGTTCGCTCGATGGCCGAGACGTCGCGCGGCTCGGAGACCACACAGATTGTCGTGCGGTCGCGCGATGCATCGGAGCACACGTCGCAGGTGTCACGCGTAGCGTAGCTAAAGCAGATGGGACAGAAGTGGACCTGCTGCTTTACCTCGAGAATCGCCGTAGCCAGCCTGCGCGCTTCCTCCGCGTCGGCCTCGAGGAGGTAGTACGCGATGCGCTGGGCGGACTTTGGGCCAATGCCCGGCAGCCTGCCCAGCTCGTCGAGGAGGCGCTGCAGCGCGTGCCCGTCGTTAAGCTGGTCCATCCCTAGAAGAGCCCCGGGATGTTGAGACCACCGGTGACGGCGCTCATTGCCTTCTCGGTGGCAGACTCTGCCTGCTCGAGAGCGTCGTTCACAGCGGCAAGAATCATGTCCTGCAGCATGTCGACGTCCTCCGGATCAACCGCCTGCGGGTCGATGGTGATGGAGCTGATGCGCAGGTCGCCCGTGGCCGTGACCTTTACCGAGCCGCCACCCGCCGAGGCCGAGACCTCGGTTGCCGCAGCCTGCTGCTGCGCGGCAACGAGCTGCTCCTGCATCTTGCGGGCCTGGGCCATCATCTGGTTGCGGTTCATGCCGCCCATGTTGTAGCCACCTCTGGATCCCTTGGACATGTCTTCCTCCTGGTTACTGGTTGATATACGTGCTGGTATAAGGCCGATAAGGCCGTAGGGCTAGTCTGTGCCTTCCCCGTTCGAAGCTACGGGCGCGTCCGGAGAATCCGGCTTCACGACCACGGAGCCGCCAAAAGCGTCCTCGAGCATCGCCGCGATGTTGGCGAACTCCTCGGTGAGGACCGGGGCGTCGTCTGCCGGGGGCGTGGCGGGCGGAGTGGGCTTTGGCGAAGGAGCTGGCGCCGGCTTGGCCGCGGGCGGCTGCGGTGCTGACGCCGGCTGCGGCGCCGACGCGGGCTTTGGTGCTGGGGCCGGCTGCGGCGCTGGGGTGGGCGCAGGAGCGCCAAACTCTGCGTCCTCCTCGTAGGCAGAGGCATCCGCGTCGCTGTACGGGACCTGCTCACCCGCGGGCGGTTCTGGAGCGGGCGCGGGCTGCCCCGCGGGCGCAACGGGGTCCCACGGCATGGGGTACGACGTTGGCGTCTGCTGTGGCGCAGGTGCAGGTACTGGCTGAGGCGCAGGAGCGGGTACCGGGCGCGGAGCCATCGCGACTCGGTCGGACTGGGCTATCGCCTGGCTGGAGAGGCTCGACTCAACAAAGATGACTTCGCGTGGCCCAAAGACGCTCGCAACAATGGGCAGGTAGAGCTCGCGGACATCCGCACGCTCGAGCATGCGGGCCGCAAAGTGCGAGCCCGTAGGCAGCGAGACGGTGAGCTTTGCACCATCGTCCGAGACGATGGTGGAGTTAAGGAGCAGAGAACCCCTGGACGCCGACTTGGTCATGAGGCCCTCGGTGACGCGCTTCCAGTTGCGCTGCAGTGTGGCGCCATCGGTGATGGGAGCGCCAGCTTTCGGCGCAGCCGAAGTACGCGGGGCGGGAGCGTGCTGCGGTGCCGGCTCCGAATGCGGAACAGGAGCCGAGACGGACGCGGACTGCGGTGCCGTACGAGGTGCCGGAGCTGGCCGCGGCGCCGGAGCGGGGGTCGGCCTTGGCGCAGGCGCTGGTTGCGGAGCCGGACGCGGCGTTGGCGCCGGCGTCGGCTGCGGAGCCGGGGCTGGTGCCGAGACGGGCGCGACGATCGGGGCAGACGCGGGAGCTGGTGCTGGCACAGCCGGCGCGGGAGCCGGCGCCGCCACGCGGCCGGGCACCGAAAGCGCGGCAACCTGTCGCTCGAGGTTTCCGATCCTCTCGGCAAGCGACTCCAGCGTGAGGTCGGATTCTGGCCGGGCAATTCTCGTCAGCGCAATCTCAAGAACGAGGCGCTGGTTGGTGGCCGTGCGCATATCGCTTGAGGCCTCGCCCAGGATGGTCAGCACGCGCGCGATACGGTCCGCAGAGCCAAATGCCGTTGCCTCGGACGAGAGGTTCGCAAGCTCCTCCGGGGATGCCGCGATGACCTTGGACGGGTCACCCACCACTGCGGTCACGTACACGTCGCGCATGCGAGCCGCAAGCTCACGCGTGAACTGCAGCAGGTCGCGCCCCTCGGCGGCAAGGCGCGAGACCTCCTCGAAGAGCGACGCTACGTCCCTCTCGGCAATCGCCTTGGTGACGTTGCCCAGAACGGCACCGTTTGCCTCGCCAAAGAGGTCCTGGGTGGCCGAGAGCGTGATGGCCCCGTCACCAAAGACCGAGACCTGCTCGAGCGAGGTGAGCGCGTCTCGCATGCCACCGCGGGCATGGCGAACGATAAGCTCAAGCGCGGCATCCTCGTAGGTGAAGCCCTCCTGCGTGCAGACGTACGCAAGGTGGGCCTGCATCTCGTTGGGGCCAATGGCGTGGAAGTCAAAGCGCTGGACACGCGAGAGGATCGTGGCCAGGATCTTCTGCGGGTCGGTGGTGCACATGATGAAGACCACGTGGCTCGGGGGCTCCTCGAGCGTCTTGAGCAGCGCATTGAACGCCGCCGGCGTGAGCATGTGGACCTCGTCGATGATGTAAACCTTGTAGCTGCCGCGAACAGGCGCATAGTTGACGCGGCTGATGATCTCCTCGCGGACGTTGTCGACGCCCGTGCGCGAGGCAGCGTCCAGCTCAAGCACATCCGGATGCTCGCCCGCCGCGATGAGCTGGCACTCTTCGCAGGTGCCGTCAGGCAGGTGACCTGCGCCGCGTTGGCACATGAGGGCCTTTGCCAGAATGCGCGCCATGGTGGTCTTGCCAGTGCCGCGCGGGCCGCAGAAGAGGTACGCGTGGCTCACCTTGCCCTCGAGAACCGCGCGCTTGAGGGTCTCGACCACGTGCTCCTGGCCAACAACCTCTTCGAACGTCTTTGGGCGGTACTTCGTGTAGAGCGATTCCATGGGACCTCCGCGCCTTCTTGCCTGAGGTTCCCAGTATACCCGCGGGCATCGGCGATGGGCCATGCTCCACCGCGTCACCTTGAACGACGGCCGCGCGCGGCCACTGCCCCACTCGGTACCACCATCTCGGTAAAAACGCGCTTCCGGCGAGAAACTGACGTCCGATCAGGCGTTTCGTACATGATTCCTTCGAAAGGGTGCCTTCCGGCGCCCTTTTATCGCCGGAGGGTAGGTTTTCGCAGCAGGCGCGTACGAAACACTCGCTGCGGCGTCAGCCCCTATGCTGGCAGCACGATGGTGACCCCAAAGCGGTCGCCCTGGGCGCGCATGCTCATCGAACCGCCGTAGCGCTCCACAATCTGGCTCATCGACCGCGTGCCAAACCCGTGGTTGAGGGGGTCGCCCTTGGTCGAGACGGGCAGCCCGCCCTCAAAGCGCACGTCCCCGTCAAAGTAGTTCTCCTCGTGAATCACCGCCATGTCACCGCGCCGCGAGACAACCAGGCTGATCGTCCTGCGCTCCGCGCCGTCCAGACGGCGCACCGCCTCAATGGCGTTGTCTAGGAGGTTTCCAAAGAGCGAGTAGAGATCGGCGGGCGAGAGGCCCGAGAGCGCGGCACCGTCGGCAATGCAGGTGAGCCGCGTGCCTTCTCGCTCGCAGAGCAGGCGCTTCTCGCTGAGGATGGTGTCCAGCGCGTCGTTTCCAGTCTTCACCTTGGAGTCGTAGATGCGCACCTCCTGGGCAAGGTCCTCGAGGGCGCCCTTCTCGACCGCCACTCCACCCTCCTCAAGGTGGCGAATCTGATGCCGGATGTCATGGCACTTGACGTTGATGGCGTCGATGGTGTCCTTGGAGAGCTGGTACTGGCGCTCCTCGTCGGAGCGGACACGCTGCATCACAGCAACATCCTGCTCGAGGTGCTTGTTGTATAGCAGCTCGAACTCCATCCAGAGCACAAACATGCAGGTGGCAAAGTGGACTGCCCGGTACAGTACAACAATGCGCGTGGGCAAGCCGCAGGCGGTTAAGAAGCACTTGTTGGCAAGGTCAAAGGCCAGGCACACCAGCACGACCATCATCACGACGACAAGCGCCGACCCACCCTTAACGGGCGAGAAGCCATACCGCTCAATCTTGCGGACGATTGTCCGATAGCACACGGCATACACCGCAGCACACAGCCCAACCATCCCCACAAGCGTGAATCCCCAGGTGTCAACCGCAGCACCCGCGGGCACAAGAAGCGTCCTCATAAGTCCGTCGAGGCCGCTTGCGATGTTTTGCATGATGTAAGCCGCCGAGACGCAGAAGAGGACGGCGGCAGGAGACGCGTCAAAGAGGAGCAGGACCAGCGCATAGCAGAGAAGAATCACCAGCGAGAAGGTAACAAGCTGGACCACAAACACGATATCGGGCCACGCCATCCCGGCAGACACAAAGGGCATCGTGAGGATGGGGCTGGCAAGGTAGGGGACGTTAGCGCTGAGAAACCCCATCAGAAGCTGCCTCCCAGGTAGTCGGTGATTGTCGCAAGGGCCGCCTTATGCTTGGGCCGGCTGAAGAAGAGGCTCTCCCCCGTGGTCACACGAACGCAGTCACGCTGAACGGCGCAGATGTGCCCCATGTTGACCAGGCAGCTGTTCGAGATGCGCACAAAGCTCTCCTCGGGAAGCTGCTCGGCGGCCTTGGTAAGGCTTCCGCGCAGCGAGACGATCTCTCCGCTTGCGAGGTGGTAGCTCAGATCGTGTCCCATGATGTCAACAAACACGAGGTCGGAAGTGCGAAAGACGCGCATGCCATCGCGCGTGACGATGGTCACCTTGTCGTTTCTCTCCCTGCGCGCTATCCGGAGCGCCCGGTCGAGCCTAAGGGCAAAGTCGTAGTATTCGACCGGTTTGACGATAAAGTCCAGAGCGTCGACCTGGTAGCCGCGCACCGCGTACTGCGCGAGGTCGGTCACAAAGATGAGCGGGGTCTGCGTGTCGTAGCTGCGCAGGAGCTGCGCCGCTTCCATGCCGTTAATCCCGGGAAGACCAATGTCCATGAAGATGAGGTCGTAGGGGTTATGGTCCTCGGGAAGCTCCATGGCCGTCGCAACTCTCGTGACCTGGAAGTCCTCGTCATGCTCCTCGGCGTAGCGCGCGAGCATGCGTTCGAGCGCCTGGGCGTCAGAGGCCCTGTCCTCAACCATGAGAACCTTGAACATGCAGCTCTCCCCCGTTTTTCCCGGAACTACCCCCGTTCCTCTCTGAGTGTACAGCGCGCCCGGCGCTCAACGCGACCGGGCGCGCCCCATGAAACTAGCGCTCGATGGTCTCGGGCTTTGTCAGCGGTGCGACCTTGTAGGTCTTGGTGCGGTCGTCATCGATCACGCCGGACCAGTTGAGGCCATAGCAGAAGTCGTAGGTGTTGCCCTCGGAGTCGACATAGGGATCCAGGTCGCGCGGCACGTCCTCGAGGGAGGCCTCCACGGTGTCCATGTCCTTGGGCATCTGGCACGGGAGCAGGCCCGAAGGCTCCGTCTCGCCCTTGAGAATCCTGCCGTACGCCTTGCCAAAGTTGCGACCCGACGTTGCCCACGACCAGAGGATGACGTCAGCCGCCTCCTCGAACTCGTAGAAGCACTGGGCGTTGTTGGTGGCCTCCACGATAACGATGAGCTTGGCGTCGGCGGGAAGCGCGGCACGGGTGTTGAGCACCAGGTCGAGGTCACTCTCGTTTGATGCGGTAACGGACTTGCCATAGTAGGAACGGTTCTCCTTGGTCCCGTCCTCAAGGATGTCGCCGGCAAGGGATACCTGGCGAACATTGGGGCCGTCCGCCGTGTAGGGACGATACTGCAGCGAGATGGGCAGGTACTTCTGGTCCTCGGGGACGGGCTCGGTCGAGAACATCCCGCCACCGCCCTCGCCGGCGCCGGTGTCGGGGCTCGAGATGACCAAGACCGCGTACTCGCAGTCGGCAAGCTGGTCCGCCGTTGCGCGGACGACATCGGACTCCTGGTAGACCTTCTCGCCGGTATCGGTCTGGGACGCCATGGGGCCAAACGACTGCGCCGTGCCGGTGGGCTCGCCAACCGTATCGGTCACAACGTCGAAGAGCTCGTTGGCGATGTCCTCATCGACGGCAAGCGCGAAGCTCGCACTTCCGCCGCCGAACATCCCGCCGCCGGAGAGCTTCTGGGGGATATAGCACTTGGGCTTACCGGTGATGCCCTGCTTTGAGATAACGTTGCCCTTGTTCTTGAGCATGACGATGGCCTTGTCGGAGGCCTCCTGGCCAAATGCCGCAGCGTCGGTGTCCTCCAGGACCTCCTTCGCCTTGCTCGTCTCGTTGTAGGGGTTGTCAAAGAGCTGCACGTCATTCATGACGGTGAAGATACGACGGGCAGACTCGCGCACGCGGGCAAGGGCCGCATCCTCGCCGTTGTCCTTGGCGTACAGCGCGTAGCCATCTGTGGCCACGTCGGGAGCCCAGTCGCCGCCAATCTGGTCAACGCCGGCATCAAGGATCTTCTCGAAGCGCTCCGGCTCGGTGAGCTCGGCCACGGTACCAAAGCAGCGGTTGCCAAAGTCAGTGGCGCGCAGGATCTGCCAGTCCGTGGTGATCATTCCGTCCCAGCCAGCAGTATCGCGCAGGATGTCGAGGGCCTTCTTGTTGTAGGCGCCACCAACGATCTCGCCGTACTCCTCGTCGTCGCTGTAGGCGATGCCGTAGTTGGGCATGATGGCTGCCATCTGACCCGTCTCGCCGTCGAGGTGCATGCCGCCATCGACAAAGGGGATGAGATGGGCATCGTAGTTGTCGCCGGGGAAGACGTCGTACTTGCCGGCGTCGTTGTGGTCGTTGCGGCCGCCCTCAGTTGCACCGGGGCCGCAGTAGTGCTTGAGCATGCAGGCAACGGAGTCGGTGCCCCAGCCCAGGTCGTTGCCGCTGTCATCGGTAGTCGACTGCATGGCGCCAACGAAGGCCTTGGTCATGTCCCGGTTCACTGCGGGGTCCTCGCACATAGAGCCACCAAGGCGGGTCCACACCACGTTCGTGCCGATGTCCACCTGGGGACCGAGGTTAACGCGGGCACCCGTAGCGCGCCACGCCCTGCCGGTGTACATGCCGGCCTTCTTCCAGAGGTCCGGGTCCATTGCGGCAGTAAGGCAGTGGTTGTCGGGAATGTCGTAGAGCTGGTAGGGATCGGTCGAGTTCATGTACGGGATGCCCCAGCCGCCGTTCTTCTCGCAGTACTCCTGGACCGCATTGATCCACTTGATGTCCGAGGCAAAGGAGTCGATATCCGAATTTGCGCGAGAGACGCCGGCGCGCATGCCCTCGTTGAGCAGCTCAGTCGAGTCATCATCGAGCGGGGCGGTGGCGCTCATCATGCCGTTGTGGAACATGAGAGGCAGAATCTCCTCAGCAGAGAGCTGCTCGGCCAGCGCGGCGGCGCGATCTGCTCCGCTCTGGCGCCAGTCCTCGTAGAGGTCGAGCTTGCCGTTACCGTTCATGTCCTTGAAGGCCAGGCCGTCCACTTGGATCACCTTGGAAGTGTCCATGACGCCCAGCTCGGCACCACCATCCGGGTTGGTGTAGCGGGTCCATCCGTCGCGGGTCTCCTCGCTCGTCCACTTTGCCTGGACGTCGGAGCCGTCCGGGTCGATGGGGTACTTGTCGGCGCTGGGCAGCGAAGCTGCGGCATCCTTCTCGCCCGACGGCCCTGCTGAGCAGCCTGCCAGTCCCGCGAGCGCAGCGGCTGCCGCAGACCCCGCAAGGAAGTTCCTGCGCGTGACGTTTCCTTGTTTCATTGCCCCTCCATGTAGATTGGCATCTTCGCGTTGACCGGACATTCCCTTCCAAGCCAAGCGCACCTTAAAGGCCATTTAAAGAGGGGCGGCTGGGTGATAGGGGTAGCTGCCACAGACTGTCCAGCGCGTGCCGTGGATTGTGGGTGATTGGCCGTTCGCCGGCGGGCTGGCACAGGGAGATGGTGGGGCTCTCGGTGACGCTATTTCCGCGCCCTTCTCGTAGCCAGGGATAGCCGTAGTCGTTTCTCAAAAACCAATAAAGAACATCTGGCCAGGTGGGAGGGATACCCCTTCGGCTCTCCTTAAGGCCTCGTCCTGGGAATGCCGAGGTTTCTCGTTGTCATTTATTGCGCGAAATTTCTTGATAAGAACCCTCTTAACTGGGGTAATACACTACTTTCCAGGAAAATCGCGCAATAATGGCGGGCAAAAAGACCACTGGCTAGACTGGGTGACGGCTCATGCGGCAACCGGCATGATGGAATCCTCCCGTTATTGCTGTCAATAAAAATATGAACACCGCCCATGCATCGAGAAAAGCGGGCCCACCCACATGGGGCGGACCCGCCAAGCCAAACGCTATGCGAGCAGCACGAAGCTACTTCTCGCCGCCGTCGCCCGCAGCAGCAACGTCCGCCGCCACGGCAGCACGCTCGGCCGCGCGCTTCTTGTGGTTGCGCCAGCCGGTCCAGAACACCAGCGCAATCACTACGGCGCCACCGGCGGTCACGCCAATGCGAACCTTGTCGACCGCCTGCAGGCCAGGCACGTAGACGCTTCCGGGCATCGCGCCTTCCATGGCCTTGGAATTTGCCGTGACGTACAGCAGGTGATGAATGGCCTCGCGCGCGTAGTGATACTCGGCGGAGTTATTCGCGTCGTACTGGTAGTTGTTCTCGTTTGAGCGCAGGCGCGAGTCACCGCCAGCGCGAATCATCTGGCTGCTGTCCATATACGGAGCGGCAGAGTTTGCGGAGTCGGTAACAATCCACCCATTAAAGCCCCACTCGTTGCGAGCCAGACTGGTCAGCAGGGCGTAGTTTCCGCCTGCCCACGTGGCGCCCACGCGGTTGAAGGCGCTCATGATTGCCTGGCAAGCATCAACCTTGGTCGTTGCCATGGAGTAGGAGCCATCCGCGCCCTGCTCAACATAGTTCTCGTCGACGGTACCCACGTGCATGCAGATGTCAAAGGGCTTGACATAGATCTCGCGAATCGCCTGCTCGTTTGACCACGTGGCGCATCCCTGCTCAATGCCACCGTCGCCACGGTGGTTCTCCTGGTCGTTTAGGGCAAAGTGCTTGATGGTGGAGTAGACGCCCTTCTCGGCAGCACCCTTGATCTCAAGCGACGCAACGGTTCCGCTGATAACGGGGTCCTCGGAGTAGTACTCGCCGTTGCGACCGGTGAAGGGCGTGCGGTGGATGTTCATCGAGGGCGCGTACCACCCAGTAGTCCCACCGATGTTCGCCTCATTGCCAATCATCGCACCGTAAGCCGAAGCGAGGTCCTGGTTCCAGGTCTGTGCCATCACGACTGGCGAGCAGAACATCATCCCTGTACCACCGTAGATAAGACCAGCTGCGGTATCGGCATCGATGTTGAACGGCTTTCCAATAGATTGGACAAAGTTGGAGCCGTACCCAGAATGGCCGACAAGCTCGCGATAGTCCTCGGCAGAGAGCTCGTCAAGCAGCTGGTCCCACATCGGGTCGTTATAGTCCTTGCCACGCAGGTCGATGAGCGAAATACCGTTGTCTTGACCATAGACCGGAGTGTCGGCAATTGTCGCATCGCTCACGGGGTTGCCAGAGTCAAGGCCCTTGAGGCAATCAATCAGCTCGGGGCTGGCGACCTTTCCCCATGCGTACGAGACGGGATTGCCATTCTCGTCCACGGCATTAATCTCTGCGCCCCAGGTGGACACATTGCCCTCCAGCGGCGTTCCGTCATGCTTGGGGAAGGTGCCCTCCCAGTCCGCACGGGTGAGGTAAGTGATGTCGCCCTTGGCGTCGTCGAAGAGGTTCGTTATCTCGGCACCGCTCTTTGTGTCGGTCGCATAGGTGATGGTATCGACGTCCGTGTTGCTCGGCACGTAGGTGCTCACGCGGGAGGCGTCGCCCGCCACGTTTGCACCCTTGGCAGCAAGCACGTTGTTCACTGCGTCATGGGAATCGTGGGCAGCGGTAACGTAGTAAGTGCCAGCATCCAGGATGTACGTCTTGGCCCCGTTGGCGTCATAGGCCTTGAGCATATCCTGGTCAAACGTGACGGAAACCGTCTGGGTCTCGCCAGGCTCAAGCAGCCTTGTCTTTCCATAGTTCACCAGCTGGACCGCGCTCTTCTCGACCCCATTCGCGCGGTCGTAGTCGGTGTAGGGGCTCTGTGCGTAGACCTCAACAACGTCTTTGCCCGCGACATCACCCGTGTTGGTAACGTCTACAGACACGGTGCACGTGGTGCCATCCCAGCTGGCCTGATAGTTGCTCCAGCCAAAGGTGGTGTAGCTCAGGCCGTAGCCAAACGGGTATACAACCTCGCTGTCGTAGTCAAAGTCGCCAGCGTTGCCCTGGCCAAGGACAGCATCCTCGTATCGGGTCTCGTAGTAGCGATAGCCAACATAGATGCCCTCGGCATACGAGACGTACGAATAGCCGGTAAGGTTTCCATCGCCATCGATGTACTGATAGTCGCCGTAGTTCTGGGCAGCTGGGGAGTTGAGCGAGTTAGCCTCAAAAGTGTCGACGGTCTTGCCAGAAGGGCTGACCTCGCCGGCAAAGATGTCCGCCAGAGAATCGGTGCCATAGGTGCCCGTTGACGGGACAAACAGAACGCTCTTGATGTTTGGGAACTGCTCGAGCCAACCCAGGTTCAGCGCCGAGGCCGTGTTGAGAATCACTACGCCATTATCAAAGTTGTCATTGATGTACTGGAGAATCTCCAGCTCGGTAGAGTCGGGCTCGAGATAGGTCTTTGCCTTATCCTCCGCACTTGTGGCGTGGTTGTACATGGAACGCGGCATGTCGCGTCCCTCGCCCGCAACGCGGCGCATCACAAACACGGGCACGGTGCCCTTCGTAGAATCGAGCACCCCATCGGCAAACTCAAGCTCGCTGAGCGGGCACTCGTTGATGCGGAAGTCCTCAGCTGCGCCAAAGTTGATTGAACCGGTACCCATGGTGTACTTGCTGCCCGCACCCTTGGTGTAGAAGTCCATGAGGGTCTGGTTCACCTCGAGCCCGCGGCTCTCAAAAGAGTCCTTGAGCAGGTTCGAGTTACCTTTGGCACCGGTAAACTGCGTGAGGATGCTCTGGGTTGCGGTGAGGTTCTTGACGGACTCGCCAAAGAAACTGAACGTGGTGCCCTGCTCAAACGGCATCGTATTGCCGTCGTTCTTGAGCAGCACGTATCCCTCGTTGGCAATCTGACGGTCAAGTTGCTTCTCCGCGTCGCCAATGCTGTCCTTGTCGTAATCCGCCTTGTAGTAGTCCAGGTCAAGCCCTGCGGTGTTCGCCTTGGAGTTATCCCAGGACTGTTGGTATCCAGCAATGTTGTTGACCATCCGGGCAATCATGCTGTTGGGCAGCATGATATTCACGCCCACCATCGCCACCGCAAGCACCACAACCAGCACAGACTTGAGGATGGTCTTGATGACCCTCCCCACCTTGCGGGCGCGGCTTACGGTGCGCACGCCGCCGGTGCCTCCCTCGCCTTTCTTCTTTCCCATCTCTTCCCTCCGTTGCGTCTGCGGGCGAGGTGCATCCCCCGCCCTAATCCAAAGCCAGAAGGCAAGGTAGTTCAGCTAAGCTGGAGAAACTCAAAAGGTGACCAATTCCGTCACTCGCGGGACAGATTTGGAATGAGGTGGGGACGCCCGTTGACCACGTACAAGGTGCTCATGGTCGAGGATGACGACCAGGCGGCAAACACGCTATCCGCGCACCTCGAGCGCTTTGGTACCGAGCAGGGCGTCCGCTTCCTGGTGACACGTCTGGCAACGGCCTTTGATCTCTCGGAAGCTGGAGTCGTTGACCTTATCTTCATGGACATAGACCTGCCGGGCATCAACGGCATGGAGGCCGCCCAGCTGCTGCGCGAGGAGAACGCCTCCACGCCGCTCATCTTTGTGACCAACCTCGCCCAATATGCCGTAAAGGGATACCAGGTAGACGCGCTGGACTTCATGGTTAAACCAGTGAGCTACGGAGACTTTGCCATGCGCATGGGGCGTGCGCTACGGGTAATGGAGAAGAACGCGGCGCACACCATGGTGCTGCCCACCGCCAACGGCACGCGCGTCATCAACGTGAACGATATCGTGTACGTCGAACTTGTTAAGCACGACCTGCTCTACCACGTAGCTGGCTTCGAGCAGCCGCTTCGCCGACGCGGCAGCATCAGTGGCGCGCGAGAAGAACTACCGCAGGACCTCTTCATTACCGTGAGCCAAGGGTGCCTCGCCAACATGGCACATGTAGCCGAGGTTCTCGGCGATTCCGTGCGTTTGGACGATGGCACCCAACTCTTCTTTAGCCGCTCGCGCAAGAAGCCCTGCCTCGAGACGCTTGCGCGCTACTTTGGGGGCACCATATGATGCCTGGCGCCGAAGCGCTTGCTTTGGGACTTAAGTACGCTGTAGACGGCTCTGCGTTGTTTGTCGAGGTCCTAATTGCGGCGTGCCTGTTCGCCCACGGACAGCCCACCAGGCAGCATCCCATAGCAAGGGCGGTCGCAGCCTTCGGGCTACTTTTTGCCACCGAACTTTTAACGTCTTTCCTCGCAGGAACCAGAAGCACCGATGACGGCTCTTTGGTTGTCCTCAGCATCGATGCCAGCTACCCGCTTTCGCTGGGCATCATCGGAGGGCTCGTTACCTGCACCGCATTTCTCCTTGTCACCATCCCGACACTTCTCGCCTGCTTCGAGATGAGCCCCTGGGCGGCAACCTTCTGCGCCACCGCAGGCTACGCGCTCCAAAACCTGGCAAGCAGCATCGGAGAGACTGTGGGGCTCATCCTTGGCGCGGCAGGTGTCCCCGGCATCGTGACAGGCGGAAACGCATGGCTTACCGCCATTAGCTGTACCACAGTCTATGCCATAGCCTACCTGCTCTTTATTAGGCGCATCGAGCCGAAGGGGCTCGAGGGGCGCGGCAACCCCGCCATGCTTGCTATGGTCGTGGTGGTGGTCTTTGGCATCATCGAGTTCGACCTCATTCTCAAGTACGTGGTGACCCGAAGCCTAGCGCTGCCCGTGACGCTGTGCATGCGCGCCTTCCATGCGCTCATCTGCGTCTTTGTGATCATTGCCGAGGTTGAGCTAGTCGTGGTGCGCGCCGAGCAGGAGCGCCAGTACCAGCTGTCACGCGAGAACATCGAGGCCATCAACATCAAATGCCACGACCTGCGCCACCAGATTCGCTCGCTGGCGACAGGCGAGAAGACCGTGGACAGGGCCGCGCTCGAAAACGTGGCGTAGGAGATCAACGTGTACGACTCCAAGGTCCGCACCGGCAACGACGCCCTGGACACCATCCTCACCGAGAAGAGCCTGCTGTGCGAGAGCCGCAACATCACCCTTACCTGCGTGGCTGACGGCGCCGCCTTGGCCTTCATGGCGCCGGCCGACCTCTACGCCCTCTTTGGCAACGCGCTTGACAACGCCATCGAGGCCGTGGAGCGTCTGGGTGACGCAACGAGAAGGTCCATCTCGCTCATCGTGCGTCGACGCGCTGGGACCGTAACCGTCCACGTGGAGAACTACTACGACCCCACTGCCAGCGCAAAGAGCTTCAAAGGCGACGTTCCAACAAGCACTAAAGGCGACCCCCTCAACCACGGGTTTGGCACACGCTCGATGAAAGCGATTGTCGAGCGCTACGGTGGCACGCTGACCTTCTCGGCAAATGGCACAACCTTCTGCGTGGACGCCGTGATTCCAGAGCGCGCATAGGCGCATCGACCATTGCTATCGCCTGCGACGATAACTAGCCAACGTGAATAACGATTTGAGATTCAGCCAGACGCTAGCTACAGTGTTGGACCATGAATACGACGACCAGCACATACACCTTTGCGCTCATGCGCCAGCAGATGCCCAAGCCCGGGCACCCTCGTCGCTAGCAGCCCGCCGCATCACCCGGCACAGGCCGCCAGCGCAGAGGGACCGGGCGTCTTACCAGCGCGGCTTTTGCACAGGGCCGTGCGTCCCATTGGCAGGCGGCATCGAGCGGAGTGCACGTTTTGATTTCTCTGGAACATCTTTGCAAGACCTTTGAGGGAGGCAATGAGGTCCACGCCCTAAACGACGTGTCTCTCACCATCCCCACCGGCGACGTATTTGGCATCATTGGTATCTCCGGTGCCGGCAAGTCCACGCTGGTCCGCTGTCTCAACCTCCTCGAGCGCCCCACCTCCGGGCGCGTGGTGGTCGACGGCGTCGACGTAACCAACCTCAAGGGGGCCGCGCTCCGTGAGTACCGCCGCCACGTGGCGATGATCTTCCAGGGATTTGGCCTTCTCGCGCAGAAGACCGCGCTCGAGAACGTCTGCTTCCCCTACCTTGCCAGCACAGGAAAGGTCACGACGGAGAATCGCGAGGAGGCCCTGGGCTACCTGGACCGCGTTGGCCTCGCAGACCGAGCCGGCTCCTACCCGGCGCAGCTCTCGGGCGGCCAGAAGCAGCGCGTGGCCATTGCCCGCGCGTTGGCCTGCCACCCGGACTACATCCTCTGCGACGAGGCCACCTCGGCCCTGGACCCCGCAAGCACGGCGCAGGTCCTGCGTCTCCTGCGCACCATTAATGCCGAGACGGGCGTCACGATCATCGTGATCACGCACTCCATGCAGGTCGTGGAGGACATCTGCAAAGACGTTGCCGTGCTCGTCTCCGGCAAGGTGGTTGAGCAGGGCAGCGTGGCCGAGGTCTTCGCCAACCCGCAGCACGAAGTGACCCGCCAGCTTCTGGGAAAGGAGAGCTGGAATGAGTAGCCTCTCGTCCTTCTTTGCCCAGTACGGCTCGCTTCTTGGCCAGGGGCTTGCCGACACGCTGGTCATGCTCTTTGTGTCGACGGCCTTCTCGTACGTCATAGGCATCTTCCTGGGCGTTGTTCTCTGCGTTACCGCACCGCGGGGGCTCCGCCCCATGCGCGCCCTCAACGCCGTGCTTGGCTGGGTGGTGAACATTGGGCGCTCCATACCGTTCATCATCCTTCTGGTCTCGGTGTTCCCAATCACGCGCGCCCTGGTGGGCACCACCACCGGCGTGCAGGGCGTGATTCCTCCCCTGGTGCTCTCCACCACGCCGTTTGTGGCACGCATGGTCGAGCAGTCCCTGGCCGAGGTCCCACGTGACGCAATCGAGGCAGCCGAGGCCTGCGGGGCATCCATCCCGCGCATCGTGGTCTCCGCCCTGCTTCCCGAGGCCCTGCCCTCCATCGTCCGCGGCGTATCAATTACGCTTATCGCGGTCCTGGGCTACACGGCCATCGCGGGCGCAGTTGGCGCGGGCGGTCTGGGTGACATCGCCATCCGCTACGGCTACTACCGCTATCAAGACGAGGTCATGATTGCCACGCTCGTGCTCATCGTGATACTGGTGCAGGTAATCCAGAGCACCTGCGACGCCATCGCAAAGAAGATCGACCACCGCTAGCAGGAATGCGTTGCGCTTCTCGGCATCGCGCTCCACTACCACTCTCATCATTTTTCCAACAGAAAGGAACCAACCATGCTCACCAGAAGGAACTTCATTGGCACCGGTCTTGCCGCACTCGCCGCAACCACGCTTGCCGCCTGCGGAAACTCCGGCTCCAGCTCGTCTTCCAGCAGCTCTGCCGCCAGCGACTCGGCGCAGAGCCAGACCCTCACGGTTGCCGCGTCCCCCTCGCCCCACGCAGAGATCCTCAACAACTTTGCCGCGCCCAAGCTCAAGGAGCAGGGTATCGACCTTCAGACTAAGGAGTACACCGACTACATCATCCCTAACCAGGTGACCAGCTCGGGCGAGGTCGACGCCAACTACTTCCAGCACATCAACTACCTCAACAACTACAACGACGAGAACGGCACAGACCTGGTGGGCGTGGCGGCCATCCACTACGAGCCCTTTGGCATCTACGCCGGAAAGTCCTCTGACCTGGCCAACATTGCGGACGGCGCGCAGATTGCCGTTCCCAACGACCCCACCAACGAGGGCCGCGCGCTCCTTCTCCTCCAGCAGGAG